>DASUZD010000265.1:0-17086 GCA_036377055.1 Gaiellaceae bacterium | reverse complement strand
TAGTTGACGTCCGAGGAGGTGAGCGTGTAGGACGCGCCGGTGGCGCCCGAGATCGCCGCGCAGTTGGCGCCGGTCGAGTCGCAGCGGCGCCACGAGTAGCCGTACGAGGTCGGGCTGCCGGACCAGGTTCCGGTCGAGGCGCTGAGCGTGTTCCCGGCGGTCGCCGTGCCCGAGATGGCCGGCAGGGCCGTGTTCGCCGGCGGGGGCGTGGTCGTGGGCGGCGCCGGAGCCGGGGCGACGACGGCCGTGGGCGCGGACGTGGACGAGACCGAGCCGTTCCTGTTCGAAGCGGCCACGGTGACGCGGATCGTCGAGCCGACGTCGAGGGCGGCGAGGACGTACGTGCTCATCGTCGAACCGCTCGCGAAGACTTTGCAGTTGGCCCCGGTCGTGTCGCAGCGGTTCCAGTTGTAGGTGTACGAGATCGAGACCCCGCTCCACGAGCCGAGAGAGGCTGTGAGCGTCGCGCCCTGCATCGCCGTGCCGCTGACGGTCGGAGCGGAGACGTTCGACGGAGGGCTCTGGCCGGGCGGGTTTCCGTTACCTGCGGCGGCGGGTGCGGCGCCGAGTATTAGGACCAGCAGAACTACTGCGAGGCGGCGGCGGGTCATGCAAAAACTCGTTTCGGACGCCCTCTGGGACCCCCTGATCCCTCGAAAGGGGGACTTGCCCGACGGCGTTCCGGTCCTACGACATCGTGTGTAATGGCCCGTCGTGGCGATCGATCGGACCTACGGATCGGCGCAGACGAGTCCTAGAGCCGCTTCGCGCCGGGCAAACGTGTGCCTCGTGGGCCTCATCGCCGGCGGCCATTCGGGCGTCCCTCGCTACGCGGCGGCGCTGTCTCGAGCGCTCGATCGGGTCGCCGATTCCTACCCCGATCTCTCGCTCTCCCTGCTGACGACCGCGGCCGGCGCGGACGCCGTCGGCGCGACCTCGATTCCCGTCGAGATCGTGGCCGGCCGAGGGCGGAGGGTCAACGCCGGGCCCGGCCGGTTGCTCCTCGAGCACGTCGCGCTCCGCGGCCGGCGGCCCGACCTCTACCACTTCTTCGACGTGACCGGCCCGGTGCTGGCGCCGCGGCGGCCTTTCGTCGCGACGGTGCACGACGCCACGGTCGTGCACGGCTTCGGGCTCCTCCGCAACACCTACAAGCGCCGGCTCTACCCGTGGGCGCTCGCCCACGCACGTGCCCTCGTGGCAGTGTCCCAATTCGCCAAGGACGAGACGCTCCGCTACTTCGACGTCGACCCCGCGAAGATCACCGTCGTCCATTCCGGACCGGGGCTCGGCGTCGCTCCCGGCGACGCTCCCGAGCGCTCGGACGACGGAGGCGCGCCCTTCCTCGTCTACGTCGGCAACCTCGGCCCGAACAAGAACCTGCCGTTTCTCGTGCGCTCGTTCGACCGGGCCGGCGTGCCGGCCCGCCTGATCCTCGCTGGGCGAGCACGCGGCGGCCTGGCGGAGACGACCGAGGCGATCGCCGCGGCGAGCGCGCGAGACCGGATCGAGATCGCGACCGACGTCTCGGACACGAAGCTCGACCGGCTGTACCGCTCGGCGCTCGCGGTCGTCCTGCCGTCGACCTACGAGGGGTTCGGGTTCACGTCGCTCGAGGCCATGTCCCGCGGCTGCCCGGTCCTCGCGAGCGACATCCCGGCACTGCGGGAGATCTCGGGCTCGGGCGCGCTGCTCCTACCGCTGGGCGACGAGGAGGCCTGGGCCGCCGCGATCCGTCGCGTCGTGAGCGACGAACCGTTCCGCGACGAGCTCCGGGCTCGCGGCGCCGCGACCGTCAGCAGGTACTCGTGGGAGCGGACAGCGAGCGGCGTGCTCGAGCTCTTCCGCCGAGTGCTCGGCTTCTCCTAGCCCGGGTCGCGAGCGCCGGCCGTGTACCCGCGGAGCCAGCCGATCATCGTCTTGCTGGCGGCGCGGTCGCCGAGCGCGCGATAGACCAGCGCCCGGCCGCCGACGCCGAGCGCCATCAGCGCGAGCGTCAGCGTCGCCCGCGAGCGGGTGAGGTGCTCGCGGATCATCGCCGCCTGTGCCCGCGCGACGCGCTCGGCGCGCTCCGCGTCGGTCCAGCGCGCGCTCGTGGAGGCGCCGCCCAGGTGCACGAACTCGGCGTCGGCGACGAAGCGCGTCTCCCAGCCCAGCTCGCCCGCGCGCCAGAAGAGATCGAGGTCCTCGGCGTACATGAAGCGGTGCTCGGTGAAGCCGCCGAGCGCTGCCCACGCCGCGTCGCGGACCGCGATGACGGCTCCGGTCGCCGCCTGGACCGCCCGCGACTCGCCGTGGTCCCAGTGCGTGCCGACGGAAGGCTGCATCCGGTTCGGCACGAAGCGCGAGAGACCTGAGGCGCGGACGAGCTCGGGGAGGGGGGAGCTGGTCGGGACGACGCTCGGCTGAAGCGTCAAGTCCTCGTTCAAGAGCCGCGGAATGGCGAGGCCGACGCGAGGCTCCCGGACCGCCTCGAGCAGGCGGGGCACGCTGCCGGGAGCGTGGACGAACGCGTCGCTGTTCACGAAGAGATAGGCCGCGGCCGGCCGCTTACGGGCGCCTGCGTTGTTGCCGCGGGCGAAGCCCAAGTTCTCGTCGAGCGCGAGCGGCGAGAGCGGCAGCTCGGCCTGGATCCGGGCGACGCTGCCGTCGCCGGAGGCGTTGTCGACGACGACGATCTGCTCCGGCGCGAGCCCCTCGGCGAGCAAGGCTCGGACCGAGCGGATCGTGTGCTCCGCGGTCCGCCAGTTCAGGACGACCGCCGTCGCGTCGTGGAGGGCCGTCACGCCGGCTGCGGCGACCGGCCGACGACCGCGGCCGGGCCCCGCTCCGTCAGGTCGACGAGCCTCGCGCGCCCGAACCGCTCCTCGACCAGCCTCCGCGCACGTGCGATGTGCGTGCCCTCGCGCCGCGCGCGATGCGCGTCGCTCGCGAGCAGGTCGACGCAGCCGACCTCGAGGAAGCGCCACGCAGCGGTCGCCGCCTCGCCTCCCCAGCGACCCGTGAGGCTCGGCGCGACCACCTGCACGAGGGCGCCGCGCGCGCGGGCCTCCTCGAGCAGCCGCGGACTCATCCGGATGGCGCGGCTTCTCTCCGGGTGGGCGAAGATCGGGCGCAGGTCGAGCTCGGCGAGCGCGTCGACAGCGACCGAGAGGAAGCCGACCGGCGTGTCCGGCTCGAGCTCGACGAGGAGGAAGGCGCCGACGCGGCGGGCGAGCAGCTCCTCGGAGGTCGCCGAGACCAGCAGGCCGGGGCTCACCTCGGCCGCGAGGCTGAGCTTGAGGCGTATCCCGTGCGTGAACAGCTCGCCGCGAAGCTCCAGGAGCCGCTCGCGCGCGAGGTCGGCGCTCGTCGGGAAGAGACGCGAGAAGTGCGGCGTGCACAGAACGAACGAGATGTCGGCGGCGACGAGCTGCTCGGCCAGCTCGATGGCGGACTCCATGCGCTGCGGTCCGTCGTCGAGCGCCGGGAGGAGATGGCAGTGGGTGTCGATCATCGGCCCTGGACTCAGCGCCGAAGGCGGAGCGTGGGATCCCGCGCCTCGAGGCGGTCGATCTGCTTCGCCGAAGCAAGTGCGACTCCTATGAGCGGCAAGGCGAGGAAGGCAGTCGGGAAGCCGGTGAACGAGGCGCGCGTCACGGCGTCGATCATGATCACCGTGATCAGGCCGAGTGCGAACCACCCGGCATCGCGCCTCGCTCGGATGGCGGCGGTCGCCAGCCCGATCAGACGGCCGAGGAGCGCGAGCAGGACCGCGAGGCCGATGAAGCCGACGTCGGCGATCGTCGCGAGGTAGCCCGAGTCGACCGCACGCGCCTGGGTGCCCGAGCTCGCGCCGGGCGCCAGGGAGACCTCCGCGCGCTGAGCCGCCGTGCCGACTATCCCGACGCCCCGGCCGAGAGGCCAGGTCGATGGGTCTCCGAGAGCGGCCTTCCACGCGGACGTCCGTCCGTTGAGCGTCAGGCTCGACGATCGCGACTCGTACTTCGTCGTCTCCGACCCGCCGGCGCTCGTCACGAGGATCGCGAATGCCGCGGCGATCGCGGCGGCCACGACGAGCAGCGCCGAGGTCAGATTGCCCTTGCGTCCGATCCAGAGCCCCACCAGCGCGACGAAGATCAAGATCGCGGTTCGCACGAAGCCGACCACGATCCCAGCCGTCAGCAACGTCCCGCAGGCTGCGGCGAGCGGGCCGCGACGCATCCAGAAGATGACGGCGACCAGGCCGAAGAGGAGGAACGCGGTGTACGCGAACGTCTCGTCGAACGTGCCGAAGCTCCGGAGGTGGCCGTTGTAGGTTCGGAGCTGGTGGGCGAACGAGTATCCCCAGCCTCGTAGCCACCAGGGGCCGACGACCTGCTGGAAGAGGCCGTACGTCGCCTCGAAGCAGGCCGTCGCGACGAGCGAAGGGATCGCGTACCGGAGCGTCCTTCGTGGATCCACGAGGATGAAGCCCGCGACGAGCAGGAGCAGCGGCTCCCCGATGAGACGCACCCCCTGCGCCCAGGCGATGTCGTGGCCGCCGCCTACGTTCACCATGTAGAGGCCGAGGATGAACGCGACTGCGACCAGGACCTTGTTGTCGGGGAGGACGTGCCGGCGGCCGGGACGCCTCTCGACCGAGAACACGGCGGCGGCCGCGATGATCGCGGCGAGGCTGACCAGGTCCTTCACGGGACCGACCTTCGGGCTGACGAACAGCTTGGCCGCCGGGATCAGCGCGAAGAGCGGGATCGTCAACGCGAACATCACGTGCGGCGCGACGAGGAACCCGAGCACCGAGGCCATGAACAGCGTGACCAGGAGCACGAGACCGAAGCCGATCTCGGCCCCCATCCGGACCGAGAGGTACGCAGCGAGGAGAGTCCCCACCGCCCCCGTCGCGGGCAGGAGGACGTCAGCCCGAGGGAGCAGGAGGCGGGACGAGCGCAACGGCGCTAGCGGCTCCCGTAGTACGCGTACTGGTCGTCGCCCGGAGCGTCCGTGATCACGGCGCCGGCGAGCTCAGCCGGCCACGTCCGCGCCTGACGACCCAGCGACCGCAGGCTGCGTTGCGTGACTCGCCCCTGGCGGACGACGACGAGCACGTCGTCGATGAGCTTCGAGAGCTCGGCCATCTCGACGGTGAGCAGCGCGGGAGGCGTGTCGAGGATCACGAAGTCCGCCTGTGCCCGCAGCTGCTTCAAGAGCGGCGCGAGCTCCGGCCCGTGCGCGATCGACGTCCTCACCGTGCCGCCGGACGCGAGAAGGTGGAGCGATCCCGTCGGGGCGGACTCTCCGTTCCCTGACGGCGCGCCCTCGGGGAGGGGGCCGAAGCCGTTCTGCGAGATCCGGGGCCGCGCGCCGCTCAGCGTCACCGACCAGAGGGCCTCATTGAGCGTCGTGTCGCCCGCGAGCACCTGGAGGACACCCTGCGACTCCTTGGGGATCTGGAAGAGCTCGGCCAGCGCCGGCTTGCGGAAGTCGAAGTCGCAGAGGATGACGTTCATCCCGCGCCGGGCGAGGGAGACGGCCAGGTTCGCAGCCGTCGTCGTCTTCCCCTCGCGCGAGACGGCGCTCGTGACCGCGAGCACCTCCCGCTTCCCGTCTCCGCGCGCCTGCGCGAGGTTCGCGGCGAGCAGCGCGTAGGTGTCGCTGAACGACGCCTCGTGCCGGCCGTACGTGACCATCTTCGTTCGCCGGGGGAGGCTTCGCACGGTCGCGAGCACCGGCACCGCGAGCAGGTCCTCGACGTCGCTCTCGGAGCGGACGGTCGTGTCGATCGCCTCGCGTACGGCGACCACGAGGAGCGCGATCACGAGGCCGATGGAGAAGCCGAGCAACGAGTCCTTGACCGGCGCGGGACTCGTCTTCGTCGCGGACGACGAGGTCTGGATCACCTTCGCGTCACGGGAGCTCGTCGAAAGAGCGTCGAGCGTGTTGAGCAGCTTCTGGATGTCCGTGCGAGCCGGATCGTTCGGCTTCAGCGTGTCGAGCTTCGAGCGAAGCTCCGCCGCGGTCTGTCTGATCGTCGACCCGGTCAGGTCGGCGCGGAAGACGACGTAGGCGTTCGCGACGGCGTTCACCGTCCCGGATGCGACACGTGGGTCGTCGCTCGTCGAGGTAAAGGTCAGGATGTCGTCGTCCGTCCCGCCCGAGACGCTCGTCGCGCCCGCCATGTCGGCCGGAGTGCCGAGCGAGTTGCCGACCCGCTCCGCCGCGAGGTTGTAGACGTCAGGCGAGCCCGCGAGCGCTCTCGCCGTCGCCTCGATCCGGTTCGGATCGACGAACGGCGGGACCGTTTGGGTGATGATCTGCGCGATCGACGTCGTCGAGATCAGCACCCGCGCGTGCGCCTCGTAGCGCGGCCCGCGAAGCTGCTTGAACGCGTTCACCGCGACGATCCCGAGCAGGATGAGCAGGGCGATCAGCAGCAGCGAGCGGCGAATTGCCGCTTTGAGAGCTTCGGCTCCTCCAGAAGTCATGGCATATGAGCTGACGTGCGGGTGGAAGGGATCTTGGGCGTCTGGGCGGACGCTCCTCTAGAGCCTTGCTCGGCATCTGGAGTGTAGAGGTTTAGTTCGATCTTTCCCGTCCCTGCCCTCTTGCGGGGGACGGGGAGGCGTCGCTAGCGGCGCCAGCTCGACCAGCCGGGGCCGAGGCCGGGTGTTCGGAGCCACACCTCGACCATCCATTCGGCGAAGGTTCCGGCGGAGCGGAGGCCCGGCGCGAGCGCGCTGCTCGCCGCGTCTCGCGCGACCGGTGAGAGGCCGTGATGAAGCCAGCCGAGCGTGACGACGGGGCCGACCGCGTCGGCGGGCAGCTCGAGCGCCCGGACCGCCGCGCGGACCCAGCGGAAGAGAACCTCCGAGGAGCGGGTCTCGCCGAGCAGCAGTCGCGCCGCGTGCGTCTCGCGCCGTCCCGGCTGCCAGGCGCCGTCGAGGTGGACGAGCGCGTCGACCAGGAAGTAGAGGAGGTCCCAGAGCGGGAGACCGTGACGGCGCGCCGACTCCCAGTCGACGGCGGTGAACCCGCGCCTGCCGACGACCACGTTCCAGCAGCCGAGGTCGTTGTGCTGGAGCACCGCGGGGAGCGCCGGCAGCCTCGACACGAGGTCCGGCGGCGCCTGCGGATACCGCGTGGGCACGTCCTGTTGGAGCCGACGCCGCTCGTCGAGGAGCGCGTCGGCCGGGGCCGCAGTCGTCCGCGCGACGTCGACCGCCCAAGCGGCGACCGCCTCGATCTCGCGGAGCTTTGCCTCGCGCGAGCCGCGCCTCTGGAGCAGGTAGGTCAGCCGGCGGCCGGCGGCGGCGGACTCGAGCGAGCAGGCGAGCCCGTCGACCTCGAAGCGCCCGAGCAGGCGCGGCGCGTGCCGCGCGACGACGTCGCCCGACTGCTCGGCGAGGCGCAGCCCGCGCTCGTCGCGCTCGAACGGCGCCGTGTAGCCGCGGACGCGCGCGAACTTCAGGACCCACCGCGGCTCGTCGTCACGCGGCTCGAACAGCTGGAAGACGGCGCGCGTCAGGGCGTCTCCTTCGCCCAGCGTCAGGAACCAGTCGGCCTCTGGCGGAACGCCGAGGTCGGCGGCCGCGGCCACGACGAACGGCGGTCCCTCGGGCGCAGCGACCGTCAAGGAGCGCGCGAGGTCGGGAAACGACCCGAGCCGAATCGCGAGCCGCGCCACGTCGTTGCGGCGGCGCAGCAGCGGAGTGTGAGGCACCGTCCACTGCCGGATCGCGTAGGACGCCACGCGCGGACGGTCGACCGGGACGATCAGGTGCGGCTCCCGCGGGCCGGGCAGCGCCGCGAAGCGGCGGACGCCTGAGTGGCCGCGGAGGGTGCGGCGGCCGCCGCGGCCGACGACGACCAGCGCCTCGGCCTCGGGCAGCGGATCGGACGCGCGCACGACCGCAAGGTCCGCTCGTCCGTCGACGATCTCGACGCCTGCCTCGACGAGGCCGTCGCGCCAGCTCTCGAGACCGGGCGCGACGAACGCGGTTCGCGGCGGGTGCGGCAGGAGGAAGCGAATGTCGGCGCTGCGAAGGCTCAGCGCAGAATCTCCTCGTAGAGCGCCTCGAACGAGCGCGCCATCGCGGCGGCTGTGAACCGCTCGAGCGCGAGCTCGCGGCCGCGCCGCCCGAGCTCGGCACGAAGCTCGGGCGCCTTCAGCGTTCGGTCGAGCGCGCTCGAGAGCGCGTGCGGGTCCTCCGGCGGCACGAGCAGGCCTGTCTCCTCCTCGCGCACGGATTCCGACACGCTGCCGACGGCCGTGGCCACGACCGGCAGGCCGGCGAGCATCGCCTCGACGACGCTGAGCGGAAAGCCCTCGAAGCGCGACGGGAGGACGAAGACGTCGAACGTCGTCAGGTGGCGGCGCGGCTCGTCGGCCCAGCTGGCGAAGAGGACGCGGCCTGTCAGCCCAGTGCCCGAAGCCTGCGCCTCGAGAGCGGCGCGCTCGGGCCCGTCGCCGACGAGCACCAGCGACGCCTCGGGCAGCTCCTCGAGCGCCCGGAGCAGGACGTCGAAGCCCTTCTGGCGGTCGAGCCGCCCGAGGGAGCCGACGGTCGGCCCGGCAAACGGGCGCGGCAGCGGCTCGAGCGGGACGTCCGGGACGCCGTTCGGGATCGACCTCACGGAGCCGTGGCGGAGCCCGACGAACGCCTCGATCTCGCGGGCCGCGCCCTCGCCGACGGCGACGTGGGCCGCGAGCCGCTTCGACGTCCACCGCTTCAGCGCGAGCTGGAGCCGGCCTGCGATCGGGTAGGGGAGCTGCTCGACGGCGACCGCCCGAACGCCGGGGACGAGGAGCGCCGCGAGGAGCGCGTAGCGGCACGAGCCCGGGCTCGTGAGGTTCGCGTGGAACACGTCCGGTCGCAGGCGCCGGAGTGCGCGCAGGTGCGCGACGAACGCGGCGGCGTCGCGTTTCGTCTCGGCCGGCGGGAGAACCTCGGTCGCCGTGCCGGGCCTCCGCGAAGCCACGCGCTCGACCACCCGGGAGTCGACGCCGAGCACGATCACGTCGAGCCCGGGGTCGAGCTCGGCGACGAGGTGGCCGAGGCTCGTCTCGGCGCCGCCGACGAGCGTCGAGTCCGTGTAGAAGCAGATCAGGCGCGTGCGGGCAGGCGTCGCGGGCACGTGGGCGAAACTACCGCGACGGGATGTCAGACCGACCACGTGTGCCGGAGGACGCGGAGGCGCGCGGCCGCCGCGCCGTCGAAACGCTCCGTGCCGATCCACGGGCGGTCGCCGGGACGGAGCTCGGCGGCTGGTTCGACGCGGGCCGGAAGCGCAGGATCGCGCGGCGCCTGCTCGTCCGCCTGCCACGAAGCGTGCGCCCGGCCGACGTCGCGTTCTGGGCCGGCGTGCGCGCCGCGGCGACCAGCGATGAATGGCGCCGCCTCACGCGCAGCTCGTACGTCGCGCTCTACTACCACCGGCTCGCGGGCGAGGGGAAGGACGGGCAGGAGCGGCTCGATCTCCCGCCGGAGCTGTTCGCGCGGCAGCTGCGCCTGCTGCGCTGGCTCGGGTTCCGGCCGCTCGCGCCCGAGGACCTGATCGCGTTCCACAGCGGCGACCGGCACGCGCTTCCGCGCCGGAGCTTCGTCGTCACCGCGGATGACGCCTTCCGCGACGTCGTCGAGCCGTTCCTCCGGCACGCGGCGGTCAGGCCGCTCGTGTTCGTGCCGACGCACGAGGTCGGCGGGCGGTCGTGGTGGGCGGGCGACGAGCCGGTCGCATCGTGGGAGGAGCTGGAGCGGCTCGCGCAAGCCGGCGTCGGGCTCGGGTCGCACACGCGACGCCATGCGTCGCTCCCCGGCCTCGAGCCGGCCGCGCTTGCCGACGAGCTGGAGGGTTCGCGGCGCGACCTCGAGCAACGGGGCGTCTTCACGCCGCTGCTCGCATACCCGCACGGTCGGAGCGACGAGGCGGCGCGCGCGGCCGCAGCGTCAGCGGGCTACCGCGCGGCCTTCACCACCAGCCCCGGCCGGAACGGCGCGGGAACAGACCCGTACCTCCTCCGGCGCATCGGCGTCAAGGCGTGGGACAGCCGCCTGTCGTTCCTCTGGAAGGTCGCGACCGGCGAGCTGCTGCCCGCGCGTTGGGACGCTAGACGCGCTCGACGGTCGTCCCGCCGGCGCCGACCCACGCCCGCTCCTCGCGGCGGCGAAGCAGCCGGCCGACGAGCTTCGGCGCCACCGCGCCGGCGAGCGCCTTGAGGCGCGTCGCGAGCGGCGTCGTCCGCGCGAGGCCGACCGAGAGCGCGAGCCGGCGGGCGCCAGGGTCCTCTCGCCGGAGCGCCGAGCGGAGCCGCAGCGCGCGGAGCTCGCGCTCGTGGACGGCGAGCGTCGCCTCTCCGGCCGCGCGCTCCTCCGGCCGAAGCGACGTGTGCTGGAGCCCCTTCCGGAGGCTCTGGATCCGGCCCGCGGTCATGCTCTCGCGGTCGGCCGAGAGGCTCTCCGCGCGGACGCGGTAGCGCGACAACGGCTCGAGCACCGCGCCGGCCCGCGAGCCCGAGAGGATGAGCCGCATCCAGCACTCCCAGTCCGTCGTGTAGCGGATCGACTCGTCGAAGCCGCCGAGCTCGAGGAAGCGTTTGCGCCGGACGGCAGCGTGGCCGAAGACGAAGTTCCGCTCGAGGATCGCGCGGCGCTGGTCCACGACCTCGAAGGTCCAGTCGGGGCCGTAGACGCGGCGCAGGTCCTTCCCGTCGAGCTCGAGCCACGCGTCTGTCGTGAGCAGGTCGAGGTCGGGCCGCGCCTCGGCGAGCTCCGCGAGCGCGGCGAGCCGCCCCGGGAGGTAGACGTCGTCCGCGTCCAGGATCGCGACGAAGTCGCCGGTGGCCGCGCGTGCGGCCGCGTTCTTCGCCGATGCCTCGCCGCCGTTCTCCTTGCGGACGAGCACGATCCGCTCGAGGTAGGGCGCGAGCGCGGCGTGGAGGTCGTCGGTCGAGCCGTCGTCGCAGACGACGATCTCGTGCGGCCGCGCCGTCTGGCCGAACGCTGACGCGAGCGCCTCGCCGATCGTCCCGGCGGCCTGGTAGGCGGCGACGACGACGGAGAACGTCGGCGTCGAGCCGGGCGCGACGGGCCCGTCCGGAGGCGGCGCCGCGACGATCACGCCCGTGCCCCGAGGCGTCGGGCGACGACGCCGACCCGGCCGCCGAAGCTCCGCTCGAGCCAGCCCGCGTCGTCCTGCGACAGGATCCGCAGCGTCGCCGCGAGCGCGACGAACGTCGCTGCGCCAGCGGCCAGCCCGACGACGACACCGGCCGCGTCGCCGAGACCCTCGAGCGCCGCGAAGGCGACACCGCCGGCGGCGGCCGAGGCGACGGCGGTTCGCAGCAGCGCCGACGCCTCCCAGCGCAGCGGCCCGGCGAGCCGTATTCCGTACGCGATCGTCGCCAGCGCCGTCGCGGCCTGGGCGCAGCCGTTCGCGATCGCGGCCCCGATGGCCGCGTGGTGGGGGATGAGCGCGAAGTCGAGCGCGATGTTGAGCGCCGCCGACCCGGTTCCGACGACGAGCGGGAAGCGGATCTTGCCGAGGCCGACGATGAGCGAGTAGCTCGCGTTCATCAGCGGGATGATCGGAAACGGGAGGAGCAGCAGGAGGAGCGGCACCTTCGTACCTGCGAAGCCGTGGCCGAACACGAGCCTGAGCGTCTCCGGGCCGAGCGCAAGCGCGCCGGCGGTGATCGGAAGCCCGGCGAGGAGCAGCAGCCGCAGCGTGCGGCCGTACCCGGTCCGGATGCGGTCGTGCTGGCCGGCCCCGTAGAGCGTCGCTACCGCCGGGGACACGACGCTCGCCAGCGCCTGCGGGACGAGGACGAGCGTCATCACGGCCGAGAACGCGACCGAGTACAGCGCCACCTGCCGGTCGTTCGCGTAGTGCTCGAGGAAGAAGAACTCCGAGCGGCGGAAGACGATCAGCGTGATCAGCGACCCGGCGAGCGCGGAGCCCGCGTAACGGAGCATGCTCCACCGCAGCGGCCCGGGAGGCGCAGTGGCCGGCGCGGCGTCGACGAGGCGCCGGCGCGCGATCGTGCTGATGGCCGCGAGCATCGTCAGCGCGACGCCGAGCTGCACGGCGATCATGCCCGTGACGCCGCCGCCGAGCGCGAGCACGAGGATCGTGACGACGGCGCCGGCGCCGTTGACGGCGATGATCACGATCGAGATGTCGCGCCAGCGCTGAAGGCCCATCAGCACCGCGCCCGGGATCGCGTTCAGGACCCCGGACGCCGCGGTGGCCGCGGCGAGGATCCAGGCCGTCCGCGGTTCCGCCCCGGCGAAGGCGGCCCCGGCCAGCACCACGAGCGCCGAGGCCGCACCCGGCAGAGCGAGCCGCCACGTCCAGGCGACGAGCCCGCGCGCCTCGCCGCGCCGCCCGGCTCCGAACGACTCGCCGACGGTCCGCATCAGGGCGATCGGGACGCCGAGGCCGAAGAGGTTCTGCGCCGAGAGGGCGACGAAGGCGATGAAGCTCTGGCGGCCGAGGCCGCTCGGCCCGAGAAAGCGCGCCCCCGCGATCGAGATCGCCAGCGTGAAGAGCTGCGGCGCGAGGTTGCTCGCCGCGCTCCACAGCCCGCCGCGGACGACCGACGCGCCGGTTGTCCTCGCCGCTGCCTGCGAGGGGCCGGCGTCGACCGCCGGCTCGGGTGCGGCCTTACTCTCCATCGGAAACCGGGGAGGGAACGTCGCCGGACGTCACGGTCTCGGCCGGCGGGGCGAGCAGGCGTCTCATCTCGTCAGGTCGCTCACGATATCGGCGACCGTGGCGGGCCTACTCATCCGGTCTCTCCGAGACGCCGATCAGACTGGGGCGATGGCTAGGCTGCGCGCCGTGAGCACGATCGAGGCTCCGTCCCGGACGGCGGAGGCTGTCCGCGACGAAGACGACTTCGACGTCGTCGTCGAGCGGACCCGTGGGTTCCCGTCCGTCCGGCCGCGTGAGCTGTGGGCCTATCGCGAGCTCCTCTACTTCCTCACCTGGCGGGACATCAAGGTGCGCTACAAGCAGACGCTGCTCGGCGTCTCCTGGGCGGTGCTCCAGCCGGTGCTCGCGATGATCCTGTTCACGGTCGTCTTCGGGCACGTCGCCAAGATCAGCTCGTCCGGGATCCCATACCCGATCTTCTCCTACGCGGCGCTCGTCCCCTGGTACTTCTTCTCGACCGCCGTGGTGTTCGCATCGAACAGCCTGGTCGGCAACCAGCAGCTCGTCACGAAGGTCTACTTCCCGCGCATCTTCGTCGTCGCGTCTCCCGTTCTGGGCGCGGCCGTCGACTTCGTGCTCGCCTTCGTGATCCTCGTCGGCCTCCAGGCCTACTACGGGATCGGCCCCAGCATCGGCGCGCTCGCCCTTCCGGCGTTCGTCCTGCTCACGGCGGCCGCCGCGACCGGTCTCGGCGCCTGGCTCGCGGCGCTGAACGTCAAGTATCGAGACGTGCGCTTCGTGGTTCCCTTCCTGGTGCAGCTGTGGCTCTTCGCCACGCCGATCGTCTACTCGATCGACAGGCTTCACGAGCCTTGGCGGACGCTCTTCGGCCTGAATCCGATGGCGGGCGTCGTGCTCGGCTTCCGCTGGGCCCTCGCCGGCGCCGCCTCGCCGCCCGGGCTCTTGATGCTGGTCTCCGCCCTCAGCGGTCTCGTGGTCCTCGCCGCAGGCGTCCTCTACTTCGGGAGGACCGAGAAGACGTTCGCGGACGTGATCTGACGATGAGCCGCGTCGTCATCCGCACGGAGAGCCTGTCGAAGCAGTACCGGCTGGGCGCTCGCCTCCAGAAGCACCCGACGCTGCGCGACGCGATCGCGAGCCGGGCGTCCTCGTCGCTCGCCCGCCTGCGGCCGGGCCGGAACGGCGCCTCGCGAGAGGATCACTCGATCTGGGCGCTCCGGGACGTCTCCCTCGACATCGAGCAAGGGGACGTGGTCGGCCTCATCGGGCGGAACGGCGCGGGCAAGACCACGCTGCTCAAGATCGTCTCGCACATCACGGAGCCGACCTCGGGCCGAGCCAAGATCAAGGGCCGCGTCGGATCGTTGCTCGAGGTGGGAACCGGCTTCCATCCGGAGCTGACCGGCCGCGAGAACGTCTACCTGAGCGGCTCGATCCTCGGCATGCGGAAGGCCGAGATCGACGCTCGCTTCGACGAGATCGTGGCCTTCGCCGAGGTCGAGCGATTTCTCGACACCCCGGTCAAGCGCTACTCGAGCGGGATGCAGGTGCGGCTGGCTTTTGCGGTCGCCGCGCACCTCGAACCCGAGATCCTGCTCGTGGACGAGGTCCTCGCCGTGGGTGACGCCGCCTTCCAGAGGAAGTGCCTCGGGCGCATGGGAGACGTCGCGCGAGAAGGGCGGACGGTTCTCTTCGTCAGTCACAACATGGCCGTCATCCAGGCGCTTTGCCGGCGTGGCGTCTTCCTAGACGAAGGGCGCGTGCGGGCGGACGCGCCGATCGCCGACGCGGTCGCGGAATACCTCCGTCAGGTCGAGCAGGCGATGACCGAGGACCTGCTGGCGAGGACCGACACCCGCGGCTGGCACAACTATCGCGTGCGGGCAGTCGAGATCTCGAGCGACGCGACGAGCGCGCCGGGGCTCCTCGTCACCGGCCGCCCGGCCCGCTTCGTGTTCCACGTCACGGCCGTCGTCCCGAGCATGTCGTGCGCCTTCACGATCCACAACAACCTCGGGCAGCCGGTGACCGACTTCTCGAGCTCGGTCGGGGCGCCGGCCGACTCGGTCGACACCGAGCTCGGGAACGCCTTCGTCTGCGAGCTCGACGAAGTCCTCCTCGTCCCCGGCCGCTACCGCGTCGACGTCGAGCTGCGTGCGCAGGGCGTCGAGCAGGAGCTGATCGAGGGCGCCGCGATGTTCGACGTCGAGCAGGGAACGCTCGACGGGAGGCCGATCGCCCGCCGGACCGGCGGCGACGTCGTCCTGCGCCATCGCTGGAAGCGTCCCGTAGACGAGCTGTGACCCTCCGCTTCAGCGTCGTCATCCCGACCTACCAGCGCAGGGACGTGGTCGTCTCCTCGGTACAGGCGCTGGCAGCGCAGGAGGGCGCGCCGCCGTTCGAGGTGGTGGTCGTCGTCGACGGCTCCGACGACGGAACGGCCGAGGCGCTGCGTGGTCTCGCGACGCCGTTCCCGCTCTCCGTCGTCGAGCAGCCGAACGCCGGCCGACCCGCCGCCTGCAACCGCGGCGCCGCCGCCGCCTCGGGCGAGCTCCTCCTGTTCCTCGACGACGACATGGAGGCGCACCCCCGCCTCCTCGCGGAGCACGACCGCTCGCACCGCGAGGGCGCCGATGCCGTGATCGGGCACCTGCCGCTGCACCCGGATTCGCCGCCGAGCTTCCTCGCAGAGGCGGTCGGCGCCTGGGCCGAGCAGCGCCGAGAGGCCATGAGGCAGCGAGGCGGGAGAGTCGAGCTCCAAGACTTCGTCACCGGCCAGATGTCGATCCGCCGCGACGTCTTCACGAGCGTCGGTGGATTCGATACCTACTTCACCCGTCCCTACGGCGGCGAGGACCTCGACCTGGGGCGGCGGCTCGCCGCGGCCGGCCATACGCTCGCCTTCAACGGAGACGCCATCAGCTGGCAGCGCTACGTCATCACTCCCCGGCAGCTCCTGCGGCAATGGCGCTACTTCGGCCGCGGCGCGGTGCTGCTGGCGCGGAAGCACCCCGACCAGATCGACCAGATCTTTCGCGGGTGGCGCCGCGGCCGCCGGCTCGACCGGTTCGCGCTGCGCTGGCTTCGCCTGCCGCTCGGTGCGCTCGCGCTCCTCTGCCTCGGCGCCGGGATCGAGAGGCCCTTCGTCGTGCGGGTCTTCTTCCGAGTGCGGAACCTCGAGTACTTCAAGGGCGTCCGCGGAGCGGGCGGCATCCCTGCCGCGCATCCCGTTCGGGTGCTCTGCTATCACGCGATCTCCGATCTCGCGGGGTCGCCGTACGAGCCCTGGGGCATCCCGCCGCGCAGGTTCCGCCGGCAGCTCGGCCTGCTGGCCCGCCGGCTCAGGTTCGTCGACGCCGCCGAGTTCGGCCGCTATCTAGGCGGCGCCGGCGTCCCGCGCCGAGCCGCCCTGCTCACCTTCGACGACTGCTACCGCGATCTCGTCGACGCAGGGCTGCCGATGCTGCGCGACCTCGGCGTCCCCGCGCTCGCGTTCGCCGTGAGCCGGCGAGTGGGCGGCACGAGCGACTGGGACGCGGAAATCGGCGCTCCCGAGCTGCCCCTGGCCGACGCCGCCGGGCTGCGCGAGCTGGCCGAGGCGAGGGTGGCGATCGGCTCGCACACGCGCACGCATCGCAAGCTCAGCCGCCTGGCCGCCGACGAGCTCTCCGACGAGATCGCGGGGTCGCTGACCGACTTCGAGCCGCTCGGGCTTCCTCGTCCCGCCTTCCTCGCCTACCCCTACGGCGCGTACAGCTCCGCGGTGACCGCGGCCGCCGCCGCCGCGGGCCTCCGGGGCGCGTTCACGACGGAGCCGGGGCTGGCGCAGCCGGGCCACGACGCCTATGCCGTTCCGCGCATCGAGATCCGGCGGGAAGACGGCTCGCTCAGATTTCTCTGGAAGGTCGCGGCCATCAGGCGGCGCAGCGCAGGGCGGCACGTGACGAACGAGCCTGCCGGGCGCTTCGTCGCACCGCCCCCGGACGGCAGCGTCCCTCGCGGCGGCGCGCCGACGATCTCGATCGTCATGGCCGCGTACCAGGCGGCCGATACGATCGCCGAGGCGGTGGCCTCGGCGTTCGCCCAGACCGTCCCTCCGCTCGAGGTGATCGTCTGCGACGACGGCTCGACGGACGACCTCGCGGCCGCGCTCGCGCCGTATCGAGGCCGGGTCGTCCTGCTGCACTCCGAGCACGGCGGCGCCGCCTCGGCGTGGAACCACGCGCTCCGTGCCGCGACCGGCGAGCTCGTCCTGCGCTTCGACAGCGACGACGTTCTCCTGCCCGGTGCGCTCGAGGCGCTGGGTGAGCTGGCGGCGGCGCGTCCCGATCTCGACCTGCTCTCGACAGACGTGTACTTCGATGTCGACGGGGAGCTCGTCGGCCGCTTCTACGACGAGAACCCGTTTCCGGTGGTCGGCCAGCGCGCGGCA
>DASUZD010000264.1:0-2181 GCA_036377055.1 Gaiellaceae bacterium | reverse complement strand
TAAAGACGAAGGCGCTGCGCGTCGCGGCCACGGGGCGAAGCCTAGCGGGACAATGATCGCGTGGCCACCAGCCCCTACGACGCGATCGCGCGACTCTACGACCCGTGGAGCGCGAGCGTCGTCGAGGACGTCGACTTCTACGTCCGCGAGGCGCGACGGGCGGGCGGACCGGTCGTCGAGCTGGGCGTCGGCACCGGACGGATCGCGATCCCGACGGCCGCAGCCGGAATCCGCGTGATCGGCGTCGACTCCTCCCGCGGGATGCTCGACGTCTGCGCGGAGCAGGCCGCGCTCGCCGGCGTCGCCGAGCTGCTCGACCTGCGCGTCGGCGACCTCCGCAAGCCTCCGGTCGGCGAGCGCGTGGCGCTCGTCACCTGCCCGTTCCGCTCGTACCTGCACATGCGCACGGACGCCGAACGACTGAGCGCCTTGCGCGCGGCGCGCGACCTGCTCCTTCCCGGCGGCCGGCTCGTCTTCGACGTCTTCGCCCCGGGCGCGGACGACGTCGCCCAGACGCACGGCCGGTGGCTCGAGCGCGAGCACGGCATCTTCGAGCGCGCCGACTGGGACACCCGCACGCGGACGCTGACGCTGTCCGTTCGCGACGACAACGCGTCCTCGACGATGATCCTCTCCTGGATCTCGCCCGCCGAGTGGCGACGGCTGCTGGAGGCGGCGGGCTTCGAGGTCGAGGCCTGCTACGGGTGGTTCGACCGAACGCCGTATCGGGGCGGCGAGGACACCGTCTGGATCGCCCGCCGGCCGTGAGACGGGGCTCGAAGAGCCATCTTGCGTCACCGTTGCT
This sequence comes from Gaiellaceae bacterium, assembly GCA_036377055.1. Classification (GTDB taxonomy): domain Bacteria; phylum Actinomycetota; class Thermoleophilia; order Gaiellales; family Gaiellaceae; genus DASUZD01. The sequence goes on along the minus strand of DASUZD010000264.1, from coordinate 1,376 downwards.
GCCTCGCGAGCATGGACCTTGTGGAGCCGCCCGATGACTTGACGCTTATCCTGAACGTGTTGCTCGAGGTACGAGCCAACGTCCGCGCGATCCGCAAGCTCCTCGAGGAGGACGACAACGATGAAGAAGGAGACGAGGAAGAAGGTCGTTGAGCGCCTGTGCTCGATCGAGGCTCACCTCGACGAGCTCATAACGCTCCTCGAGAACCGCCTCGAGCAGCGTAAGCAGACTCAGGCGCGGCGCGAGGCTTCGTAGAGCGCGATCGCGCCAGCGGCGGCGACGTTCAGCGACTCGGCCGGCCCCGGCTGCGGGATCGTCGCGCGCGCCTCGCACCGCACGAGCACCTCGTCCGGGAGTCCCTCGCGCTCGGCGCCCAGAACGAACGTGACCGGACGGCCGAGCTCCAGCTCCGCGAGCGGGACCCCGTCACGTGGCACGAGCGCGACCCGCGGCTCCGGCGCGTCGTCGAAGGGCACCGTCGGCGCCCTGAACAGCGCGCCCATCGACGCCCGGAGCGCCTTCGGCCCGGTTGGATCGGCGCAGCCAGGCGAAAGCGCGACCCCCGCGCCGAACGCGTCGGCGGTCCGGATCAGCGTTCCGACGTTCCCGGGGTCGCCGACCCGCCAGAGCGCGAGTGTCAGCGGCCGCACGCCCTGAGGAAGATCGTCTCGGCGGTAGACGCCGACGACGCGCGGTGGATGGCCGAGCGCCGAGACCTCCGCGAGGAGCTCCGGCGCGACGTCCTCGCCGGCGAAGAGCAGCTCGACGGGCTCGATCCCGGCCGCCCGCGCCGCGTCCACGAGGTCCTCCCCCTCCGCGACGAAGAGCCCGAGCTTGTCGCGCCAGCGCCGGTCAGCGAGCTTCCGGACGAGCTTCAGCCGCTCGTTGTCGCGCGACACGATCACGCGAGCCACTCCATCCACGCGCCGTGGAAGTCGCCGTGCGCGACGACGCGCCGCTCGCCCGGCCAGAAGCGCGCGTCGAGGCCGAACCCGCTCAACGCCGGGTCGAGCGCGTTCGTCGTCGACACCCACGCTACGGGCGCCTCCTGTCCAGCCTCCTCCAGCGTCGCCCACACCCGCGCTCGCTCGTCGTCGGTGAGGTACGCCATCGATGCGGTCTGGTAGACGAGCGTCAGCGCGCCAGGCCGGTGCGCGAGCAGCTCCGGGAGCAGCTCGACGTAGTCGCCGCGCACGAGCTCGGGCGGACCCGCCCGCACGCACTCGATCGCAGTGTCGATTCGCGCGAGGCGCTCGTTCTGGTCGGCCCAGACGAAGCTCTTGAGCAGCCTCGCGCCTTCGTCGGTCGTCACGTCGACCGGCTCGAGGTCGATCCCGACCCGCCGCCGCACCGCCAGGCGCCGCTCGAAAAGCCGC
>DASUZD010000263.1:0-6003 GCA_036377055.1 Gaiellaceae bacterium | reverse complement strand
GCGCTCACCCGTTCGGGGGAGCAGCCCCTGACTGCGTGCGCCGAAGCTCTTACAGCGCGTGCGGCCACGCTTTTCACTTCGGAGCCGCCTTCGGCGGCTGAACCTGCTGACCACTTTCGCCCTCGTCAGCCTGGTTCCGCTGGCGCTGCTCGGATACGGGCTTTCCGGCTACCTCAAGCACCAGATCCGCGTGCGCGCGTATGCAGACGCGCGGCAGTCGGCGTCGCTCGTCGCCGCGGCGCTCCAGACGCAGCTGACGCCCTATGAGTTCCGGCACGGGCTGGGCCAGAGCGACCTGATCGGCCTCGACCGGACCGTCGACGGGCTCAAGGCGTCGGGCGTCACCGACGTCCGACTTTCCGACCGGCTCGGGAACGTCCTCTACTCGCAGGACCGCGCGACGATCGGCCACCAGGCGGCGCGGTCGCCCCAGCAGCAGACGGCCGCGCGGGGCAAGCTCGTCGCCGGACGCACGAAGGTCGACGCGAACCCGCTCTCGGGCACTCCCGCCGGCTGGACGTATGCGGTCTGGGTGCCGCTTCGCTTCGGCGGCGCGGGCGCGGTTCGCGGCGTCCTCGAGCTCTACCTCCCCGAGCAGCCGATCACGCAGGCGATCGCGAGCGACGTGCGGACCGCTTACTGGCTGATCGGCGGCGGCCTCCTGCTGCTCTGGGTCAGCCTCTTCCGGGTCGTCGCAGGCGCCTCGCGGAAGCTGCGCCGGCAGGCCGAGGAGAACGCACGCCTAGCGCTCCACGACCAGCTCACGCAGCTTCCGAACCGCGCGCTCTTCCACGACCGCGTCGAGCACGCGCTGCGGACGAGCGCGCGTAGCGGCAGCGTCGTCGCGCTCCTCCTGATGGACCTCGACCGGTTCAAGGAGGTGAACGACACGCTCGGGCACCACTGCGGCGACCTGATGCTGAAGGAGCTCGCGGCGCGGCTGACGCGCCTAACGCGTCCGGGCGACACGGTCGCGCGGCTCGGCGGCGACGAGTTCGCGCTCCTCGTGCCGGACGTGCCGCACCCGGACATGATCACGGCGCTCGCCGAGCGGATCACGCAGGCGCTCCAGGAGCCGGTCCTCGTCGACGGCCTGCCGCTCGAGGTCGAGGCCAGCGTCGGGATCTCGCTCTACCCCGACCACGGCGAGGACGTCGAGACGCTCCTCCAGCGCGCGGACGTGGCGATGTACGTGGCCAAGGAGACGAGGGCGCACTACGCGGTCTACGACGCGCACACCGACCACTACCGCCCGGAGCGGCTCACCCTAGTCGGCGAGCTGCGGCGCGCGCTCGAGGAGGGGGAGCTCGTCCTCCACTACCAGCCGAAGGCGACGCTCGCCGACGGCGAGGTGCGAGGCGTCGAGGCGCTCGTGCGCTGGCAGCACCCGGAGCGCGGGCTCGTCCCGCCGGACGTCTTCATCCCCGTCGCCGAGCAGACCGGCCTGATCAGGCCGCTCACGCTCTTCGTCGTCGAACGGGCTCTGCGGCAGTGCCGCGAGTGGCGCGAGCAGGGGCTCGTGCTGACCGTGGCGGTGAACGTCGCGATGCGGAACATCCTCGACGAGCGGTTCCCCGACGAGCTCGAGGACTTGCTCCGGCGGCACGGGCTCGAGCCCCAGACGCTCGAGCTGGAGCTGACCGAGACGAGCGTGCTCGCCGACCCGCGACGCGCGAAGGCGATCCTCCAGCGGCTTCGCGATTCCGGCGTCAAGCTCGCCATCGACGACTTCGGCACCGGCTACGCGTCGCTCGCCTACCTCAGCGAGCTTCCCGTCGACGAGATCAAGATCGACCGCTCGTTCGTGATGGCGATGGACCGAGACGAGCAGCACGCGCGCATCGTCCGCTCGACGATCGACCTCGGCCGCAACCTGCGCCTGTCCGTGGTCGCGGAAGGCGTGGAGACGGGCGCCGTGTGGTCGCAGCTCGCCGAGCTCGGCTGCCACTCCGCGCAGGGCTACTTCCTCGCGCGGCCGCTGCCGCCGGACGAGCTGACGCCCTGGCTCAGAGAGCGGCTCGACGCCGACGCCCGGACTGCTGCCTGAGGCCGCCGTCTCTAGTGAGCCACGCCGCGAATGGCGTGGAGGAACTGGATGAGCGCGGGCCCGAGGAGGACGACAAACATCGCCGGGAAGATCAGGAAGACCAGCGGGAACAGGATCTTGATCGGCGCCTTCTGGGCGCGCTCCTCCGCGCTCTGCTTGCGCCGGCGGCGCATCTCCGTAGCGAGGTCGCGCATGATCTGGCCGATCGAGACGCCGAGCGTCTCGCCCTGCACGATCGAGCGGACGAACGAGCGCATCGAGGGCGTGTCGCAGCGCGCCATCGTGTTCGCGAGCGCCTCGTTGATCGAGAGGCCCATGTTCTGCTCCTGGAGCGTGAGGCGGAGCTCCTGCCCGAGCGTCCCCGTCAACCGGTCCGACGCCATCTGCAGCGAGCCGACGAAGCCGAGACCGGCCTCGACGGTGACCACGAGCAGGTCGATCAGCTCAGGCAGCTCGTAGTCGATCTCGTTGAGGCGGCGCTTCGCGCGGTCCTTCACGATACGGAGGGGAGCGAACCAGCCGATGAGGATGGCTGCGACCGTGCCGAGGAAGCCGACGACCGGCGACCTCGACGTCGTCGTCGCGAACCAGATCCAGATCAGCGGCAGCCCGATCGTCGCGAGGATCCGGTAGCCGAGGAACTTGGTCGCAGTGACCCGGTACATCCCGGCCGCAACGAGCTGGCGCCGGATCTCCTCAGCGTTGCCGAAGTTTCCGGCGAAGCGGCCCCCCAGGCTGTCGGCCGCCCTGTCGACGATTCCACCGACGTCGGCCTTCGGCCGCTCCTTCGCACCCTTGTTGAACCCGTAGCGGCCGATCTGCGCCGACGGCGCGGATCCCGCCCGCAGCGGATTCGCGACGGCGCGGGCGAGGAGCGCCGCCGCGAGGCCTGCGAGGACGATTCCGATCAGTAGGAGCAGGATCATCGCGGACGTCCTTTCAGACCTTGATGTTGATGATCTTCTTGATCACGAGCGACCCGGACACGACCATCAACCCGGCAAAGGCGAGTGCGATGCGCCCGCCCGTGTGGGCGTAGAGGACGCGCATGTAGCCCGGATTGATGAGGCTGATCACGATGAGCAGGAACAGCGGCAAGAGCGAGACCACCCAGCGCGAGAGCCGCCCCTGCGCCGTCAGCGTCTGCACCGTCCGGCGTAGCTCGAAGCGCTCGCGGATCGTCTCGGTCACGCGGTCGAGCACCTCCGCGGTGTTGCCGCCGGTCTGGCGCTGGAGCGCGCCGACGAGCGCGACCTGCTCGAGCTCGCGGTTCTCCATCCGCTCGACGACCGTGTGCAGTGCCTCCTCGAGCGGCACCCCGAGCTGCTCGTCGGCGACGACCCGGCGGAACTCGCTGCGGGATGGCTCCGGGGCGTCGTCGACGACCACGGACAGCGCGCCGATGAAGCTGTGGCCGGCACGGAGCGCCGAGGCGAGCACCTGGAGGTTGTCCGGCAGCTGTTCTGCGAAGAGGCGGCGCTTCCGGTCGACCTTCCGCTTGATCCACGATCGAACCACGAACGGGATCACGAGGCCGATCAGCACAGCGATCAGGAGCGTGTGGATCAACACCGACAGCACCCAGATCGTCAGGAAAGTTCCGATGAACGTGAACAGGACGATCCGTTCCGGCCGCGTCGAGATGTCGGCCAGCTGGAGGTCGGCTACGAACCGGCCCCACCACCGCGTCCCCTCGAGCACGCGCTCGGTGCCGCCTTCGACACGATCGGTGAGGACCTCGCTCGTCCGGTCCTTTTCGGGGGGCGCCGGCAGGGACACGAACTCGGCCATGCGCTTCCGCAGCGTCCCCTTCCGCATGCTGGTCGTGAGCGCGACGACCGCGAGCGCGAACAGCGAGGCGGCGAGGAGCGCGACGAAGATCGTCATGAGCGGCGACGTCAGCAGCTTGTGGAAGAAGGACTCGTGGTACGGCTTGGGAACCGAGTGCCCCTTGACCGCGACCGCGAGCTTCGGGGTGATGTACCCCGACCTCGCGAGTCCCGGTAGCCCTTTGACCCGCACCGAGACCTTGATCCGCTGACCGGGCCCGGCCGGCGACGTGTACCGGATCAGGTACTCACGGGCGAGCTCCGAGCCCAGCGCCGTATAGATCCGGTTGAGCTGGTCCAGCGAGTTGGCCCGCGTGTACTGGGCGCCTGTGTGCCGCGAAAGGGTCTGAAGCGCCTTCGGATGGAAGAAGCGCGAGCGGAGACCGACCGTGAAGATGCGGACACGAGCCGCACGCGCCGCGGCAGCCGCCGTCGCCTCCGTGTGATGCTTGGCCGTGTCGCGGTAGCCTCGATGCTCCTGACCGTCGGAGAGGACGACGATCGAGCCGGCGGTGACGTGCGCCGTCTTCAGCAGATCGATCGCGTGCACGACGGCGTCGTAGATGTGCGTTCCGAACTGAAACGACGGTTGGCTCGCCAACGCCGCGTCGATCTTCGTTTCGTCCGTCGTGAACGGCAGCAGGACCGTGGGCGTGACGTTGTATGTGATCACCGCAACCTGCTCGTTTTGCTGCCGCTGCGCCGCAAACGCCTGGGCGGCCGCCAAGGCAGCCCGCTCCGGGGCTCCCTCCATGCTCTGGCTCGCGTCGATCAAGAGCACGACGCCGAACTGGCTCGGGGTCGCACCCTTGGCCGCGACGACGCTCAGATCGGGCACCGGCTGGCCGTTCTCGAGCACCTCGACCTGACCGGCGCCGATCTGCATCCGGGCAGGAAGGCTCAGCACGTACGCGCGCTGCGGGAACGAGGCCTGGGCCTCGGTGATGTGGAACTGCGGCGCGCGGGCCGCCGAAGCCGCCAAAGCCGTGAGCGCGGCGATGACTGTGGCGGCGGCGACGACTGTCAGTCGGCGCGCCTTCATCCGACGGGAGCCTTCTGGAACTCGGCGGCAACCGGCGCCTTCTTCACGAACAGGTCGATCGGGAGCGAGATGCCGCGCTTGTCGAACTTGTAGAGGAACGTCGGCCGAAGCCCGGTGGCGCCAAGCTCGCCGATCACGACCCGCTCCGGCGTCACGCGCTCGACACGGAACTCGAACAGGTCCTGAAGCGTGATCACGTCGGACTCCATTCGCTGGACCTCCGTGATCGCGGTCACCCGGCGCGTTCCGTCCTCGAGCCGCTCGAGATGGATGATCATGTCGAGCGCGGACGCGACCTGCTGGCGGATCGCCCGCAATGGCAGGTCGTAGCCCGCCATCAGCACCATCGTCTCGATCCGGGCGAGCGCGTCCCGCGGCGCGTTCGCGTGCACCGTCGTGAGCGAGCCGTCGTGGCCCGTGTTCATCGCCTGGAGCATGTCCAGCGCCTCGGCGCCGCGGACCTCGCCGACGATGATTCGGTCGGGCCGCATGCGCAGCGAGTTCCGGACGAGCTCGCGGATCGTGATCTCGCCCGACCCCTCGATGTTCTTCGGCCGCCCCTCGAGCCGGAGCACGTGGTTCTGCTTCAGCGCGAGCTCGGCGGCGTCCTCGATCGTCACGATCCGCTCCGAGTCCGAGATTGCCTGCGAAAGCGCGTTCAGAAGCGTCGTCTTCCCGGTTCCCGTTCCGCCCGAGATGAGGACGTTCAGCTGCGCGAGGACGCAGCGCTGGAGGAAGTCGACCGTCTCGGTGCTCAGCGTGCCGAGCCGGATGAGCTCGGTCAGGTCGAGCCGCTTGTTGCTGAACTTCCGGATCGTCACCAGCGGTCCGCTGAGCGAGAGCGGCGGGATCACGGCGTTCACACGGCTTCCGTCAGGAAGGCGCGCGTCCACCATCGGCGACGACTCGTCGATGCGGCGGCCGACCTGCGCGACCATCTTGTTGATGATCCGGCGCAGGTGCGACTCGTCGTTGAAGCGGACGGTCGTCTCGTACAGACGGCCCTGCCGCTCGACCCAGATCTCGAACGGCCCGTTCACCATGATCTCGGTCACGCTGTCGTCGGAGAGCAGCCGCTCGAGCGG
>DASUZD010000262.1:0-3134 GCA_036377055.1 Gaiellaceae bacterium | reverse complement strand
AAAAACGTCACAATAGGCCCGCCGGCACAGCGACCAGGAGGAGGGCTCGACGGTGAAGGTCTTCCAGCACGAGCGGCAGCTGCGTACATCGGGCGGCCTGACCGTCAGGGACATCACAGACGACGTCGTCGAGGCGGTTCGCACGAGCGGCGTCACCGACGGGATCGCCTGCGTCTACTCGCCCCACACCACCTGCTGCGTCCGCGTCAACGAGTTCGAGACCGGCTTCCTGGAAGACTTCGCGAGCCTCCTCAAGCGGCTCGTCCCGAGCGAGAGCTACTACGCGCACGACGACTGGGATCGCCGCACCGAGAACATCTGCCCCGAGGACATGGCCTTCGGGAACGGCCATTCCCATTGCATGGCCATGCTGCTCGGCACCGCCGGCGAGTCGATCCCGATCCGCGACGGCGAGCTCTGCCTCGGCACCTGGCAGCGCGTGCTTTTCCTCGAGCTGGACCGCGAGCGCGACCGGCGCTGGCTCGTCCAGGTCGTCGGGAACTAGCGCGCCGGCCGCTCGAGAGATAGTGGCTCTGAGCCACTAGGACGCTTCTATGGATGTCAAGTCGTTGCGGTGGTGAGGGTGCGGTAGAGGCGGCGTGCGAGGGCGCGTTTGGTGATGCGGATCGCTTCGCGTTTGGTTTTGCCGCGGTGGAGTTGTCGTTGGTAGTAGCGGCGGGTTTCGGGGTGGTAGCCGATGCGGTTGAGGGCGCTCATGTGGAGCGCCCAGTTGAGTTGTCGGTCGCCGCCGCGGTTGAGTCGGTGGCGTTTGATCGGGCCGCTTGAGGCTTCGATCGGGCTGACGCCGGCGAGCGCGGCGAAGGCCGCTTCGGTGCGGATGCGCTGCGGCTCGCCGGTCGAGACGAGCAGCTGCGCGGCGCAGACCGGCCCGACGCCGTCTTCGGCGAGCAGCCGGGGGCAGAGCGTGCGCGTGAGCTGGGCCAGCTCGTGGTCGATCTCGGCCAGTTCCCGCTCGAGCAGCACGATCCGTCTTGCCAGTCGGCGCAGCGGTGCGAGCTCGGGCCGGCGCCGTAGCGAGGCGCTGCCGGCGAGCGTCGCCGGCCGGTGGCGAGCGAGTCGTGCCCGCAGCGGCGGGTCGAGTGTGATGATCGCCGCCCGCAGCTGGTTGAGCGCCTGTTGGCGCGCGTGCCGCGCGCTGCGCCGCTCGACCAAAAGCAGCCGCAGCTGCTCGCGCTCCTGGCCGCCGCGCGGCAGCGCGAGCGGCCGACCAGCGAGCAGCCGACGCGCTGCCAGCTCGGCGTCGACCAGGTCGTTCTTGTCCCCGCCTCGCCGCCGCTCGGGCCGCTCGCACTCGAACACGAGCACACCAGCAGCAAGCAGCGCGCGCGCCAGCGAGGCGCCGTAGGAGCCGGTCCCCTCGATCGCGAACGCAGGCTCGCCAAGCGAGCGAGCGAACAGCATCACCTCCGCGAAGCCCTGCTCGTCGACGCCGAACTCGAGCGTGCCCAGCCGCCGCCCCAAGCGATCCACCGCCACAGCAACGTGCGCCTCTCGATGCGTGTCGACCCCGATTGCCACCGTCCATTCCACCGCCTACCCTCCCCTCTCGTAGAAGGCGGCTGCCGGGGACAGCACTGTTTCGAGCGACCGTGCAGGCTTCTATGAGGTCACCTCGGCAGCCGCACCTAACGCGCCAGGAGACAGGTCCTAGCCAAGACACAAGGTCAGAGGGCTTGCGAGTCATCCCGGCGCACCAGGCACGATCCGCCCGAGACCGGACGGAGCAGCGACCTAAACAGACGGCTTGGCGGGACGTGCTTCGTCGCACGCGGTGCGATGCTCGTTCCGAGGCAAGGACGCAGGGAGCGTCCGTATCAGTCCGATACGGGCGCGACCGAGGACGCGGCCTCGGGGCGAGCAGCGTGCCGCGGGCGGCACAATGCACGTTCCGCCAAGCCCTCCTAACTCACTTCGCGCAGCGGCCGCCGTGGGCGATCGCCGGGATCGGCCGGCCCGCCTCGAGCGCCTGGAAGCACTGCTCGCACGCGCCGACGAGGGCGCCGGCCGCGTGGTCGATCATCCGGTTCTTCTCGATCAGGTCGATGGGCGCCCGAGCCAGATCAAGCAAGAAGCGGTCGGTCGCGGTGTTCACGGCCTCGTTCCCCTTCAGCGTGTCTCGCGTCTTCAACCGCGCCGCGCGCCGGATCGCCGCGATGTCCAGGCGAAGCCGCGCCCTCGCCCGCGCCGCGGCGGCCGTCTCGCAGCTCGTCGCCGCGACCGGGGTCGCCCGCGCTGCGTGGCGTGAGGTCGAGCCGCCGCACCCGACCGCGAGCGCGAGCACGCCGACGAGGATGAGGAGCGCGTGCCGTCGCATCGACACCAGTGTAAACGAAACACTGGTGTCGTGAGTCAGTGGTTGCGGAGGTCGACGACGAGCCGCGCCGGATTGTCGAGCTCGCGGACGCGGAAGTCGACCTGCTCCTCGACGCCGATCGCCCACGAGAGCACGGCCTCGAAGTCGCCCGAGCGGACGACCTCCCTCACGATCGACGCTCCGGCGTCCGAGCCCTCGATCCGCCGCGGGCCCTTGTACACGAGCCGGCCCTCGTCCGTCGCGAGGTCGAACCCGGACGCGGGCTCCATCCGCACGGCAAGCACCGCGCCGCCCGCGACGTCGACCGGCGCGCCGGAGCCGTCCTCGACGATCGGCCGCTCGACGTACTGCACCTTGTAGCCCGGGCGCAGGTTCTCGAACTGGAAGACGACGCGGTCGAAGCCCTCGTGCCGCCCGACGGCGACGCGCTCGAGCAGCGCGGTGCCGGTGCCCTCGGCCGCGCCCTCGACGGGGGTCGTGTCGGCTCCCTCGAGCGGGTCGATCCCGCCGGTCTGCGTCGGCGCCGCGACCGTGGTCGTGCCGGAGCCGCTCTCGGACGACGACGACTCGCAGCCCGTGACGACGAGCGCAAGGCCGACGAGGAGGAGCAGGAGCGCCGGCCGAATCACGGCCGAAGGGTACGCCGAGAAGCGGACTACGCTGAGCAGGAGACGAGTGAGAGCACGCCGAGGATTCTTCGCCGCCGCCGCGGCCGCTGCGCTCGCCCTCCCGTCGTCCACGACGGAAGCTCCTGCGCGGCCTCCGCTCGCGTCCTTCGTCGGCTGGACGAGCGACCTCG
>DASUZD010000261.1:0-9903 GCA_036377055.1 Gaiellaceae bacterium | reverse complement strand
GACGCTGTCCGGATAGCCGACCCACACGCACGCGACGAGCTGCGGCACGTAGCCGCAGAACCACGCGTCGCCGTAGTTCTCGGTCGTCCCGGTCTTGCCCGCCGCGACGCGGCCGTCGGTCAGCTGGGCAGCACGGCCTGTCCCTTCGCGGACGACGCCCTCGAGCAGCGACGTGACGAGCGCCGCCGTCTCCGGCCGTAGCTCACGCCGCGGCGCCGGGTCGTTCCGGTCGACGACCTTGCCGTGCACGTCGCGCACCCACTCGATCGCGCGTGGCTCGTTCCCGAACGCGTTGCCGTCGAGCCGGAAGCCGCCGTTCGCGAACCCTGCGTACGCCCGCGCCATCTCGAGCGGGTTCACGCCCTGTGACCCCAGTCCGATCGAGAAGTAGCCGCGCAGCGGGCTCTGGATCCCGAGGCGGCGGGCGGTCCTCGCCACCTGCGCCGGCCCGACCAGCTTCGTCAGCTGCGCGAAGACCGCGTTGTCGGAGTGGACCGTCGCCGAGGTCAGGTCGATGGTGCCGAGGTACTCGTCCTCGTAGTTGTGCACCGACCAGGTCCGCCCGCCGATGTAGATGTCGACCGGCTTCGAGGCGAAGGAAGTCTGCGGCGAGATCCCCTGCTGGAGCGCGGTCGCGAGGACGAACGGCTTGAAGGACGACCCCGGCTGCCGACGGCCCTGGACCGCGAGGTTGAACTGGTTGTGCCGGTAGTCGCGGCCGCCGACCATCGCCAGCACGCGGCCGTTGTGCGGGTCGACGGCGACGAGCGCCGCCATCGGGCCGTCGGGATCGGTCAGCTGGTCCGCGACCGCCTCGCGCGCGAGCTTCTGGAGGCGCAGGTCGATCGTCGTCCGCACCTTCAACCCGGCGCCGTAGACGCCCGCGGCCCCGTAGCGCGCGACGAGCTGCTCCTTCACGTAGTTCGAGAAGTACGGCGCCGGCCCCTGCGTGCCCGGCAAACGGATGTCCTGCGGCTGCGGGAGCGGCACGCGCGACGCATTCTGGTAGTCGGCGAGGCTGACGTAGCGCTGCGCGAGCAGGTCGCGGAGGACGACCTGCCGCCGTGCCCGAGCCGCCGCCGGCTTGCGCACCGGGTCGAAGCGGCTCGGATCGGCCGGAATGCCCGCCAGCAGCGCCGACTCCGCGAGCGAGAGCCTCCGCGCGCCCTTGTGGAAATACGTCTGCGCCGCCTGCTGGACGCCGTACGCGCCGTTCCCGAAGTAGATCGTGTTCAGGTACGCGGTCAGAATCCAGTCCTTCGAGCGCCGCTGCTCGAGCTGCCACGCGAGCGCCGCCTCGCGCAGCTTCCGGCCGATCGACCGCTGGTTCGAGACGTACGCGTTTTTCACGTACTGCTGCGTGATCGTCGAGCCGCCCTCGACGACGCTCTTGTTCCTGACGTCCGCCCAGACCGCCCGCAGGATCCCGTGCAGGTCGACGCCGCGGTGCTCGTAGAACCGCTTGTCCTCGACCGCGACGATCGCGTGCCTGATCCAGGGCGACATCTCGGACTCCGGCACGAGCACACGGCTCTGCGACCCGCGCAGGACCGCGAGCACGGTGTGGCCGTCGGCGGCGTAGACGTAGCTGTTCACCTCCGGGCGCGATCGACTCGGGTCGAGCTTGGGGATCTCCTCCGCGAGCGCGACGACGAGCCCGAACGTGAACGACGCGAACGCGGTCAGCGAGAGCGCGAGGAGCAGGACGAAGAGGCGAAGCTTGCGGATCCGCCGGCGACGCAAGCGCCGAAGTCTAAGCCTGCGTGCCTGTGATCGGTGTGCTCGTGGGCTGGTCGACGCCCGGCGCGCGCTCCTGCGTGACGAGGACCTTCGCGCCCTGCGGCACCCGCGTCGTCAGCAGCGCCGCCGTCTGGCCCTTCTTGAACGTGCCGGCGCGGCGCGGGGTCCCGTTCTGGACGACCCACGCCTCGTAGACCTTGCCGCTCGGCGCGCGCTGGAACCCGGAGACGAGCAGAACGGCGCGGCCGGTTCTCGCCACGACGAGCGAGCCATGGCCGCTCGAGAGGGTGAAGCGCCGCGCGGCCGGGTCTCCGAGCACGGCGGCGACGGCCGCCTGTCGGCCGCGCTCGCGGTCGAGCGACCGCGAGAGAGAAGCGGCCCAGAGACCGAGGCCGAGTGCTGCGCACGCCGCCGCAGCCGCAGCGGCGGTCGCGATCCACGTGACGCGGCGCCGGAGCGGAACGACGTTCGGCCGCTCGCTCCGCGCCTGCTCGAGGATCCGCGTGCGCAGCGTCGGCGACGGCGCCGGCCCGGCCGACGCGTACGCGAGCGACGACGCGGCCTCGGCGAACGACGCGAGGTCCTCACGGCAGCGCGGGCAGTGCGCGAGGTGGTCCTCGTACCGGCGCACCTCGGCGTCGTCCAGCGCGTCGAGCGCGTACGCAGCGGTCAGCTCGTGGATGGTGTCGGTCTCCATGTCCTCTCGTCGAGCTCGGGCTCCGCCAGCAGGTCGCGGAGCCGGCTCAGGCCGGTGAACATCCTGCTCTTGATCGTACCCACGGGTTGTCCGAGCCGGTCAGCGAGCTCCGACTGCGTGAACCCTCCGTAGTAGGCCAGCTCGAGCGCCTCCCGCTGCTGGTCCGGGAGCCGCTTCAGCGCGTTCTGGACCCGTTCGCGCTCGTAGCGAAGCCAGACGGCCTCGTCGGTCGCGCCGCCGGCCGGCTCGAGCTCTTCGGCCAGCGATTCCGCACGGCGCCGCTCCTCGCGGCGGACGAGGTCGACCGCGCGACGATGGACGAGCGTCAGCAGCCACGTGCTCGCCTTCGCGCGCTCTGGAACGAACCGACTCGCCGAGCGCCACGCGGCGAGGAAGCCTTCCTGGACGGCGTCCTCGGCGAGCGCGTCGTCGCGCAGGATCCTCCGCGCGAGGCCGAACGCGACGCGCCCGAACCGGTCGTAGAGCTCGGCGAGCGCGGTCTCGTCGGACCGGGCCACGAGCGCGACGAGCGCTTCGTCGGAGAGGTGCGCGAGGTCTCGAGGCATCAGCGGCCGCCGACCCTGGCGGCCTCGAAACGCTAACACGCTTCCGCTTCGGGTCATGCGGCGCATTCGCGTTGGCCTGGTTTTCGGTTCGACCGAACCGTACGGCCGAGACGGGCGAACCAGCGCCGACCCCCGACAAGGAGCGTGGAGGATGAAGAAGGTTCTTCTGCTGCTGCTCGCCGCAGGCGCGGTCGCCGTGGTCGCCCTCGTCCGAGGGCCGGCGCCGCAGGCGGGCCAGGCGTCGAGTCACCGGGAAGCACCGCTGATCTCGGACGACCCGACGGCCGACAACACCGATTTGTACGCCTTCCGGAGCCCGGACAAGCCGGACACGGTCACGATCATCGCGAACTGGATTCCGGGCGAGGATCCGGCGGCGGGGCCGAACTACTACACGTTCTCCCCGACCGCCCGGTACTACATCTACATCGACAAGGACGGCGACGCGAAGCCGGACGTCACGTACCGGTTCGAGTTCAAACGCGCCGACGGCCAGTTCTTCCTCGGCAACACCCAGCAGGACTTCACGGTGACGAGGATCACCGGGAAGAACCAGAACCAGGAGCAGGTCGTCGCGACCGGCACCACCCCGCCGGACAACATCGGCCCGAAGTCGACGCCGAACTACCGGACGCTCGCGGCGAAGGGCGTCTATCCCCTCCAGGGCGGCGGCCAGATCTTCGCGGGCCAGCGTGACGACGCGTTCTTCGGCGACGTCGGCGCGATCTTCGACCTGCTGAACCTGCGGAAGTTCCCGCCGAACCTGGGCGGGGGGAAGGACTTCCTCGCCGGCTACGCCGTCCACGGGATCGCGCTCCAGCTGCCGATCGCGGACCTGGACAACAACACGAACCACACGATCGGCGTCTGGGCTGCGACCCAGCGGCCGGTGGTGACGGTCAGGACCGTCCCCAAGAAGGTCAAGGTCAAGGCGGTCGTCAACGGCAAGCGCGTGACGAAGACGAAGATCGTCAAGCAGACGGTCGCCAGTCACGCGTGGGTGCAGATCTCGCGGCTCGGCAATCCGCTCGTCAACGAGGTGGTGATCCCGACCACGCTGAAGGACAAGTGGAACACGACGGAGCCCGCCGACGACAAGCAGTTCGAGCAGTACTACACGTCGCCGATCCTCGCGGCCGTGATGAACACCCTCTTCCCGGGGGTCATCAACGCGCCCGAGCACAACCGTGACGACCTCGTCGCGGTGCTACTCACCGGCGTCCCGAGCCTGAACTTCACCGGGACGACAGAGGCCGACATGCTTCGCCTGAACATGTCGATTCCGGTCTCGGCGCACCCGAACCGGCTCGGCGTCTTCGGCGGCGACAACCAGGGCTATCCCAACGGCCGCCGGCTCGAGGACGACGTGATCGACATCGCCGAGCAGGCGGTGGCCGGGAAGCTGAAGCAGAACCCGGTCGCCGACGTCTTGGCGGACGGCGTGAACGACAACGACGTGCCGAACCTGTCGTTCTTCCCCTACGAGGCCGATCCGTTCAGCGGCTTCGACAACACGAAGGGGCTCCAGAAGCCGTAAGCCAACGCCGCCACCGCAGCGGATGCGAGGGCCCGCCAGCCGCGGGCCCTCGCCGTCTTTCCGGACCGAACCGAACGCCGCGCGCGTGCGAATGAGCGCCGAGATGGGCGGAGCGGGAGCTAAGGCGCGGCTTCTCCTCGTCGCTGCGGCGGTCGGCGCGGTGGCCGCGGCGGTTCTCCTCGGCGGGCTCTTCCGCGACTCCTCCCACGCGGCCTCTCCGCAGGTGATCGCGGAGGCGAACGCGCTCCAGGACGACTTCACGGCCGCGGACACGGCGACGCTCGTCTCGGAGCTGCAAGCGTCGCTACGGGCGCGCCCGGACGATGCGCACGCGAACGCGCTGCTCGGCCTCGCGTACCAGCAGCGGGCGCGCGAAACCGGCGATCCGAGCTACTACCCGCGCTCCGCGGGCGTCCTTCGCCGCGCGCTCGCGATCGATCCCAAGGACGCCCTCGCCACGAGCGGCCTCGGCTCGCTCGCGCTCTCCCGGCACCGCTTCCGCGACGCGCTTGCGCTCGGCCTTCGCGCGCGCGCTTTCTCGCCCGCGACCGCGAGGAACTACGGTGTCATCGGCGACGCGCTCGTCGAGCTCGGCCGCTACCGGCAGGCGTTCGCGGCCTTCGACCGAATGGCGCACCTCCGGCCAGGTCTCGCCGCGTACGCACGGATCTCTTATGCGCGGGAGCTGCGCGGTGACTGGCGCGGCGCGGTCGCGGCGATGCAGCTCGCGCTCGGCGCCGCGATCGGCCAGCGTGAGGCGCTCGCCTGGACGCACGTCCAGCTCGGGAAGCTCTACTGGGCGCGCGGTCGCCTCGACGCAGCCGAGCGGCAGTACCGCGCGGCGCTCGCCGGCTTCCCCGGCTACGTCTACGCACGCGACGCGCTGGCGCAGGTCGAGGCCGCACGAGGCCGGCCCGAACGCGCGATGGCCCTCGAGCGTGAGGCGTCCGCGACGATCCCGCTGCCCCAGTTCGTGGGCCTCCTGGGCGACCTCTACCGGACGACGGGCGATGAGCGCCTCGCCCGTCGCCAGTACGCCCTCGTCGCGGTGATCGAGCGCCTCCTGCGCGCGAACGGCGTGAGGACGGACCTCGAGACGGCTCTCTTCGACGTCGACCACGGCATCCGGCCGAGGCACGCGCTGGAGCTCGCGCGAGCGGCCCAGGCGGACCGGCCGTCGATCGACGGCGACGACGTACTAGCTTGGGCGCTCGCGCGGAACGGCCGCTGCGGAGAGGCGCTGCGCTTTTCGAAGCGCGCCCTCCGGCTCGGGACGCGCGATGCGCTCAAGATGTTCCACCGCGGGATGATTGAGCGCTGCCTCGGGCATCGCGCCGACGCACGGCTCTGGCTCGGGCGCGCGCTCGCTCTGAACCCGCACTTCTCGGTCCTGTGGGCTCCCGTGGCGAGAAGCGCCCTCTCGTGAAGCGTCTCGCCCTCCTTGTTGGCCTCTTCGCCGCGCTCCTCGCGCCCGCCGCGGCGTCGGCCCACCCGCTCGGGAACTTCACGATCAACCGCTTCAGCCGCCTCGAGGTTCGTGGCGACCGCATGTACGTCCTTTACGTCCTAGACATGGCGGAGATCCCGACGTTCCAGGCGGGCAGGATCGACGCAGCCGCGTACTCGCGTCGCATCGCCAGGAACGCCGAGCTGACCGTGGCCGGGCGGCCCGCGCGGCTCGTGGCCGTGGCTCACGCGCTCGCGCACCCGCGTGGGGCGGGCGGCCTGAGGACGACGCGTCTCGAGGTCGCGTTGCGCGGACCCCGCCTCCGCGATCGAGCGAACGTTTTCTATCACGACAACAACTATTCCGACCGCATCGGATGGAGGGAGATCGTCGTCGGCGCGAGCACCCCGAGCCGAAGCGACGAGCTTCGCGCGTACCCGAAGGACCTCTTGCGCAGCCCACTCGACGTCACCAGCGTCACAGCGAAGCTCACCCCTGCGGCCGGCGCCGACACGCCGCCGCCGCTCACCCGCGGCCCATCGCTCCAGGCACCGGACCGCGTCGCCGACTCGGGCTTCGCCTCGCTGATCGCGCGGCGTCACCTGAGCACGCTCGTCGTCCTCGCCTCGCTGGCCGCGGCGCTCTTCTGGGGCGCCGCCCACGCGCTCTCCCCGGGCCACGGGAAGACGATCATCACCGCGTATCTCGTCGGGCGCCGCGGCACTCCGGCGCATGCTGCGTTCCTCGGCCTGATCGTCACCGCGACTCACACCGTGGGCGTCTTCGCGCTCGGCTTGGTCACGCTGGCGCTCTCCGAGTTCATCGTCCCCGACCGGCTCTACCCCTGGCTGAACCTCGTCTCGGGCGTGCTCGTGGTCGGGATCGGCGCGTCCGTCCTCGTCGCCCGCGTCCGGCACCGCCGCTGCCACGCGCGCGGCCACCACCTCCATCATCATCACGATCACGCGGCGCCGGGATCAGGCCTCCGCTCGCTCGTCGCCGTCGGCGTGTCCGGTGGCCTGCTCCCGTGCCCGTCGGCGCTCGTCGTCCTCCTCGCGGCGATCTCGCTGCATCGCGTCGCCTTCGGGCTGCTTCTGATCGTCGCCTTCAGCGCAGGCCTCGCCCTGACGGTCACGGCTGTCGGTCTCGTGGCCGTCCTCGCCCGCAGCGCCTTCGGCCGCGTCAGCTTCGACGGGCGCCTCGTCGGGCTGCTCCCGGCGGCGAGCGCGGTCGTGATCGTCGTCGCCGGCGTCGCGATGACCGCACACGCCCTCCCGAAGGTCGGCTGACGTGTTCGGCCTCGATGACCGGATCGCCTCGCTCTCCGACGGCTCGACGCTCCTGCTCGTGGTCGTCGTCGCGATCGTGCTCGGTCTACGGCACGCGAGCGATCCCGACCACCTCGCGGCAGTCAGCACGCTGATCGCGACGAAACGCGACCGCATCGCCCGCCGAGCCGGCGCGCTCGGCTTCGCATGGGGGCTCGGACACGCGACGTCGCTGTTCGCGTTCGGCGTGCCGATCGTCCTTTACCGCGCGTACCTCCCCGCGGCCGTTCAGAGCGCCGCAGAGACGGTCGTCGGGCTGATGATCGTCGCGCTCGCGCTCTGGCTCCTCGTCCGCTGGCGTCGCGGGCTCTTTCACTTCCACCAGCACGAGCACGACAGCGAGCGACATGCGCACGCTCACGCGCACCCGCACGCGCACCCCGCGCGCGCGAGGACCCCATGGCAGGCCGCCGCGATCGGAGTCATCCACGGGATGGGCGGCAGCGCGGGCGTCGGGATCCTGCTCCTCTCGGCGATCCCCGACCACACCCTGGCTCTCTCCGCGCTCGCGCTCTTCGCGCTGTGCACCGCGGTCTCGATGGCGCTCCTCTCAACCGGCTTCGGGCTCACGCTGACGAGCCGCCCCGTCCGCCGTTCCTTCCACCGCGTCGCGCCGGTGCTCGGCGTCGCGAGCCTCGCGTTCGGCCTTTGGTACGCGCTCGGCGCGCAGAGCCTGCTGCCCTACTACTTCTAGAATCGTCGGCCCTATGGCCGGCGAGATCGAGCAGCTCACCCGGAACGCCGTCGACGTGCTCCCGGAAGGCGCGCTCGAGGAGAAGCTGAAGCTCGGCCGGCCGCTGCGAGTGAAGCTCGGCATCGACGTCACCGCGCCTCACGTCACCCTCGGAAACGGCGTGCCGCTGCGGCGGATGCGCGCGTTCCAGGACGCCGGCCACGTCGGGGTGCTGATCGTCGGCGACTACACGACGCGGATCGGCGATCCCTCGGGCCGGTCGACCGAGCGCCCGATCCTGTCCGAGGCCGAGATCGACGCGAACGCGAAACGGTTCTTCGACCACGCCTCGACGATCATCGACCCGGAGCGGACGGAGGTCCGCTTCAACGGCGAGTGGCTCGGAAAGCTCGACTTCGCCGACGTTCTGCGCCTGACGCGGACGACGACCGTCGCGCGCCTGCTCGAGCGCAACGACTTCGCGAAGCGCTACGCGGCCAACGCGCCCATCTCCGTATCCGAGCTCCTCTACCCGCTCATGCAGGCGTACGACTCGATCGCCGTCGAGGCCGACGTGGAGCTCGGCGGCACCGACCAGCTCTACAACCTCCTCGCCGGCCGCGAGGTCATGCAGGCGTACGGGCTCGACCCACAGGTCGTCCTGACCGTCCCGCTGTTGCTTTCGTGGGACGGCACGAAGATGAGCGGCTCGAAGGGCAACTACATCGCGCTCAAGGAGCCGCCCGAGGAGCAGTTCGGCAAGGCGATGCGCATCCCCGACGCGCAGCTCGAGGAGTGGTACCGCCTCGTCGCCGAGCGCGAGCCACCGGCGGGTGACCCGATGGAGGCGAAGCTCGCGCTGGCGCGCTTCATCGTCGAGCGCTCGTACGGGCCGGACGAGGCGGCGAGAGCGGAGGAGCACTTCACCCGCGTCGTCCGCGAAGGTCAGGCCCCGGAGGACGTGCCGGAGGCGCCCCTTCCGCCGGGAGACCCGGTGCACCTGCCGGCGGTGCTCGTCGACCTGCTCGGCGTCGGGTCGACGAGCGAGGCCCGCCGGCTGATCGCCCAGGGCGGCGTTCGCGTCGACGGCGCCGTCGTCTCCGAGCTCGACCTGCCGAGGGACCGGCTCGAAGGTGCGCTTCTCCAGGCCGGAAAGCGCCGTTTTCTGCGCTTGACAGGCGCTTGAGCGTTGGTATCATTCCCCGGCTGCCCTGAGAGGCGGCGTCGGAAAGTCCCTGCAACTCGACAACTGGAGCGCCCTTCGGACGCAATCGGATACGAAGCAGTTCCGAGCATCTGGGGGCCTCTGGCGCGAGTCGGAGGCTTTTTTACGTCGTCGGTGGCGACGGTCTTTGAAAACTCAACAGCGTGCGTTTACGTCGAGACCTCGTCGGCTTCCGCTTCTGCGTGGCCGGTGAGGAACGAACCCTGTCTGGTCCCTCTGGGACCTGACTTTGAGCGCAAGCTCGAAGTGAAAAGCTTCCGCCTTCGGGCGGAAACCACTTTTTCACGGAGAGTTTGATCCTGGCTCAGGACGAACGCTGGCGGCGCGCTTAACACATGCAAGTCGAGCGAGAACCAGGGCTTCGGCCCTGGGGACAGCGGCGAACGGGTGAGTAACACGTGGGTAATCTGCCCTCGGTTCTGGGATAGCCCGGGGAAACCCGGATTAATACCGGATAGCCTCGCGAGCTCTCGGGCTCGCGCGAAAAGGTAGCTTCGGCCTCCGACCGAGGAGGAGCCCGCGGCGGATTAGCTTGTTGGCGGGGTAATGGCCCACCAAGGCGACGATCCGTAGCTGGTCTGAGAGGACGATCAGCCACACTGGGACTGAGACACGGCCCAGACTCCTACGGGAGGCAGCAGTGGGGAATCTTGCGCAATGGGCGAAAGCCTGACGCAGCGACGCCGCGTG
>DASUZD010000260.1:0-25442 GCA_036377055.1 Gaiellaceae bacterium | reverse complement strand
TCGGCAGCCCGCGCGACCGCGCTGACGTCGTCGTCGAGCTCGCTCTCGGAGACGATCCGGCGCGCACCAGGATCGACCGTCACCACCCACGTCCCTGGCGAGCAGCAGCGACCGACCAGCGCGACGACGCGGTCGGGTCGCGCCCAGAGGAGCGCGCGCGTCCCGCCGCCGAGGTTCACGGTCCGCTTGACAAGGCGGCGAGAGCTCACGTTCACGAAGCGGAGGACGTCGTCGTCGCGATCGCTGCGCGGCCGGGCCGCGACGGCGAGCAGCGCGGGCTGGGTGCGGCTGAAGGCCCACGTGTCGACGTAGCCGATGAGCGCGCTCCGGCGCCCGACCGGCCGCAGGGAGAGGTCGTCGATCGCCGCGAGCCGTGCGCCGTCGGCGCTCCAGACGAATGCGACCGACTCCTTCGCCGTCGCCCCGTGCCCTTGGAGCGGAAGCGGCCTCGCGACGTCACGTGCGGGGAGGAGGAGCAGAAGCGCCAGCGCGCCGACCCCGAGCAGCCCTCTCACGAGTCGCATCGGAGCTCCTACACCCGTGGGCGGCCCAGAGGTTCCACGGCTCAGCGAGCCCAGCTCGGCGAGTACGCCTCGCGGACGAGGAGCCGCGGCTTCCCGCCGTCGAACGGGACCGCGTACGCGCGGTGGTGCGCGTCGCCGTCGAACGGCCCGGCGTCGACCAGGACCGCCTGCCCGTCCCGGGAAAGGTCCTCCGCGTACGCGAGCTCGTGGATCTTCGTCGGGACCGAGAGCACGCGTCTCCGGCCCTGCGGAACCGTGAACGTCACGGGCGAGCAGTAGAACTCGTGCGCGGCGCAAGCGAGCAGGTGTGTCCCGTCGGCGGACAGCTCGACGGTGTCGAGGCCCATCGCGGCTTGCGACACGCGCTCGTCGCCGCGCGCGAACGCACGGCTCTCGCTGCCGTCGGCCGGCATCAGCCGCAGCCGGCCCATCGACCACTCGCCCGCGAACCAGAAATGCCGGTAGACGATCCAGCGCCCGCCCCAGACGGGGTCGTCGCTGTGGCCGTCGCGGGTCAAGCGCGTGATCCGGCCGTCGGAGAGCCGCGAGACGTACACGTCGCTTCGGTAACGACGGCCTGCCTTGCCGTTGGCGAGCCCGTAGACGAGCGACCCGCCGCTGGGGGCGAACCGCGCGGAGTAGACCTCGCTGCGGGCGACCTCGCGTCGTTCGCCGGTGGCTGCGTCGACGACGAGCAACGCTTTGTCCGAGCTGGTGGCGAGCCATCGCCCGCCCGGCGACCAGGCCGGCCTGCCCAGGTCCTTGCCGATCCGGCGGCGATTTCGGCCGTCCACGTCGATGACGTACAGGACGCTCGGAGAATCAGGCGCGCGACCGAGCAAGACGAAGTAGGCGACGCGCCGGCCGTCGGGCGAGAGCGTCGCTCCCCAGCCGTGCCGCACGAGCCGCCGCGCGTCCGACCCGTCCGCGCGTGCGACCCAGATCGCGTCGCCGCGCGAGAACGCCAGCCCCGCGCGATCGCCGCCCGAGGCCGAGGCGAGCGCCGCGACCGCGATCAGCGCAGCGCCGAGCATGGACGGTTATTCGACCGTGACGGTCTTCGCCAGGTTCCGCGGCTGGTCGACGTTCAGGCCGCGGAGCCGCGCGATCCGGTACGCCAACAGCTGGAGCGGGAGCGCCGCGAGCGCAGCCTGGAGGAAGGCAGGCGTCCTCGGCACGTAGATCACGTCGTCGGCGTGGTGCTGGATGTCCTCGTTCCCGTCGGTCGCGATCGCGATCACGTGCGCGCCGCGGGCGCGCGTCTCCTGGATGTTGGAGACGATCTTGTCGTAGACGTGGATGTTCGTCGCGACGACGACGACCGGCGTCCCCTGCTCGAGCAGCGCGATGGGCCCGTGCTTCATCTCGCCGGCCGAGTAGGCGTCGGTCGGGATGTACGAGATCTCCTTCAGCTTCAGCGCACCCTCGAGCGCGACCGGCAGGCCGATGTGACGGCCGAGGTAGAGGAAGAACGGAGCCTCGTAGAACCGCTGCGCGATCTCCTCGACGGGGTGGTCGCCGTCGAGGAACTCGGCCATCTTCGACGGCAGCTCGTGGAGGCCGTTCAGGATGAACTCGATCTCGTCGGGCGGCAGCGTCTTCCTGACTTGCGCCAGCTTGATCGCGAGGAGCGAGAGGAGCGCGACCTGTGCCGTGAACGTCTTCGAGGCTGCGACGCCCACCTCGAGGCCGCAGCGCGTGTAGAGCACGGCGTCGACCTCGCGCGTGATCTGCGTCCCCATCAGGTTCGTGATCGCGAGCGTCCGCGCGCCTCGTTCGCGCGCGAGCTTCATCGCGTTGACGGTGTCGCGCGTCTCGCCGGACTGCGAGATGCCGATCACGAGCGTGTCCTTCGAAAGCACCGGGTTCCGGTAGATCCACTCGCTCGCGATGTCTGGCTCGACGGGAACGCGGCCCCACTCCTCGATCACGTAGCGGCCGACGACGGCTGCGTGGTAGGCGGTGCCGCAGGCGACGATCACGATCCGGCGCAGGTTCTGGATCTCCATGTCCTCGAGGCCGAGCTCCTCGAGCTCGAGCTGGCCGTGCCGGACGCGGTCCCCGATCGTCTCGGCCACGGCCGCGGGCTGCTCGTAGATCTCCTTCAGCATGAAGGTCTCGTAGCCGCCCTTCACGGCGCTCTCGTCGTCCCAGTCGACCTCGATCGCGTCGGCCTCTCGGACACGCCCGCTCGGGTCGTAGAAGGTGGCGCCCTCGGGCGTGATCGCGACCACCTCGCCGTCCTCGATGAACTGGACCCGCCGCGTCTCGCGTAGGAACGCCGCGATCGAGGACGCGAGGAACATCTCGCCGTCGCCGACGCCGACCACGAGCGGCGTCTGGCACCGCCCGCCGACGAGCATGTCCGGATGGTCGTGGTGGATGACGACGAACGAGAAGTGGCCCTCCAGCTCCGCGAACGCCGCGCGCACGGCAGCTGCGAGATCGCCGTCGTAGTGCCGCTCGACGAGGTGGACGACAACCTCGGCGTCGGTCTCGGAGCGGAACGTGTGGCCCTGTGCGAGCAGCGACTCCCGGAGCTCGCGGTAGTTCTCGACGATCCCGTTCAGCACGATCGCGAGCTTGCCGTCGTCGCAGCCGGTCAGCGGATGGGCGTTCCCCTCGGTGACCGCGCCGTGGGTCGCCCAGCGCGTGTGGCCGAGGCCGTGCGTCGAGCGGGAGCCGTTCGGCCCGGCCGCGGCCTTCAGGTTCTCGAGGTTCCCGACGGCGCGGACGTACTCGAGCCCGCGATCCTCGCAGAGCGCGATCCCGGCCGAGTCGTAGCCGCGGTACTCGAGCCGCTCGAGCCCGCGCAGAAGCAGCGCTTTCGCCTCTCGCGGTCCGACGTATCCGATGATCCCGCACATCCGAGGCTCCTTTGCTCGCCGCCCCCCGAAAAGCACAAAGCCCGGCTGCTCCCCCGGAGCCGCCGTTGGCGCCGGATCAGCCGAGCTCTCGTCGTACGAGAGCGCCGATGGTAGCAGACAGCCGCTCGGCCTCTGCCAGCGTTTCGGCCTCGGCGAGCACGCGCAGAACCGGCTCTGTACCGGACGGACGGACGAGGACGCGGCCGGTTCCGTCGAGCTCCTCGCTCAGCCTGTCGGCCTCGCCCAGGACCTCCGCCGGCACGGCCTTGTTCCTGAGCGGGATGTTGAGCTGAACCTGCGGCAAGCGCGGCATCACCGCAGCCGCCTCGGCCAGGGTCCGGCCCTGGAGGGCGCCGCAGAGAAGGAGGGCCGCCGCTAGTCCGTCGCCCGTGACGTGGTCGCGGAGGCAGATGACGTGGCCGGACTGCTCGCCGCCGAGGATGCCACCCTCGCGCCGCAGCGCCTCCAGCACATAGCGGTCGCCGACATCGGTTGTGATCACCCGCACGCCCTGGTCGGCCATCAGCCGATGGAAGCCCAGGTTGGTCATCTTCGTGACCGCGACGAGGTCGACGCCGAGGTGAAGCGCGAGGATCGCGACGATCTGGTCGCCGTCCACCGGATTCCCGTCGGCGTCGACGGCCAGCATGCGGTCGCCGTCCCCGTCGAACGCGACGCCGAGGTCGAAGGCGCGTGCGCGGATCGTGGCCTGGAGCAGCGAGAGATCCGTTGCCCCGCAGCCGAGGTTGATGTTCGAGCCGTCGGGATCCGACCCGACCGCCACCACCTCCGCCCCGAGCGCTGCGAAAGCCCTCGGAGCGGAGTGCGAGTACGCGCCGTTCGCGCAGTCGACCGCGATCCGGAGCCCCGAGAGGTCGGAGCCGAAGCGGTCGGTCACGTGCTCGAGGTAGCTGTCGATCGCGACGCCGACGCGGTCGACCTCGCCTGGGCTCGCGGCAGGCGGCGAGTCGAGGAGCGCCTCGACGTCCTCCTCCGCGGCGTCCGTCAGCTTCTGGCCGTCGCGGTCGAAGAACTTGACGCCGTTGTACTCGGGCGGGTTGTGCGACGCCGAGATGACGACGCCGAGGTCGAGGGCGAGCAGCGCGACGGCGGGAGTCGGCAGCACGCCGCCGAGCACGGCGTTGCCGCCGACGCTCACCACGCCTCGCGCGAACGCCTCCTCGAGCTCCGGCCCGGACTCGCGCGTGTCGCGCCCGACGAAGACCCGCCCTCTGCCCGACCACACGGTCGCGGCCCGTCCCAGCCGCTCGACGAGCTCCGGAGTCAGGGTCTCGCCGACGACGCCGCGAACGCCGTCCGTGCCGAAGTAGCGACGAGCCACGGCGCAAGACCCTACCGTCGTCACTTCAAATCCCTCTTCACCGATTCTCAGCATTTGAGCTCCGCATCTTCCCTCATCCGGTTCTTCAAGAGGGCGCGGGCGTCGCGCCGCCCGCGCCCGCTCACCCGTGCGCAAGCACGGGTCATCCCGATCAAGCGGTAAAAGCGCAGCTTTTACCGCTTACTAAACTGGGGTGCGCGCCGTGCTTTGTGGAGACCGGCTTTCTTGCGCTCGACGATGCGGGCGTCGCGGGTCAGGAACCCGGCGCGCTTGAGCGGCACCCGTAGGTTCGGATCGGCCTCGACGAGTGCCCGCGCGATCCCGTGCCTGACGGCGCCTGCCTGGCCGCTCGGGCCGCCGCCGTGGACGCGCACGCGGAGGTCGTAGGTGCCCTCGGCCTCCGCGACCTGAAGCGGCGCGAGGGCGAGAATCCGGTGCGCGGCGCGCGGGAAGTACTCCTCCATCGTGCGCCCGTTGATCCAGGTTGCGCCGTCGCCCGGCCGGAGGATCACGCGCGCGACGGACGTCTTCCGCTTGCCCGTGCCGAGATACTGGGCGAGTTCGGCCACTACTGCGTCACCTCCAGGGGCTTCGGCGCCTGCGCCTCGTGCGGGTGCTCCGGTCCCGCGTAGATCTTCAGCTTCGTGAGCTGCCGGCGCGCGAGCCGGTTCCGCGGGAGCATCCCCTTCACGGCCTTGCGCAGGACTTCGGTCGGGCGCCGTTCGAGCTGCTCGCGGAGCGTCCGGCTGCGGATGCCTCCGGGATAGCCGGAGTGCCTGTAATAGCGCTTCTGGTCGAGCTTCTGGCCCGTGACCGTGATCTTCTCCGCGTTCACCACGACCACGAAGTCGCCCGTGTCGACGTGCGGCGTGTACTGCGGCTTGCCCTTGCCGCGCAGCGTGTCCGCGATCTGGGTCGCGAGCCGCCCGAGGGTCTTCCCGTCGGCGTCTACGAGATACCAGTCGCGGTTGATCTCGCCGGGCTTTGCGGTGTAGGTCTTCATGCGTAGAAAGCGGCGCACCCTCGCGCGCCGGCGGCGGATTCTAGCAGCCCCGCGGCAAATGCAGACGCGCCGCCATGGGACGGATGGCGGACGTACGGCGCGCCCGTCGCGCGCGCGGCGACGCGGCCGACCGCGATCACGTGCCGGCCGCGCGCGAGCTCGTCGAGGAACGGGCGCGCGCCGCGGAGCTCGCGGGCGGTCGGGCTTCGGTTCGAGGTCTCCGTGCCAGGATGGGTTGGGACCGCGTTCCAGAGGAGGACGTCCTCGTCGAGCTCCAGCGCGTCGAGCACGCGGTGGACGATCGTCGCGGTGGCCTCTGCCGGGCCGCACCCGGTCAGCTGCCGCTCCGACGTGAACGGGAGCCCGGAGACGCGCGCGCCGCGATAGCCGGCGGCCTCGCCGACGAGGAGGATCGGCGCGTCGCGGCGGCTCTCGAGGTACGCCGCGAGCCGCTCGCGCCGGAGCCGCGAGTCCGCGTACTGGTTGAAGGTCGCGCCGATCCGCGCCGCGGCCAGCTCGTGT
This sequence comes from Gaiellaceae bacterium, assembly GCA_036377055.1. GTDB lineage: Bacteria > Actinomycetota > Thermoleophilia > Gaiellales > Gaiellaceae > DASUZD01. The sequence continues at coordinate 19,184 of DASUZD010000260.1, read as the reverse complement.
ACGAGCGCACGCACACGGAGAAGATAGGCCGGTGAGCGTCGTCCGCCGCCGCGTGGTCGTCCGTGGCCACGTCCAGGGCGTCTTCTTCCGCGACTCGGTACGTCGCCTCGCCGACCGCTCCGGCGTGAGCGGCTGGATCGCGAACCGCTGGGACGGCGCGGTCGAGGCGGTCTTCGAGGGCGAGGCGGACGCAGTCGAGCGGCTCGTCGACTTCTGCCGCTTGGGCCCGCGCGGCGCCCGAGTCGACCGCGTCGAGGCCAGCGAGGAGGACCCTGTGGGCGAATCCGGATTCTCGGTCCGCTGAGCCGTCCCGCGCAGCCGTGTCTGGGGGTCAGGCCCTCGGCCATGGCCAAAGCGGACATTTCGCCAGTCGGCGTGCCGCGCGGCGGCACGGCGCCTGGCTTCGGTGGACGTGGCCCGGGGTCAGGCTCCGGGACGTGGCCGTCGCGGCCTCGGATCTCCCGCGCGGCTACTCCCACTCGATCGTCGACGGCGGCTTCGAGGAGATGTCGAGCGCAACGCGGTTCACGCCCGGGATCTCGTTGATGATCCGGCTCGACACCTGCTCCAGCAGCTCGTACGGGAGCCGCGCCCAGTCGGCGGTCATCGCGTCCTCGCTCGTCACCGCGCGGATCACGATCGGGTACGCGTAGGTGCGCTCGTCGCCCTGGACGCCGACCGAGCGAATCGCGGGCAGGACCGCGAACGACTGCCACAGGTCGCGGTAGAGGCCCGCCCGACGCACCTCCTCCTGGAGGATCGCGTCCGCCTCGCGCAGGATCGCCAGGCGCTCGTGCGTCACCTCGCCGATGATCCGGATCGCGAGGCCAGGCCCGGGAAACGGCTGCCGCCAGACCATCCGCTCGGGCATCCCGAGCTCCTCGCCGACGCGCCGCACCTCGTCCTTGAAGAGGAACCGCAGCGGCTCGACCAGGCGCATCCGCATGTCCGCGGGGAGCCCGCCGACGTTGTGGTGCGACTTGATCTTCGCGGCCACGCTGTCATCGGACCCGCCCGACTCGATCACGTCGGAGTAGAGCGTTCCCTGCACGAGCCAGCGGACGTCGCCGAGCCGTGAGGCCTGTTCCTCGAACACCCGGATGAACTCCTCGCCGATCCGCTTCCGCTTCTCCTCCGGGTCCGCGACGCGCTCGAGCCGAGCGAGGAACCGATCCTGCGCCTGGACGTGGACGAGCGGGACGTGGAAGTGCCCGCCGAAGGTCTCGACGACCTGCTCGGCCTCCCCGGCACGAAGCAGCCCGTGATCGACGAAGACGCACGTGAGCTGGTCGCCGACCGCCTTGTGGACGAGCAGCGCAGCGACCGCCGAGTCGACGCCGCCCGACAAGGCGCACAGCACCCGGTCCCGCCCGACCTGCGCGCGGATCCGCTCGACCTGCTCCTCGATTACGGCCGCGGGCGTCCAGACCGGCGGCGCGCCTGCGACCTCATAGAGGAAGTTCTTCAACAGGTCGTTCCCGTACGGCGTGTGCACGACCTCGGGGTGGAACTGGACGCCGTAGAGCCGCCGCTTCGGATCCTCGAACGCCGCGATGGGCGTCGAAGGCGAGCCGGCGACGACGCGAGCGCCCGCAGGCGGGGCGACGACCGAGTCACGGTGGCTCATCCAGACGGTCTGCTCCTCCGGCAGGTCGTGGAAGAGGCGGCTCTCCTGCGCGCGCAGCTCCGCCTTGCCGAACTCCGAGGCGCCCGTCCGGTCGACGCGCCCGCCGAGGTCCTGCGCCATCAGCTGCATGCCGTAGCAGATGCCGAGCGTCGGGATCCCGAGCTCGAAGAGGCCCGGGTCGACTCGCGGTGCGCCCTCGGCATACACGGACGCGGGGCCGCCGGAGAGCACCAGCGCGTACGGGTTGCGGGCGCGTACCTCCGCCGGCGAGACGTTGTGGCCGACGAGCTCCGAGAAGACACGGCACTCGCGGACGCGGCGCGCGATCAGCTGCGAGTACTGACCCCCGAGGTCGACGACGAGAACAGGACGATCGTCGCGCTCCGGCAGCGAGGCGACGACGCTAGCCGGCTCGGTAATTCGGCGACTCCTTCGTGATCGTCACGTCGTGGGGGTGGCTCTCGCGGAGACCGGCGCCTGTGATCCGGACGAAGCGCGCGTCCTTCAGCTCCTCGATCGTGGCGGCGCCGCAGTACCCCATCGCCTGCCGCAGCCCGCCGACGAGCTGGTAGAGGATCCCGCGCAGCGGGCCCTTGTACGGGACGCGCCCTTCGATCCCCTCGGGGACGAGCTTCTCGACGTCCTCGACGTCGCCCTGGAAATAGCGGTCCTTCGAGAACGACCGCGCCTTCATCGCGCCGAGCGAGCCCATGCCGCGGTACTCCTTGAAGCGCTGGCCCTGCCGAAGCATGACCTCGCCCGGGCTCTCCTCGACGCCCGCGAGCGCCGAGCCGAGCATCACTGCGTCCGCGCCGGCCGCGATCGCCTTCGCGATGTCGCCCGAGTACTGGAGCCCGCCGTCCGCGATCACCGGGACGCCGCGCCTGCGCGCCGCGTGAGCGACCTCGTGGACGGCCGTGATCTGCGGCACGCCGACGCCCGCGACCACGCGAGTGGTGCAGATCGAACCCGGCCCGACACCGGCCTTCAGTGCGTCGGCTCCCGCGGACATGAGTGCTTCGGCCGCGTCCGCCGTCGCGATGTTCCCTGCGATCAGCTCGACGCCGAGCGCGTCCTTCAGCCGCCTGACCATCGCGGTCACGTTCTCGTGATGGCCGTGTGCCGTGTCGACGACGAGCACGTCCACGCCCGCCTCCGCGAGCGCCTCGGCGCGCTCGTAGGCGTCGGTGCCCACGCCGACGGCCGCCCCGACGCGTAGCCGCCCGCGCTCGTCCTTCGTCGCGTTCGGGTAGTCGACGCGCTTCTGGATGTCCTTGACGGTGATCAGGCCGCGCAGCCGGCCCTCCGCGTCGACCACCGGGAGCTTCTCGATCTTGTTCCGCCCGAGGATCGCGGCCGCCTCCTCGAGCGTCGTTCCGACGGGCACCGTGACGAGGCCGCGCGACGTCATCAGCGCGGCCACCGGCTGAGTCGTGTCGCGCTCGAAGCGAAGGTCGCGGTTCGTCAGGATCCCCACGAGGCGCTCGCCGTCCTCGGTGATCGGGACACCGGAGATGTGGTAGCGCTCCATCAGCTCGAGCGCCTCGGCCACCGGTGCGTCGGGCCGCAGCGTGACCGGCTCGACGATCATCCCGGACTCCGACCGCTTGACCTTGTCGACCTCCGCGACCTGGTCCGCAATCGACAGGTTCCGGTGGACGATCCCGATCCCGCCCTCGCGCGCGAGCGCGATCGCGAGCCGCGCCTCGGTGACGGTGTCCATCGCGGCGGAGACGACCGGGACCGCGAGCTCGATCGACGGCGTCAGCCGCGTCGCGGTCGAGACGTCGTTCGGCAGAACGTGCGACACCGCCGGGACGAGCAGCACGTCGTCGAAGGTGAGACCCTCGCGCCCGAACTTCCGCTCCAGCTCGCGGAGGCGCTCGATCTCGACGTCGTACGGCTCCGTAGTCCTCGATTCGACGTCCATGAGACAGCCTAACAGGGCGCTACGACGGCCTCTGCTCGCGGTTCTCCCAGAGCCAGGCGATCGTCTCCGCGAGCGCCTCGCGGGGATCGGGCGCGTCGACGCCGAGCGTGAAGCGCAACCGCGTGTCGCTCGCGAGGATCGGGTGCGCCGTCGCCCACGGATGGTCGGCCTCCGCGAAGGGAACCTCGACGAGCTCCCACTCCCAGTCGAGGAGCCGCGCGACCTCTCCGGCGAGCCCGGCGAACGTCCAGTCGTACGGGTCGACGACGTTGCACGCCCAGAAGCCGTCAGGGGCGCGGTCGAGCGCGGCGACGATCGCCCGTCCGACCCGGCCCACGGCCACGCGGTGGAAGATCTGCTGGCCGCGATCCGGCAGCTCGAGCTCGTGGATTCCGTCGCGGACTCGGTCGACGAAGTACCGCTCCCGCGTGTTCGGGAACGGGCCGTAGATCGCGCCGGGCCGCAGCACGGTGATCCGGTCGCACCCGTGTAGCGCCTGCTCCATCGCGACGTTGTCGTGCTCGAGCGACCCGCCGGGATAGGGCCGCGTCCGCAGCGGCGCGTCCTCGTCGATCGGAATCGGCTGCGGAGGAAGCGGCACGACGCCGCTGCCGTCGCCGATGCCGGCGTGAACCGAGTGCTCGTACACGTCGCACGAGCTCACGACGACGATCTGGCCGGCGCCGCACCGCGCCGCGCAGGCGCCGAGCGCCTGCGCCATCGCGGCCGTCGCGCCTCCCGGAAAGGTGGTGACGATCGCCTGCGGTGACCAGGCCGCGACGGCTCCGTCCTCGTCGAGGAGGTCGTCGTACTCGCCATGCAGATGCTCCACGTCGGCGACCGCGGGGTGCTCGTGTCCGCCGGTGTGCGCGACGACGACCTCGTGGCCGGCCTCGGCGAGCAGCGGGACGGCGACCGGGCCGACGAAGTGCGTTCCGCCGACGAACGCGACGCGCACCGGCGCTACCTCTCGGCGCTGACGGGCTCCAGCTCCTCGAGCTGCACCTGTCCGGCGAGGCGGGCGACGTCGCGCGGCTCGAAGCGCCCGGCGCCGACCTCGAGCGTCGAGACTGCGCCCGAGGCGACCGCGGTTCGCAGCGCCTCCTCCGTCGTCTGCCCCTGGAGCCGGGCTGCAATCAGGCCGGCGAGCAGCGTGTCCCCCGCGCCCACGGCCGAGCGTGCCTCGAGCCGAGGCGTGCGCGCCCGAAACCGTCGCGTCCGCCGCTCCTCGCGGAACCGCGCTATGCAGCCGGACTCGAGCGTGATCATCACGTTCTGCGCCCCGCGCTCGGCGATCGTGTCGAGCGCCATCATGAAGTCCTCGTCGTCGTTCAGCTCCTGGCCCACGAGGCCCTCGGCCTCGGGCTGGTTCGGCGAGACGAGCCACGGCTCGGCCTCGGTGCCGAGCCGGAGCGGCTCGCCCTCGGAGTCGAGGACCGTCTGGATCCCGCGGCGCTTCAAGTCCCGGATCGCCTCCGCGTAGAAGTCGTTGTCGACGCCGCGCGGCAGCGAGCCGGCGAACACGACGTAGTCGGCGCCGTTCCCGAGGTAGTGAAGCTTCTCGATCAGGATCTCGAGCTCGACGTCCGAGACGTGCGGGCCCCACTCGTTGATCTCGGTGTACGAGCCCGTGGTCGTGTCGACGACAGCGGTCGACGTGCGCGACTCGCCGGCAATCCGGACGAAGTCGTTCAGGATCGCCTCCGCCGTCAGCTCCTCGACGATCAGCGTGCCGGTGCGCCCGCCGGCGAGGCCCGTCGCGACGACGGGCACGCCCATCCGCTTCAGCGCCCGCGCGACGTTGATCCCCTTGCCGCCGGCGAGGGTCAGGCTCTCGCTCGCGCGATGCCGCTGGCCGCGCTGGAAGTTCGGCACCTGGAGCGTGCGGTCGAGGGCGGCATTGAGCGTGACGGTGACGATCACGGCCGGGTCAGGGTAGGAACCCGATCAGATGGTGAACGGTCCGGCGGGCGTACCAGCCGAAGCGGCCGCCCCAGCCCGGTCGCCGGATCGAGCGCGCCGCGACGAGCGGGCGCTCGCCGAGGAAGCGCCGGCCCGCGTACACCTTGACGCTTCCGAGCCGCTCGCCGCGCTGGACGGGCAGCTCGACCGACAGCGGGGCGACGACCCGCTCCACGAGCGGCCGGTCGACGCGCACCGAGCGCATGAGCTGCCGGTCGGCGACGAGCGCGAGCGGCCCGCGGCCCCAGCCGACCGTCGCTCGCGCGTAGACCCGGTGCGCCTGGACGACCGGCACGACGCGGTACCGGTCGAGGCCCCACGACAGGAGCGCCGCGAGGTCGCGGTTTCGCTGCGCGCGCGTCGGGCTGCCGAGAACGGTCGCGTAGATCGTCAGGCCCGGCCCGCGCGCCGCGCCGACCTCGCACCAGCCCGCTGCTGCCGTGTGGCCGGTCTTGACGCCGATCAGGCCGGGGAAGCTCCCGAGCAGGTCGTTCCAAGTGTGCAGGACGCGGCCGCCCGCGATCGTGTCGGTGCGCTCGCGGACGATCGACCGCACGATCGGCTGGTGCATGACGATCTCTGCGAGCCGCGTCACGTCGCGCGCGCTCGAGTAGTGGCCGGTGGCGTCGAGGCCGTCGGGGCGCTCGTAGTGCGTGTCGCTGAGCCCGAGCACGCGCGCACGGGCGTTCATCTGCGCGACGAACGCGGACGCGTTTCCCGCTGACGCCCCATAGGCGAGCGCGTCGGCCGCGTCATTGGCGCTCTGGATCAACGCAGCCTTCAGCAGGTCGCGCACGGTCAGCCGCTCGCCTGGCACGAGCTCGACCGTCGACTCGCCGACCGAGGCCGCGCCGGCCGCAACGGTGACGACCTGGTCGGGCTGGAGCCGCCGGAGGGCGACGTCCACCGTCATCAGCTTCGTCAGGCTCGCCATCGGCAGCCGCGCGCCGTCGGCCTTGCGCGCGAGCACCTCTCCGGTCGCGGCGTTCTCGACGAAGTAGGCGCGCGCGGCGACCGGCGGCGGTCCGGCATGGGCGGACGGCGCGAGCGCCATCGCGGTTGCCGCGAGTACCAGCACCTTGACCCGCACTGCCACCAAAGGCTAGTCGTCGAGCTCCCGTCCGAGGATGGAGAACAGCGGCCGCCCCGGCTCGAAGCGCAGCTCGGGCAGGATCACGCGCCAGCCGCGGTGCTCGTAGAACGCGATCACGCGCGTGTTCTCGGCGAGGGCGGAGAGCAGCGCCCGCCGGTGCGGCAAGTCCTCGAGCACCTCGTCGTGGAGACGGGTCCCGACGCCGCGCCTCTGGTAGGCGGGCGCGACCGCGAGCTCCGTGAACTCGAAGTGCGGCGGGTCGAGCCACTCCCCGGCCGCGTCGTCGTCGAGAGCGGATGCGACCTTGTCGTACCACCACTGGCCTGCCGCGCCGGTGTAGCCGTAGACGAACCCGACGAGCCGGCGGTCGGAGGCGAAGGCGCCGACGAAGCGGAAGTCGTCGCGCGACGCGTGCCGCGGGAGCCGCTCGCCGCCGAACTCCCTCCGTGTGGCGTGCGCGGCCGCGAGGCCGTGCGCGCTCGCCCAGACGTCGACGACCTCGTCGACCAGCTCGGCGAGCAGCGTCTCCGCGGGAACGCGCTGGACGGTGTAGCCCTCAGCCAACGCGGATCTTCTGCCCGACCCTGAGCGCGTGAGGGTCGACGCCCGGGTTGAGGGCGAGCAGGTCGTCCACGGACTTGCCGTACCTGGCCGCGACGACGTCGAGCGTGTCGCCGGACTGAATCGTGTAGAAGACCTTCGCGGGCTGCGTCGTCGTCGTGGACGTGCTCACGGTCGTGGTCGCGGCGGCCTGCCTTGTCGTGGTGAGCGCCGTCGTCGGGCCGCCGGTGTCGGTGCTTCCGGCCTCGAAGCCCGCGCGGACGAGGAGGGCGGCGACGGTCACCGCGAGGAGGAAGGCGGCCGGAGCCGCGAAGCGCGCGAGCTCGCGCCGGGGCAGGTCCACGGCGCTACCAGCCGGAGACGGCCCAGACCTCGCGCCGCAGCCGCGCGGCCTCGGCGCCTGCGGCCTGCCGCCACTCGGCGCCCACGGTTCGGAACGCGTAGATGACGGAGCGCGAGACGGTGACGAGCGCGCTCGCCGGGCCGCTCGTGAAGGCACGTGCGACGTCGGCGGGCGTCGCGCCCTGCGCGCCGACCCCGGGCAGGAGGAGCACCGCCTGCGGCATCAGCCGGCGCGCCTCGCCCACCGCCCGCGGGTGCGTCGCGCCGACGACCGCGCCCACGCTCGAGAGACCGTGGTCGCCGACGAGATCCTCGCCCCAGTCCGAGACGAGTTGCGCGACCGCCTGCCAGAGCGGCCGGCCGTCCGAGAGCGCGAGGTCCTGCACGTCCGCTCCGCCCGCGTTCGACGTCTTGACGAGGCAGAAGACCCCGGCGCCGTCTCGCCGGCACGCGTGGAAGAAGGGCTCGAGCGCGTCGCGGCCGAGGTACGGGTTGACGGTCAAGGCGTCGACGAGCGGCGGCGCGTCCGAGCGCCTCTCCAGATACGCCGCGGCGTACGCGCGCGCGGTCGAGGCGACGTCGGCGCGCTTGCCGTCGGCGATCACGAGCAGGCCTGCGAGACGGGCGTAGTCGCAAACCTCTTCGAGCGCCCGCATTCCGTCGGCGCCGAGCGCCTCGAAGAACGCGACCTGCGGCTTGACCGCGACGACGTAGGACGCCACGGCGTCCACGAGACCGCGGCAGAAGCGGGCGCACGCCTCGGCCGCGTGCTCGCGCCCGAGGTGCGCGTCGCCCTTCAGCTCGACGGGCAGCAGGTCGGGCCTCGGGTCGAGCCCGACCACGAGCTGACTGCGCTTCCGCTCGACCTGCTCGGCGAGCCGGTCCGCGAAGCAAGCCGTCGCGACGGCAGGCTCTGCCTGGACGTCCTGCGCCATCTGGGCCCGTAGGCTAGCCGTGGCTGCGGACCGAGACGACGAGGGCCGCACGCGGCGGCCCTCGAGATCCACGCGCTGCGATGCTGCGTGCGCTACTGGCGCACCGCCTGCTTCAGCGAGCTTCCCGCCGAGAAGCGCGGCACCCGCGCGGCGGGGATCGTCACCTTCTGGCTCGGGTTGCGCGGATTGACCCCCTGACGCTCCTTGCGGTGCTGCGTCGAGAACTTTCCGAACCCGGTGAAGGTGATCTCTTGGCCGCTCTTGAGCGACTCGGTCACGGTGTCGAGGAAGGCGTCGACTGCCTTCTCCGCATCCCGCCTCGAGAGATCCGTCTTCGAGGCGATCTTGTCCACGAAATCCTTCTTCGTCACTAGCCACTCCTCCTGTCGGCGTACCTGACCACGGCGCAAGACCCTAACAGGCTGCGAGGTTCAGTCAACCATGCGGGTTTGCGGTGTCACGAACTCGCGAAGAGGTCGGACCCCCGGAAGAGCGGCCGGAGCCGGACCGCGTGGCGCGCCAGCGCATCGGCCCCGCCCTCCTCCCGGTCGACTACGCAGACCGCCGTCCGGCAGACGAGCCCCGCCTCGCGAAGCGCCTCGACGGCGCCGACCGCCGCGCCTCCCGAGGTCACGATGTCCTCCACGAGGCAGACCTCCTCGCCGGCCTCGAACACGCCTTCGAGCCGCTTGGCGGTGCCGTAGCCCTTCGCTTCCTTGCGCACGATCAGGAACGGAAGCCCGCCCGCGAGCGAGGCGGCAGCCGTCAACGCGACTGCGCCCAGCTCAGGACCGGCCAGTCGAGCGGCCTCCGGCGCGTGCTCGGCGGCTTCGGCCGCGATCCGCTCGCCGAGCAGCCGGAGGAGGTCGGGACGCGTCTCGAAGCGGTACTTGTCGAGGTAGTAGCGCGACCGGCGACCCGAACGCAGGACGAAGTCGCCCTCGAGGTACGCATGCTCCCGCAGCGCCGCCGCGAGGTCGGACCCCTTCACTGCGCCGCGCGAAGCGTCTCCCGCCCGAGCGCGAGCAGCGGAGCGGCCGCGGACGAGCCTTCGGGGAGCGAGACCATCGACCCGTCGTCGTAGTAGAGATCGACCCGCTCGCGCCTGTGCCCCACGCTTCGGCGGACGTACGCCGCCGCGGCCATGCCGATGCCGACGAGGCTCGCGAGCCCGAGCAGCCTACGCATCCGCCTTCTTCCGTCCCGACTTCGGCGGCTGCTTCCGGCCCGCGTCGCGCAGGCAGCTCTTCAGGTCGTAGAAGACGAGGCCGACGGTGGGATCGGGACTCGTCGTCGCCGCGATGATCCGCTCGGCATCGAGGTCTCGGACGACGAAGACGCTTCCCTCCGCCGTCGCGACCTCCAGCTGGTTCAGCTCGCCGCCAGACCCGCGGACCTCGCCGGCGGCGTCGAGCAGCTCCTTCGCCCTCCGAGCGAGCTCGGCGCCGCGCGAGTCGTCGCCGAGCGTAGAGGCCTCGACGGCTCCGTCCGGTGAGAAGACGACCGCGCTTCGCACCTGCGAGGAGATCTCCATCAAGTCTTTGAGCGCTTCCGCGGCGGCCACTGGTTCCGACGCTAACACAGGCCATACTCCGGCTCGTGCGGATCCGGAAGCGGCGGCTCGTGCAGAAGTTCTTCGAGGATCGGGGCACGCACCTCGCCGCGATGATCGCCTACTTCGCGCTGCTCTCGTTCGTGCCGCTGACGTTCCTCGCGCTCGCGCTGCTCGGCCTCACCGGCCGCGCCGACGAGTCGAGCTTCCTCGTCACGGAGATCAAGCACGCGCTGCCGGGGGCGCCGATCTCGCAGATCGTCCAGCTCGTGCGCGCCGTGCAGCGGAACGCTGCGACGCTCGGGATCATCGGCGCCGCCGCCTTCCTGTGGACGGCGCTCTCGCTCTTCAGCGTGCTCGAGTCCGCCTTCAACATCGTCTATGGCCGGCCGAACCGCTCGTTCCTGCGCGGAAAGGGGATCGCGCTGCTGCTGATGGTCGGCTCGCTGGTGACGCTCTTCGTCGCGCTCCTCGTCGGGTCGTTCGGCGTCGCGTTCCTGCGCCACCGCGCGCCGGGCGTGCTCGACGCGACCACGGCGTACGTCTTCACGGTCGCGATCTCGACGGCCGGCATCTTCGCCTTCCTCGTCTCCGTGTACCGGCTCCTGACGAACGCGGAGGTAACCATGCGCGAGGTGCTACCGGGGGCGACCTTCGCGGCGGTGATCCTCGAGGCGAGCTTCCAGGTGCTGCCGATCTACAACCGCTTCACGCACCTGAACCCGACGCTGAAGACGTTCGGCAGCCCCGCGATCCTGCTCGTCTGGCTCTACGTGATGTCGAACGTGATCGTCTTCGGCGCCGAGCTCAACTGGTGGGTCGCGCGAAGGCGCGAGCCGCACCGCGTCGAGGAGGCTCCAGGACTGGCGTAGAACGGACCGCGTGCCGAATCTGTAACACCCTCTCCACGAAAGGCCGGAGCCGCTTGATTCACGAAGGGTTCGTCCGCGCGGCTCCATAGCATCGCCTTCGATGTCGATCCAGACGCATCAGGTTGGAGATGCATCCGTACGACCGGACCGGCTTACGATCGTCGGCCTGTTCGCCGGCATCGGCGGGATCGAAGCCGGGCTCGATGCGGCGGGCCATCAGACCGTTCTGCTGTGCGAGATCGACCCCGCGGCTCAGCGCGTCCTCAGCGAACATTTCCCACGTGTACCTCTGACGGCAGATATTCGTGAGCTCGAGGCGATCCCTGCGGCGGACGTCTGCGCTGCAGGCTTCCCTTGTCAGGACCTGAGCCAAGCCGGACGGACAGCGGGGATTCGCGGGGCGAACTCAGGCCTCGTCGCCGAGGTGCTTCGTCTCGTCGAACGGACCGAGCCGCGCTGGCTTCTGCTCGAGAACGTGCCGTTCATGCTCCAACTCGATCGTGGTGCGGCCATGCGGTTCCTGACGCGGTCGCTGGAGGCTCTCGGGTTGAAATGGGCGTATCGCGTCGTCGATACGAGGGCCTTCGGGCTTCCCCAGCGTCGCCAGCGTGTCATCTTGCTCGCGTCACGGAGTGCGGACCCCCGCGAGGTCCTCTTCGTCGGAGACGCCCGCGAGCACGAGTGGCCCGAACCGTCTGAGGTCGCGTGCGGCTTTTACTGGACGGAAGGAATCCGCGGTCTTGGCTGGGCGGTCGACGCTATCCCGACGCTCAAGGGTGGGTCGACAATCGGAATTCCGTCGCCTCCTGCAATTCGGTTCCAGGATGGACTCGTCGCAACGCCAGACGTACGTGATGCTGAACGCCTCCAAGGGTTCCTCCCTGATTGGACGGCGCCCGCCTGCGATCGGCGACGGCACAGCGGGTTTCGGTGGAAGCTTGTGGGTAACGCCGTGAGCGTCCCAGTCGCACGTTGGGTCGGAGAGCGTCTCCGCGACCCACAACCATACGACGCGTCACGAGATCAACCTCTGCGTGACCGAGCCCCGTGGCCGAAGGCCGCCTGGAGTGTCGGAGGACGTGTCCATCGCGCTGACCTATCGATGTGGCCCGTTCGATACGAGTACCAGCACCTTGCCGAGTTTCTCGAGTACCCCCCGCTGCCTCTCTCCGAACGCGCGACTCGCGGGTTCCTTCGCCGCGCCGAGACATCGACGCTCAACTTTCCGAAAGGTTTTCTGGCGGACGTTGCGGCGCACCTTGCGATCGTTCAGGCCGAACCGCTTTTTGTTTAGACCCCGAATACGCGCCCACGGCAGGAGCGATCGTTCGGAGGTCGTACGAGAGCGACATGGACGGACCGGCCATCATCGCGGCGAGTCTTTCGCTGCCACAGGCGCGGGGGTCTTCGAAGACGCCCTGGCAGTACCACTCCCGCTCGGATCTCCATAGCAAGGTGGCTTGTTGGGCCGTGCTCTTCGATCTCTTGCAGCAGAGCGCGCTGATGAAGAGCCACGCCGCGCAGGGAAAGATCGTCTTCGGGATCAACCACGAGTTCCGGGACTTCGCCACTGGACGGAAGAAGGTCCTCGACCTCGTCATCGCTCGGCCGTCCGGTTCGACGACCACGGAGACGCTCGCCGACCTCGCTTACCGATATCACGTCGTTCTCGATTCGGCGCAGGCGAAGACGCTCGCGACGCTGCCAGAGCTGCGACGGGCTCCCGCGGGCGCCGTTCTCGTGGCACTTGAAGCGAAGGCTGCGATGACTGAGCATGTGAAGGCACTGCCACGTCTCTACGACGAGCTCAACTCAAGCCATCAGACCGTTCACGGGGCGTCGCACCAAGCACTGGCCGTCGGCTTGGTCATGGTGAACGCGGCCACGACCTTCATAAGCCCCGACCTCAATAAGTCTCCCGGCGCAGCTCTCGTCGTTTCCAAGCATTCGCAGCCTGCGGCAGCGGCATCCGTGGTAGCCAAGGTCCGCGAGATTCCTCGCAGGACGTCGAGCGCCACAGCGGGATATGACGGTCTGGGAATCATCGTCGTGTCAGCAACGAACGACGGCGCGACGCCAGTCTCCTTGATCACATCTTCCCCCGCGCCTCCGCCGGGCGACATCTTCTACTACGACAACATGGTTACGCGCGTAGCGAACGAGTACGACACCACCTTCAAGGCGATCTAGAAGCCGCCGGCGAGCATCTTTAGACTCGGCGGCAGTGTCGGACCGCAGCACGCCCGCTGCATCGTCGCCCGAAACGCTCCGCCGGATGAAGTCGCAGCGTCAGCGCGACACCGGTGCCGAGACTGCCTTGCGATCAATTCTCCACCGGCGCGGCTTGCGGTTTCGAGTCGACTATGCACTGCCGAACCTACGCCGCCGGGCCGATATTGCGTTTCCGCGCCTCCGGATCGCCGTGTTTGTGGACGGATGCTTCTGGCACGGCTGCCCGGAGCACCAGACTTGGCCAAAGCAGAACTCAGACTGGTGGCGCACGAAGATCCAGGCAAACCAACGGCGAGACGCGGACACCAATGCCAAACTCGACCAGCAGGGTTGGAGTGTTATCCGGGTTTGGGAGCATGAGGACCCAGAGACGGCGGCGCAAGCGATCGAGGCTGTAACTCGCAGATAGGGACCGCGCATGGATCGCGGCGCTAGCTGGTCTCTCGAGCGACAAGGAGCTGTCGGGCCGCAGCGGTGCGAGTTCTCCGTCTTCCACTCGTTGCCAAGCTCGCCACTGTTCGCCCCCGGGGATGAAGATCGGGTCGTAGCCGAAGCCCTCGCTCCCGCGGCGCTCCTCCGCGATTCGCCCCTCTATGATCCCCCTGCCGGACTGCTCCTCGCCCATCAGGCGAGATCGCGACCAGCTCGCAGACATAGGGTGTTCGCGATCCGTCACGCCTCGGAGCTCCTCGAGCAGCTTCGCGACGCCGTCCTCCGCCCGCCGCGCGATCGCAGGCCCGGCGTGCCGCCAAGCGCGACGACCTCGATACCGGAGTCCTCGCAAGCGTCTACTCGCTGTCGCGGCGGCCGAAGCGGGGCTTCGCCTGCTCTGCGCTACGACCGATCGACGAGCTCTTGGCAGAGATCGCGGGAAAGCAGAGACACCACGCAGCGTGACGCGTCAGAAGCGGGACTCGATCACGGCGATGTCGAGCAGACATCGCTGCTCCAGTAGACGCGCGACCAGTTTCGCCCCGTTTCGCCGCGCTTCATCAGCACGCCCGCGATATCGGTTCTCGTTCCGGCTTCTGCGACGGTCAAGCCGCTGCCGACTATCTCGTTCTCGAACCAGACGGGATGGACCTCGATCTCGAGCGGCGTATCCGTCGAGCAGGTGACGGAGGTTCCGTTGCCGCTGCTCCGGTCGAGGACGCCGTGGTAGACGTTCAGCTCGTCCGGCGTCCCCTTGCGCAGATGGATCGTCGCGTCGCAGCTGATCTGCCGGTCGCGAAAGGAAGCGCCCGCAAGCGTCTGACCCTGCCGCTGCACGGTGGCGCCGCTCTCCGGGTCGAACGTCAGAGTGAAGGCACCGCGTCCGCACTCTGCAAACGCGTCGACGAAGTGGTTCGTCTCCGGTGACGCGGAGCTCCACCAGTCGGCGATCTGGTGCCGAAACGCGAAGGCCGGGCCTGCCACCACGACGACGAGGACGAGTGCAGCAGCTAGGACCGCCGGGGCGCGCTGTCGCCGGGCGCGGCGGCGCACATCGCGCCAGTCTCGATCGTCGTCCCAGGACACGGCGCGGTGGAGCCGCTCGCGGAGCGGGTCGTCGATACGGGTCATCGCATCACCTCGTCGTTCTGCTGCAGGGCTACCCGCAGCGCGTCGCGTGCCTGTGCGAGGGTGGCCGCGACGGTTCCAGGGCTGATGTCGCAGAGCTCGGCGATCTGCTCGTACGAGAGGTCGCCGAAGTAGTGGAGGAACAGGATCAGGCGCCGTCGCGCCGGTAGGGCGCGGATCGCATCGGCCAACGCGACGTCCGTGATCGGCGCGACGAGGTCGGTCGCGATCTCATCACGGGCTCCGCTGGGGGCCACACGGTCGCGCCGGCCGCGCTCGCGCAGGGCGATCCGCAAGGCGATTCTCGAGATCCACGCTTCCGGCGCGCCCTCGCCTCGGAAGCTACGACGGTGGCGAAGAGCCTGTGCGAACGCCTCCTGAACGACGTCCCTCGCCGAGTCGTAGCTGCCGGTGATCGCGGCGAGCGCGTTGCGGAAGCCGAGATAGCGGCGGTCGTAGAGCTCCTCGATGTCGCGGCGTCGCAGAGCCATCTTTTCCGAGGGAGAAGGGTCCGGCCAAGATTCTTTAGCGACGATGAGTTTCGAGGTCGCCGCCGGTCTCAAGCTGGCAGGGGAGCGTTCGAGTCCGATGGAGGGAGACGTGATGCCTGAGCACAAGATCGGAACCCGCGAGGAATGGCAGGTGGCCCGGGAGGAGCTCGCCAAGCTCGAGACCGAGCACGCGGAGCGGAACGAGGAGATCAAGAGCAAGCGTCTCGATCTCCCGTGGGTCCCCGTCGAGAAGGCGTACGAGTTCGACACCGAGGCCGGAAGGAAGACGCTGGCGGAGCTCTTCGACGGGCGCTCGCAACTGCTCGCCTACAACATCATGTTCGGGCCCGACTACACGCTCGGCGCGTGCCCTGGCTGCACCAACCTGGGCGACGGGCTCGACGGCTCGGTCGTCCACCTGAACCACCGCGACGTGACGCTGATCTGCTTCTCACGGGCGCCGATCGAGCGGCTGACCGCCTACAAGCAGCGGATGGGCTGGCAGTTCCCGTACGTCTCGACGTACAACAACGACTTTGCCTTCGACTTCGGCCTCGCGGTGACCGAGGAGCAGGCGCAGCAAATTCCCGAGCTCAAGGACATGATCGACAACCCGCCGTCCTGGCTGGAGGATTGGTCGGGCCAGATCGGGGCCGAGCTCGAGGACGGGCTGCGCGAGAACCCGAGCTGGATCGCGTTCGCGCGCGAGAACGGGACCGTGTACCACACCTACACCGTGGCGGCGCCCGACCCGTTCGTCGCCCCGTACTACACCTTCCTGCTCGACCGAACACCGAAGACCCAACCTCCCGAGCCCCGCGCCTGGCGGAAGGACGAGTACCCGGACTGAGCTACGGCTCGAAGGCGCCGACGCCGATCGCGGCCTGCAGCGCGTGGGCCGCTCGCGCGCGGTGCGAGTTCTGGCCCTTCCAATCGTTCCCGAGCTCCGCCACTGTTCGCTCCTCGCCGTCCGGGACGAAGATCGGGTCGTAGCCGAAGCCCTCGCTTCCGCGGCGCACCTCGGCGATGCCGCCCTCCAGGATCCCCGTCCCGCGGTATTCGCGGCCGTCCGGGGCGAGAGCGACCAGCTCGCAGACGTAGCGCGCGCGACGATCCGTGACGCTGCGAAGCTCCTCGAGTAGCTCCGCGACGCCGTCCGCGGCCCAGCGCGCCGAGTGCAGCCCCGGTGCGCCGCCGAGCGCATCGACCTCGATGCCCGAGTCCTCGCCGAGCGTCCACTCGCCCGCGCGATGGCCAAAGCGCGCCTTGGCCAGTGCGTTCTCGTAGTACGTCGAGCCCGTCTCGGCCGGCAGCGGATCACCCTCCAGCAGCTCGATCCGCCAGCCGGGAAGAGCATGCGCCAGCTCTCTCGCCTTGTTCGGGTTTTGCGAGGCGAGCCTCGCGGTCACTCCGCCCACTGCACCGTCTTCACGCCCTCGAGGTCGGTGATCGCGTGGAGGACGGCGTCACGCGTCCGCGGCGGGAAGTCGACCTCGAGCGCGATGCTCCGCCGCTCCCCCTCGTCGGCGATCGCGAGGGACTCCACGTGCGCACCCGCGGCCTCGACTGCGTCCAGCACGACCCCGGGCGGCCGGCCGCGCTCGAGATCGACGATCAGCCGCTCGCGCTCGGGCCGGTAGCGGACGAAGATCCTGTACGCAAGCAGGCGCAGCGGCCAGAGGCTCAACAGGACGAGCACCGTCGCGATCGCGGCCGCGCTGTAGTAGCCCGCGCCGGAGGCGAGCCCGATCGCTGCGACCACCCACAACGTCGCCGCCGTCGTCAGCCCCCGCACCGCGAGACCCTGGCGGATGATCGCACCCGCCCCGAGAAAGCCGATCCCGGTGACGATCTGCGCCGCGATCCGCGTCGGATCGGCGCGAATGACGGCCCCGCCGTTCACGAGGAACTCGCGGAACCCGTAGGCGGAGACGATCGTGAACAAAGCCGAGCCCAGGGAAACCAAGAGGTGCGTCCGCAGTCCGGCCTCCCGCTCGCGAAGCTCGCGCTCCACGCCGATTGCGGCGCCGAAGGCCGCTGCGAGCGCAAGCCGGAGGAGCACCTCCGGCCACGTCAGCGCCGGCAAGCTAAAGAGCACGCACGGTCTCCACGGCGTCGCGCTGCGCCGCGGAGATCTCCTCGATCCCGAGGGCGGAGAGCTCGAGCAGCTCGTCGAGCCGGGCACGCGAGAACGGCGTCCGCTCGGCCGTCGCCTGCACCTCGACGAGCGCGCCCTCGCCGGTCATGACGACGTTCATGTCCACCTCGGCGTTCGAGTCCTCGGAGTAGTCGAGGTCGAGCAGCGGCTCGCCGTCGACGATCCCGACCGACACCGCCGCGACCGAGCCCACAAACGCCTTCGACAACCCGAACCGCTCCAGCGCCCGCCGCCCCGCGACGTACGCGCCGCAGATCGCCGCGCAGCGCGTCCCGCCGTCGGCCTGGAGGACGTCGCAGTCGAGCCAGAGCGTCCGCTCGCCGAGCGCCTCGAAGTCCGTCACCGCGCGCACCGCCCGCCCGATCAGCCGCTGGATCTCGATCGTCCGCCCGCTCTGCTTCCCGCGGGACGCTTCGCGATCCGTGCGGTCGCCGGTCGAGGCCGGCAGGAGCGAGTACTCCGCCGTCAGCCACCCCCGGCCGCGCCCGTAGAGCCAGCGCGGAACGCCGTCCTGGATCGACGCCGTGCAGAGCACCTTCGTCAGGCCCTGCGAGAAGACGACCGAGCCGTGCGGCTGCTCCAGGAAGTCGACGTGGAGCTCCAGCGGCCGGAGCTCCTCGGCGCGGCGGCCGTCGGCGCGGCTCATGCGACCGTGAGCTCGGTGAGCGTCACGTGCTCGACCTCGCGGATCGGGAGCTGGAGGAACCGCTTGCCCATCGCGCGGAAGCTCGCGGGGTCGCCGGTGGTGAGGAAGCGGTAGTCGCCCTCGCGGTCGGCGCCGTTCTCGAAGCCCTTCTTCGCGAGCGCCTCCGCGACCTCGCGCGCCGTCTCGTCGGCGCTGAAGACGAGTGTCGTCGAGCGGCCGAAGACGCGCTGGAAGATCGGGCGGATGAGCGGGTAGTGCGTGCAACCGAGGATGACCGTGTCGACGCCGGCCTCCTTGAGCTGCGCCGCGTACGCCCGGACGGCCTCGGTCGTCGCCTCCGCGAACGGGTCGTCGCCCTCGATCAGCGGCACGAGCTCCGGGCACGCGACGGGGAAGAACTCGATTCCCGCGTCGAGCGCGTGGACGAGCTCCGCGTACCGTCCCGCCGCGACGGTCCCCTCCGTGGCCATCAGGCCGACGCGGCGGTTCCGCGTCGCCTGCACCGCAGCGTGGGCCTCGGGGGCGATCACTCCGACGACCGGCACGCGCAGCTCCTCCTGGAGCTGCGGCAGCGCCGCCGACGTGGCCGTGTTGCAGCCCGCGACGACGAGCTTCACGCCCTGGCGTTCGAGGAACGAGCCGATCTCGAGCGCGAAACCGCGGACCTCGTCGAGCGGCCGCGGCCCGTACGGCAGGCGCGCGTGGTCGCCGAGGTAGACGAAGTCCTCGTGCGGCATCGTGACGAGGCACTCGTGCAGGACGGTCAGTCCTCCGACGCCGGAGTCGAAGACGCCAACGGGCCGCGGATCCACCGAGCGATCGTAACGCCGGACTAGGCTGTGGGCGTGCGTCGCGCGCTCGTACTCTCAGTGTTCATCGCGGCTTTTGCGGCGGCGCCTTCAGTCGCCCACGCCGAAGAGGTCTCCCTCCTGATGGACGACGGCGCCCGCATCGACGCGTCGCTGCTGACGCCCGCCGGGGCGCCGCCCGCGGGCGGCTGGCCGGCCCTGATGATGTTCCATGGGCTCGGCGGCTCGCACGCGCAGCTCCTCCCGCTCGCCGGCAGCTTCCGCGAGCAGGGCTATGCCGTCTTCGGCGGCGCGTTGCTGATCGCCCTCACGAACGCCCTCGTCCTCTGGCTGCTCGTCGGCAGGGACAGCTCCCGCGAGTTCTTCGGCCTGGGCGCCCGCGCCACCCGGTAAGCCCTCCTAGAATCGACTCGT
>DASUZD010000259.1:0-7646 GCA_036377055.1 Gaiellaceae bacterium | reverse complement strand
GGAATGGACGACGACGCGCCCGAACCAGTTGAGCAGCCCGGGCCAGACCGCGCGGGCTCGCTCGCGGCGCGGCACGACGTCGTGTGCCGTGAAGACGGAGGGTGCGCGCAGGCGCCGGACCCAGCGCCGGTCGAGCTCGGGGCGCGGCAGCCACTGCACGTGGACGACCTCGGGCTGCAGCGCGTCGAGCCGCGCCAGCAGGCGGCGCGCGCTCGGCAGGTACTCGACGCCCTTCAGCAGCAGCCGCAGCCGCGAGCGCGGCGCGGGCCGAAACAGCCGGCCGCTGACGGGCAGGAAGATCTCCTCACGCGTGTAGCCGACAGGCTCGGGCACGGTCCCGTGCAGGAACGGCCCGGCGAGCAGCGTCACGTCGTGCCCGCGCCGCGCCAGCGCAGCGGCGAGCCCGTCGTCGTAGGGCGGCGTGTACGACAGCGGGTCGACTACGGCGATCTTCATCAGACTCGGGAGCGAAGATAGGAGACGCTGGCGAGCGCCGGCAGCGGGTCGTCCGCGGCGAAGACCGCGCGCACCTTGTGGCGCCGCAGGTAGTGGGAGAGGAACTGCCCCGGCCGCAGCTCGCGCCGGCGCGCCATCTGCGCGGAGACCCAGACGTCCTTGGCCATGTAGATCCAGGAGATGCCCTCGGGCGGGGCGCCGTCGGAGCTCTGCGCCCGGCCGGTCAGGTCGTCGTAGGCGATCCGCGCCAGGTCGAATTTACGCGTCATCGCGATCCCGGCCCAGATCGGCGGCCGCGTGTTGACCTCGACGAGCTTGAGCGTCCCGTCGCGAGGGTCGCGGACGAGCTCGACGTGCGCGAAGCCCCTGTAGCCGACGTGGCGCAGGAGCTGCAGACCGACCTCCTCGACCTCGGGCTCGCTCCGTGCTTCGAACACCGCGCTCGTCCCGAAGCGGAGCGGCCCCTGCCGAACCTTGCGGCCGGTCACGTTCGCGAGCGGCTCGCCGTCCCGGCCGATGTAGGTGAGGAGCGAGAAGACGAAATCGTGCGAGTCCGGGATGAGCTCCTGGACGATCGTGTCGAAGCCGTGCTCGTGGGCGCGGCGCCAGGCGGCGATCGCAGCGTCGGCATCCGCCGCGACGACCGCCTTCTCTCCGAAGGCAAGCGCGAACTCCTGGCCCTCGGCCGGCTTGACGAGCAGCGGCGGCTCGAGCTTCGCAGCGCGGATGGCGGCCTCGTCACGCGCAAGCACGGTGGCCGGCGCGGGCACCCCGGCTGCAGCGCCCTCTTCGGCGAGCCGCTCCTTGCGGCGCAGCCGCAGGACGATCTCAGGGTCGTCCGGCAGCGGCACGTCGGCGAGCTCACGGACCGCATCCCAGTTCCGCAGCACGAAGGCCACATTCTCGTCTCGCTCGGCGAAGAGCACCGGGCGCTCGGGCAGGCTGCGCAGCAGCTCGAGCACGTCCTCGTCGGAGCGCGCCAGGGTTCGGCTCAGCAGGTACCGGGAGCGCAGCCCGAACTCGCGCTCGTCGAGCGCGGCGCCGTGGACCGGCACGCCGTCGCGCCCGAGCGCGCGCGTCAGCGCCAAGCCTGCGTGAAGCTGGCCGAAAACGACGGCGGGCCTCACCTCGTTTCCCTCCCATTGCAGAAAACGATGGTCGGCCAAGACCGGCGTTGGACGGCCGCGTCGGCAAAGCCGCCACGGCCTTCAGGGCGGCATCGCAAGCGACGCCTCAAGCGAGCGCCTCCTCGTAGGCGGCCAGCGTCCGGTCGGTGACGCGATCCCAGGAGAGCTCCTGTTCGGCGCGGCGGCGCGCGTTGGCGCCGAGCCGCGAGCGGAGCTCGTCGTCGGCGAGCAGCCGCTTCAGCGCCTCGCGCAGCGCGAGCACGTCGCGCGGTGGCACGAGCAGCCCGGTCTCCTCGTGCGCCACGAGGTCCAGCAGGCCGCCCACCGCCGCGGCCACGACAGGCCGGCCGTGCGCCATCGCCTCGGCGCAGACGACGCCGAAGCCCTCACGACGGGACGGCACTGCGACGACGGCGGCGCGGTCGTAGAGCGGGCCCAGCGCGTCGTGCGAGACGAAGCCGAGGGCACCCGGGACGCGGTCGCGGAGGGGGCCGTCGCCGGCGATCGTCAGCTTCATCCCATTGTTCGCCGCCGCGAGCAGGTCGAGGATCCCCTTCTCGGCTGAGAGCCGGCCGGCGTAGAGCACCTCGGGCGGCTTTGCCTCCTCGCCGACCGAAGGCGGCACCTCGACGCCGCTGCCGATCACGCGCACCTCGTCGGCGCCGAGCTCCCGCGCCGCGTCGGCCAGCGCTGTCGAAGCGCAGAGCGTGAGGGAGGCCGCACGGAGGATCCGCCGCGCGAGCCGCGGCGTCCGCCGCGCTACCTCGACGTCCGTTCCCCAGAGCTGGACGACGAAGGGTCGGCCGAGCCGCATCGCGATCCCGCCGAGCGGGAGCCAGTGCGCGTGCACGAGGTCGGCGTCGCGGGCGGCACGCCGGGCGGCGCGCTCGAGCCCGCGCAGCATCAGCGGCAGCGCGAGGGCCCGCGTCGGCCGTCGGCGCAGATTGCCGACCACGCCCGACCCGTAGGCGATTCCGTAGTGCTTGAAGTCGAGCGGCGAGACAACCTCGACCTCGACTCCGCGCCGGCGGACGTGCTCGACCGCGTCGGCGACGAACCGCCCGACGACGTCCTCCGCCGAGCGCGGCCACGAAGTCGTGAGGACGGCGACCTTCATACAGTCTGCAACCGCCGCGCGAAGACGACCGGCGCCGCCAGGAGCAGCAAGACGAGCGCGTAGAAGTAGAAGAACGTCATGGTCAGGTAGAAGGCGTTCGCGGCCATCGTGCCGACGAGCGCCGCGGTCAACCCCCACGCGAGCGGGCGCACGCGCGCCGCGGCCGGGTCACGCGCGGCCGCAAGTGCACGCCCGATCGCGCGGGTGACGCTCAGTCGGCGGAACAGGTACCAGAGGAACACGGCAAAAAGGGCCGTCCCGACCACGCCCGTCTCCACGAGCAGCGCGACGTAGAACGAGTGCGGCCCCCAGTTCGTCTTGCCGGTGACGAACTGGTAGTAGACGGAGAAGTTGTTGAAGCCGAGCCCGAAGAACGGGTGCATGTGCAGCACCTGCGGGACGAAGTCGTAGATCTGAAAGTGGATCTGCGTCGAGCGACCGCCGCGCTGCAGGCGCGAGGCGATCACGGTATGGAAGAAGTGCGGCCGCCGGTGGATCTCGAACGCGACGGCGGCGGCGACCAGGGCCAGCGGCCCAAGCATCGCCCGCGACCACCACAGCCGCCGGTACGGGATCAAGAGGACGATGAAGCCGACGAGCAGGCCGAGCAGGCCGCTGCGCGAGAGCGTCGCCAGCTCGACGCCGAGTAGCCCGGCGAGCAGCAGCCCGAGCGGCAGCTTGAGCCGGTGGCCGCGTTCCATCCGTAGGTAGAGGGGCCCGAGCACGAGCAGCGGCACGATCAGCGCAATCCCGAGGTGGTTCGGGTCCGGCGTCAGGCCGTCCGTGCGGTAGACGTTCGACCCGCCGACGGCGCCGTAGACGTTGATCTGGCTCGAGTGGCCGGTGATCGGCTCGACCAGGACGGCATCCAGGTTGTGGCCCGCCTGCGCGGCGGCGAGCTGAACGACGCCGTACGCAGCGTTTGTCGCGACGCCGAGACAGAACCACGCCAGCATCCGCCAGTAGACGCGCTCGCTCGAGCGCGCGAGGTAGTCGATCGCGGCGGCCAGGAACGCGAAGTGCAGGACGAACTTGCCGATCCCCTTCCCGAACTGCGTCAACGCCTGCGTCGTCTCGAGGTTGTAGAACCCGACCAGGTAGACGAGCAGGAATGCTGCGAAGAAGGCGACCACGATCCCGGACGTGCGCGGCAAGGACGTCTCGTGGCGGCCGAGCCGGCGGAGCAGGTAGGCGCCGACGAACAGGATCGACAGCACCTCCGAGAGGCTGATCTTCCCCGCGACGTTCCAGTAGAGCTTCTCGAAGCTCATCGTGAAGACGGCCGCGAAGAGCAGGAAGTCGGTGAGGCGGCGCGAGGGCATCAGCCCACCTTGAGCAGGAGCTCGGAAAGCTCCTGCACGCGCTTGCGGCGGGAGATCCGCTCGCGGAGCTCCTCGGGCAGCGGGGCGCCGTTCAGCCGACCGGCCCGCCAGCGCGCCTCGAGCCCGATCAGCGCCTCGCGGATTCCGCCGACGTCATCCGGCGCGACCACGACGCCGGCTCCGGACTCGCGGATCAGGTTCGCGGCCGCCCCCGTGGGCGGCACCGCGGCAAGGATCGGCCGCTCGGCAGCGAGGTACTCGAAGATCTTTCCCGGCAGCACCGGGGCGCCGCGGTCACCGGCCTCGGGGAGAAGCAGCAGGAGCGCCTCGGAGTCGCGCTGGTAGGCAAGCGCGCGGCGGCGCGAGCCGAACGGCAGCAGCTCGAGCCGGTCGCCGAGCTCGAGCGTCTCGGCCCACTCGCGATCGCGGGTGGTCAGCTCGCCGACGAAGCGCGCGATGACGTTCTCGAGCCCGGTTTCTTGGAGCGCGGTCAGGAACGGCCGGGGATTCCGCTTGCCGAAGAAGCTGCCGGTGTGCGTGATCCGGAAGCGGTCGCCCGGGACGTAGTCGAGCCCTTCGAAGTCGTCGTAGTCGGCGCCGTTCGGGATCACGGTGACCGGCGCTTTCGGTTCGTAGCCGCCGATCTCCTCCGCGATCCCGTCCCAGGCGGCGACGATCGCGTCGGCCTGGGAGGCGACCAGCCTCGCGATCCCGCGCTGGACGTTTTCCTTCATCCGGGCCGGCAGGCGCTCGACCGGATTGTCCGCGTCGGCGATCAGTGGGTCGCGCAGGTCGGCGATCCACTTCACGCCGGTTGCCGCCTTGACGGCGGCGCCGATCAGATTGACGGAGTTCGGCGGCGAGGTCGTCAGCACCGCGTCGATCTCCTCGCGTCTGACAATCCGGATCGCGGTTGGGATCGCGTTCGGCGCCCACGTGACCGACTTGTCGGGAACGAGGGCGCGGCGCACCAGCGCGCCGGCCTGATAGCGAAGGCGGTCGACCCCTTCGAGCGCGTACAGCTCCTCCGACGGGATCCGGCCGCGCGGGCCGTGGTAGCGGGCGCGGTGCACCCAGGCCTGCGTCGGAGGCGCCGCTTCCTCGTCTCGGTGCACCCACTTCGGGTCGTCGGGCGCGAGCACGTGCGTCTCGATGCCGAAGCTCGGCAGGTGCGTCGCGATCTTCAGCGGGCGCTGAACGCCGCCTCCGCCGGCCGGCGGAAAGTACATCGTCACCAGGAGGACCTTCATGGGAGCCGGTAGAGAACGTACCTCCGGTCCGCGTACGCGCGTGGCAGCTTCAGCGTCAGACGGTGGCGCTTGCGGTCGACGATGATCCAGCGCGCGCCGTAGTAACGCGGAATCGACAGGTCGCCGTGCGCATAAAAGTGGTAGGCGTCGCGTAGACGCTGCTTCGGACGGTTCTTCTTCGTCGCGGCGACGTGACCGTAAGGCGCGTTCGCGAGGTAGATCGGCGCGTAAGCGGCGAGCAGGTAGCCGGTCTCGGGATCGGCGAAGAGGACGTCTTTCGGCTCCGTGTCGGCTCGAACCGCCTTGACCAGGCCGCGCGTGAGGGCTCCCGAGCCGCTGCCGACGCGCGTCCAGTGCGAGAAGCCATGCACTGCGACGGGGACGACGAATGCGGCGACGGCGAGCGCCGCGGCCCGTTCGTGCTGCGGGTATTCACGCGCATCGCTCTTGAAGCGCCTGGCGGTGCCGATCACCAGTGCGGCAACTCCGCCGACGACGGCGACCCATGTGGGCCACGCCGGGGAGGCGCCGTGGAAGCGGTAGCCGAAGTCGCCCGGATACCAGTGCTGGAGCATGATCCCAGCCGCGAGCGCGGGAATGACGGCGAACGCTCCGATGAACCCGGCCAACACCGTCGCCCCGCCGGCGACCGCATAGGAGAACGGCATGAAGCCGACCAGCCGGCGCGCCTGGGAGATCGAGACGGCGTCGGCAAAACGCGGGAAGACGAACGGCACGAGCGTCAGCGCGAGCACGGCGAGCGAGCCGCCGAGCACCCAGGCGGCCCAGCGGCGCCGCGAAGCGAAGACGGCCAGCGGCACCGAGAGCAAGCCCGCGATCGCGACGGCACCGCTGCGCGTGAAGAGCCGCGCCGCGACGTGGTAGCGGTGAAGGCTGCCGGTGAGCTGCCCGGGGTACTGCGCGAACGCGCGGCGGACGTCGTCGCCGGAAGGGTTGTGGACGGTCGTGGCCTCCACGACCGGCCGGAGCCACGCCAGGGCGATCGCGGTCGGAACGGCGAGCGCCGCGAGCCCCGTCAGCGCCGGCACGAGCTGGCGCCGGTCGAGCAGCGCCCTCGCTACGACGTAACCGACGAGCGGGACGCCGAGGAAGAGGGCGTAGGTCGGGTGGACGAGCGCCAGCGATCCCGCCGCGGCCGCGGTCGAGAGCAGCAGCGCCCAGGACGGTGCTCGCACGTGCGTGAAGAACAGCGCCAGCAGCGCCGGGACGAGCAGTTGCCGAGACGCCGTCGCCGGCAGCGCCAGCGACGTGAACGAACCCCCGTTCCCCGCCGCGACACCGGTCAGAGCCACCTGAGCGATCACGACCGCGACGCCCGCCCACGCGGAGCGGAAGACCGCCCGGCCGGCCTCGAAGAAGAGCGCGAACATGAGCGGAGCGAACACGGTCGGGCCGTTCCGTCCGACCGCGATCGGGTCGACGCCCCCGAGCCGCGCGACAAGCGCGAGGAAGCCGTGCCAGAGCGGAAACGCGTAGCCGGGGTGGAGGCTCCCGTCCTTGAACTCGCCGACGTTCTGGAGGGTGAGCGACCCGAAGGCCTCGAGCTTGCGCACCCGGGCCAGGTGGAAGAAGGCGTCTCCGTCCAGCACGGCCACCCACCAGAGGGCGATCCCGAAGCCGATCCCGGCGAAGAGCACCGCCGCCTCGATCCAGTCGATGCGGCCTGCGCCGGGCGCCAGCAAAGCGAAAGGCAGAGCAGCCACGGCCACCGCGCCCAGCAGCGCCAACGTCAGCCAGAGCGAGCCGTGGACCGCGAACGTGATCGCCATCGCCGCGAGCAAGGCGGCCACCGACCAGGCGAAGGAGGGCGCGAGCCCGCGCAGGCGAAAGGCCCGCGAGATCAAAGCACCGGGGATCAGCAGGCACGCCGTCGCGGCGCCGAGCCGGAGGCCGAGACCCACTCCGTCGGCGGGCAGCAGGCGCGCGACGCCCAGCGCCGGCACGCCGACAAGAACGAGCGGGACTCGCGCCGGCCACTTAGATCCATTTCGGAACGGGGGCATCGCCAACAACGGAGTTAAGACGGCGCGGCGGCGAAGCCGCCCCGCCTCAAAAGTCTGCATCGCAAGCGACGCAGACGCTCACCGCGAGCGAAGGAGCGAGGCGGCGTTCCCCGACGAGAGCCACTGCTCCGCCTCGCGATAGCCGTTGCGGCGCTCGCCACGGAAGAGCAACAGCCGCAACCGGACGCCGGCCAGGAGCAGGCGCCGACCTCGCTCGGCCTCGCGCGCGCCGCGGTGCTTGGCGAGGAAGCGCAGATGCCCGCGGACGTTCTCGGCGAACAACCGGCCGCCGTGGGACGCGCCGCCGACGTGCACGAACTCGGCGCCGGGAAAGAACCAGACGCTCCAGC
>DASUZD010000258.1:0-6245 GCA_036377055.1 Gaiellaceae bacterium | reverse complement strand
GGGGCTCAGCGCGCGCGGCTGTGGGTCCATCTGCGCGTTGTCGGCGCGGATTCGGGGTCAGACCCCGGTGTTGGCGCTCGGGCCGCGGACACGGCTCTCGCGGCCCCGGCTGGCGAGCTACGCGGCGAGCGTCTCTTCCTGAAGCTCCGCGCAGACCTCACGCGCGGTCTCGACGAACGCGCGGGCGGCCGGCGAGCGGTAGCGGTCGCGGTGCCACGCGAGCGCGATCAGCCGCGGCGGGACGCGGCCCGTCAGGTCGCGCTCGACGACCGTCCCCTCGTGCGGCTCGATCGCGAGGCGCGGGAGCAGGGCCGCGCCGACGCCGGCCGCAACGAGGCCTTGCACGGTTCCGTTGTGGTCTGAGCGGAACACGAAGTGGAGCGGCTCGCGGAAGGCGCTCGCGATCTTGTCGAGGCTCCGGCACGAGCGGTAGCCGATCAGGTCGAGCTCGGCGATCTCGCGCGTCGTCGGCGCGGCGGTACGGCTCGCGAGCGGCGAGTCGGGCGGGAGCAGCAGGACGTACGGGTCGCGCAGGAGCTCCGTGCTCTCGAAGGGACCCTCGGTGAGCGGAAGGTCCGCGAAGGTCAAGTCGAGCTCGCCGCGCTCGACGAGCTCGAGCAGCTCGCCGTCGTCCGGGAGCTCAGTCAGCTGGACCTCGACGAGCGGCCACGACGCGCGGTACCGGCGCATCACCTCGGGCAGGACGCGGGCGCCGATCGACTGGTAGGTCCCGACGCGGAGGACGCCGGCGCTCCCCTCGGAGAGGGCGGAAAGGTCGGCCTGCGCGGCCGCGAGCCGCGCGACGATCGCCTGGGCGTGCCGGAGGAGCAGCTCCCCGGCCTCGGTCAGCGACACGCGCTTGGGGCCGCCGGGGCGCTCGACGAGGCGCTCGCCGACGATCCGCTCGAGCATCGCGATCTGCTGGCTGACGGCGGACTGCGTGTAGCCGAGGCTGGTCGCGGCACGGCCGAAGGACCCTTCGCGGGCGACCGCCTCCAGGGCGAGCAGATGCCTCAGTTCGATGCCGAGCCAACGATCAGGTTCCATAATCGAAATCAATTATAACCAGATTTGCCCTAATGGAGTTTGACAGGCACAGTGAGTCCCATGGGAACGCTCATCGTCTTCGCAGTTCTTTTCCTGACAGGCCCCGCCGCGATCCTCTTCGGCGCCGATTCCCGGCGCTACGACGACCGCAGCTGGACACGCCGCAGCTAGCGGCATGACAGCCCGGAGCTGGGCGGCGCTCACCACGGTCTACGTGGTGTGGGCGTCGACCTATCTCGCGATCATGGTCGCGATCCGGACGCTCCCGCCGCTCCTCATGTCGTCGGTTCGGTACCTCTCAGCCGGCGCGATCCTGTACGCCTTCGCGGCGCGCCGCGGCGCCGGACGCCCGTCGCTCAAGCACTGGCGCTCGGCTGTGATCGCGGGCGCGGCGCTCCTGCTCGTGGGGAACGGCGGCGTCGCGTGGTCCGAGCAGCGCATCGACTCCGGCGTCGCCGCGCTTCTGATCGCGACGATGCCGCTGTGGCTCGCCCTCTTCGATCGCATCTTCGCAGGCCGGCGCCTCTCGGCTTCGGCCGTGCTCGGGCTCGTCGTCGGCCTCGGCGGCGTCGTCCTCCTCGTCGGCCCGGTCGGGCACGGAGGCATCGACGCGGTCGGGGCGCTCGGGTGTCTCGTGGCCGCGCTATCCTGGGCGGGCGGCTCGCTCTATGCGCGCGGCGCGGCCCTGCCGAATGATCTCCTGCTCGGGGCCGCGATGCAGATGCTCGCCGCGGGCGTCCTGCTCGGCCTCGTGGGCGCGGCGAGCGGCGAGGCTGCGAAAGTGCACACACCCTCCCTCGCGTCGCTCGGAGCGCTCGCGTACCTCGTGGTCGTCGGCTCGCTCGTCGCGTTCAGCACCTACCTCTGGCTGATGCGGTCGGCCCCGACGTCGATCGTCTCGACCTACGCGTTCGTGAACCCCGCGATAGCCGTCGCCCTCGGCGCAGCCTTCCTGGGCGAGCCCCTCGGCCTCCGGATGCTCGGCGCGAGCGCCGCGATCGTCGTGTCGGTCGCACTGATCGTGACGGCTCGCCGGGCCGTGCGACGCCCTCGCCGGCCGGTGCTTCGGCCGGCCCGAGAAGCCGCCTGACCTCCGGTACCCTGGCTCCTGTGAAGAGCTTCAGCCTGCGCTCGGTGCGGCTGCGGCCCGGTGAGGAGTATCGCGACGAGATCGAGGTCGAGCTCGAGCCGTTCGAGTTCGGCGGTCAGCGGTATCTCCCTGTCCCCGATCGCGTCCCCGCCGAGTTCGTCGTCTCCCGCGCCAGCACCGGCAGCGTGTTCGAGCTGCGTTTCCACGCGCGGCTGCACGGCCCCTGCTACCGCTGCCTCGGCGACGCCGTCCTCGACCTGCCGATCTCCGCGCGCGAGTACCAGGCGACGAGCCCCGGCGACGCCGAGGAGCTGCGCACGCAGTACCTCGAGGACGACCGCCTCGACGTCGGCTCTTGGGCGCGCGACGCCGTCGCGCTCGCTCTTCCGGACAAGATCCTGTGCCGCCCCGACTGCGCAGGCCTGTGCCCCGTCTGCGGCCTCGACCTGAATGCCGAGCCGCACGCGCACGAAGAGGACGTGACCGATCACCGCTGGGCCGCGCTCGAGGAGCTCCGCGAGCGGCTCTGATCCCCCGCGCGGGGCATTGCCACACCCCGCACCTTTCCTGTTCAATTGTCGAGGTCTCGAAGGAGACGTCGGCAGACGACCGAATCGGGGTGCAGGATGAGGATGTTCCTTCGTCGGGCAGCGCTGGTCGCGGCGCTGGGGTCATGCGCGATCGGGGCGTTCGGCGCCTCGGCACAGGCGAGGACGACGCCGGCAGGCGGGGCCGGCCACGTGTTCGGGAAGCGAGCGCTCGCGTACGTGCAGCCGCTGAACGAGTCGGAGAGCGGCACCGGCACCCTCTACGGGGGAAGCCCCTTCTGTAGCGCCGTCGGCGAGGGCTCGGTCTCGGGAAGCCCGATCTCGAGCGGGGTCTTCCTGCACGTCGTCGCCTGGGACTGCACCAGCCCGGGACCGTGCATCGGGGCCATGGGGTTCGTCGAGCTCGGTGATAGCTCCGGCGAGATCGTCAAAGAGGAGACGGGGAGCGTGTGCGTTCAGGTCGGCGCGACCGGCACCACGCTGAGGTTCAGAGGCTCGTACACGATCCTCGCGGGCTATGACGCCTACGACGGCGCGAGCGGGTCGGGATCGTCGTCGGCGACCTTCGTCTGCCAGCTCGACGGCTCGTGCTCGTTCACCGGCCACGAAGGCGCCGCGTCTCAGAAGGAAGGGCCGTTCAAGAAGGGCGACGATCCGACGCACGTTCTGCTCTGCTCACCGACGCTCGTGCGGCGGTCCGACGGGACCATCGGCAACGCGCTCCAGGTTCCGTGGTTGGACTACGCGGCTTGGCTCAAGGACGCGAAGACGCACCCGGAAATCCCCGCAGGGTCGATTCCCGCCAAGTACGGCCAGGGCGTCGGCCTGACGTGCGACAACCTGCCCGGGTACCGGGACAGCGGCACGAAGGTCGACGAGCAGGGCACGCTGCCGACCGACCAGACCGGCCCGCTCGAGGGCGCGATCTACCCGTACTGGGTCAAGACGTAAGCGAGGGCGCACGGGCGTCGGGCCTGCCGTCGGCCTCTGGCTATACTCCGCGGTCGCTCATGGCCGTCCCCAAGAAGAAGACGTCGAAGGCGCGTCGCGACAAGCGCCGCGCTCAGCACTCGATCGCCGCTCCCCGCGTGAGCACCTGCCCGAACTGCGGGTCGCCCACGCGCCCGCACCGGATGTGCCCGACGTGCAAGACCTACCGCGGCCGCGACGTCGAGCCGCTCCGCACCTCGGCCCCGTAGCCGCTTGAGCCGTCCCGTCCGCGTCGCTGTGGATGCGATGGGCGGCGACCGTGCGCCCGACGACGTCGTCGCCGGCGCGGTCGAGGCGCGTTCGGACGCGATCGAGCCGGTCCTTGTCGGGCCGGCTGGGCTCGAGACGAGCGGGCTCGAGCTCGTCGAGGTGTCGGAGACGATCGGGATGCACGAGAAGCCCGCCGAGGCCGTGCGGGCGAAGCCGGACAGCTCGCTCGTGGTCGCGTGCCGCATCGTCGCGGACGGCCGAGCCGACGCCGTCGTGTCGGCCGGGAACACGGGCGCGATGCTGGCCGCATGCCTGCTCGAGCTGCGGCGGATCCGCGGCGTCCACCGCCCGGCCATCGCCGTTCCGATCCCCGCTCGCCACGGCCCCTCGGTGCTCCTCGACGCGGGCGCTAACGCCGACGCGAGGCCGGACCAGCTGCTCCAGTTCGGCCACATGGGCGCCGTCTTCGCGCAGGAGATCCTCGGAGTGCCCGACCCCGACGTGCGCCTGCTCTCGATCGGCGAGGAGGAGGAGAAGGGGAACCAGCTCACGCTCGAGGCGCACGCGCTGCTCGCGCAGAGCGAGCTGCGTTTCGGCGGCAACGTCGAGAGCCGCGCGCTGCTCGAGGGCGCGGCCGACGTGGTCGTCGCCGACGGCTTCACCGGCAACGTCTGCCTGAAGCTGCTGGAGGGCACGATCAAGACGTTGCTCGACGCATTCCGCGAGGAGATCGTCGCGACGCCGCGCGGGAAGCTCGGGGGGCTCTTGATCCGGCCCGCTGCGAACCGCCTGCGTGAGCGCCTCGACCCGGACACCTACGGCGGCGCGTACCTGCTCGGCGTGCGCGGCGTGGTCGTGATCGCGCACGGCAACTCCTCGCGGCGCGCGATCGGGAACGCGATCCGCCTCGCCGCCCGCGGGGTCGAGAACGACGTCGTCGGCAGGCTGACCCTACGACTGGGCCAGGAGGCCCGGGCCGCGGAGGAGATTCCCTCGTAACAAGCTGTTAGAGTCGGCGCGCTCCTGAGTCCGACAGCTAAGAGAGGTGACATGGCAGCGTCGAGGGAGGAAGTTTTCGAGCGGGTCAAGGAGGTCCTGACCGAGCAGCTCGGAATCGACGAGAGCGAGATCACGGAGGAAGCTTCCTTCCAGGAAGACCTCGACGCCGATTCGCTCGATCTCGTCGAGCTGATCATGGAGCTGGAGGACCAGTTCGGGATCAAGATCTCGGACGAGGACGCACAGAAGATCCAGACCGTCGGCCAGGCCGTCGACTACGTCTCCTCGCACCAGTAGCCGCGGCGAGACCCGGCAAGGGTCCGATCTCGAGCGGCTGATCCTGCGGCTGCCGCCGGAGCGGCTGGAGCACGTCTTCACGCATTCCTCGTGGGCGCCCGACCGGGCGTCGTCGTACGAGCGGCTCGAGTTCCTCGGCGACAGCGTCCTCGAGCTCGCGGTCGCGCGGGAGCTGTACGACCGGTTCCCCGACTTCTCGGAGGGACGGCTGGCGAAGATCCGGTCGCACGTGGTCTCGCGCGCGAGCTGCGCCGTCGTCGCGCGCGAGCTCGACCTCGGCCGGCGGCTCGGCGAGCACGCTTCGACGATCGCGCCCGACGAGCTCGAGCGCCTGACCCGGAACCGGAACGTGCTCGCGGCGCTGCTCGAGGCCGCCCTCGCGGCCATCTTCCTCGAGCATGGCTTCGAGGCGATCGAGCCCGCGATCGTCGATGCCTTCTCGAGCCGGATCGAGTACGCGGCGACCGGGCACGTCGACTACAAGACCGAGCTCCAGGAGGCGCTCGCGCGCCGCGGGCGAGCCGTCAGCTACGCGGTCGTCGAGGTCGAGGGGCCGCCGCACGACCGGAGCTTCACGTGCGCCGCGACGATCGACGGCGAGCAGCTCGGCGTCGGCAGCGGGCGCTCGAAGAAGGCGGCGGAGCAGGAGGCCGCGCGGCAGGCGCTCCAGCACCTCGGGATCGACACGGAGGCCGTGGCCGGCGCCGTCGACGAGGCGTAACCTTCCGCGAAGAAGGAGGTCGCGATGGTGACCGTGATCGTGCTGGTGGGCCTCTGGGTCGGCTTCTTCGCGGGCTTCCGCTGGCTGGGCGGCCTTGGCGCGGCGGGGGACGCCTTCCGCCGGTGGGGAAAGGCGAGCTCCTCGATCCGGGTCAACCCGGGTTCGAGCAGCTGAGTAGGCGCAACATCCGCGCCCGTCGTTAGCTTCCCGGCGTGCACCTGCGCGCGCTCCGCCTGCGCGGCTTCAAGTCGTTTCCCGATCCGATCGAGTTGCGCCTCGAGCCGGGCGTCGCCGTCGTCGTCGGGCCGAACGGCTCCGGCAAGTCCAACGTCGCCGACGCCAT
>DASUZD010000257.1:0-7239 GCA_036377055.1 Gaiellaceae bacterium | reverse complement strand
TTCACGCTCTTCACGGGCAGGGATCACTGGCACGTGCTGCTCCGGGCGCGCGCGATCGAGAACCAGCTCTTCGTCGCCGCGGCGGCGCAGGTCGGCGAGACGCTCCCGGGCAAGCCGAGCTACGGTCGGTCGCTGATCGCGGATCCCTGGGGCGTCGTGCTCGCGCAGGCGCCCGACGAGGAGACGGTCATCTCCGCCGAGCTCGACCGCGAGCGGTTGCGCGAGATCCGCCGCAACCTACCCTCGCTCGCGAACCGCCAGGCCGACGCATATCAGTGGCCGGCGCGGACCTGACGCACGCCGACTGGCTGCGCAGCGTCCCCGACCTCGTAGACGATTGCCGAGCGGAGTGGGGCCTGCGCCTCGGCGAGCCGTACGAGGCGGGCGCGGTCGGGTACACCGTCCGCGCCGAGCTCCCCGACGGCACGCCTGCCGTCCTGAAGCTCAGCTACCCGCATCGTGAGTCCGAGCACGAGGCCGCCGCGCTGGCGCTGTGGGACGGCGACGGCGCCGTGCGGCTGCTCGCCGAGGATCGCGACCGCTGGGCGCTGCTGCTCGAACGGTGCGAGCCGGGGACGCAGCTCTACGAGGCCGGCGCCGACCGGGCGCTCGACGTGATCGCCGGCCTTCTGCCGCGCCTCTGGAAGCCGGCCGCGGCACCGTTCCGTCCGCTCTCGGACGAAGCGGCGTGGTGGCGCTCGTACCTCCCCGAGCAGTGGGAGCAAGCGCCCACGTTCGAGCGGCGGCTCTTCGACGAGGCGCTGGCCGCTCTCGACGAGCTGCCGGCGACGCAGGGCGAGCAGGTGCTCCTCCACCAGGACCTCCACGCCGAGAACGTGCTCGCCGCGGAGCGCGAGCCGTGGCTCGTCATCGACC
Source organism: Gaiellaceae bacterium (assembly GCA_036377055.1). Classification (GTDB taxonomy): domain Bacteria; phylum Actinomycetota; class Thermoleophilia; order Gaiellales; family Gaiellaceae; genus DASUZD01. Next base: position 6,363 of record DASUZD010000257.1, on the reverse strand, counting down.
CGAAGCCGCTCGTCGGCGAGCGCGAGTTCGGGCTCGCGCCGGTGATTCGCGCGTTCGAGCTCGGGCACTCGGAGGTCGCAGTGCGGCACCGGCTCGACCGGCTGACGTCGGAGCTCGGCCTCGACCGCGAGCGCGCACGGCGCTGGGCGATCGCGCAGACGCTCGCCTGGGCGTGGGACTCTGCGTGGAGCGAGGAGCACGTCGAGACCGTGCGCTGGCTGGTAGAAGCAAGTCGATGACGCTCCGCGCGGTTTTCTTCGACGTCGACTTCACGCTCGCGCGGCCGGGGCCTGAGCTCGGGCCGGAGGGCTACCGCCGGCGCGCGGAGCAGTTCGGGCTCACGCTCGACCCGGCTCGGTACGAAGAGGCCCGCGCCGCGGCGCTCGTCGACCTCCAGCGCCACCCGGAGCTGGAGCACGACGAGGAGATCTGGATCGCGTTCACCGAACGGATCGTGCGCGGGATGGGCGGCGAGGGCGAGCGTGCGCGCGAGTGCGCCGCGGCGATCGAGAAGGCGTGGGAGGAGCACGCGAACTTCGACCTGTACGAGGACGCGGTGCCGGTGCTGGACGAGCTGCGGCGAGCGCGCCTGAAGATCGGCCTCGTGTCGAACGGCGCGCGCGACCTCGAGTCCTTCGTCGTCCACCACGGGCTCGACGTCGACGCAGCGATCGGCTCGCGCGCCCACGGCAAGACGAAGCCGCACGAGACGATCTTCCGCGCGGCGCTGGCGCTGCTCGAGGTCGAGCCGGGGGAGGCAGCGATGGTCGGCGACTCCGTCGAGGACGACGTCGAGGGCGCGCGGGCGCTCGGGATGCGCGCGCTCCTCGTCGACCGTGAGGGCCGCTATCCGGAGGTGCCCGACGCACTGCGCGACCTGTACGGCGTGCCGGCCGCGCTCGGCCTCACACGCGCGTCATGACTTCTCCACCGCGACGATCACGAGGACGATCACGAGGGCGGCGAGGAGCGTGAGCGCCGCGACGATCATCGCCAGCCTCGCGGCCTGCGCGGCATAGCCGTACACGCCGGCCGATCGCGCGGCGACCGCGAGTACGAGAGCGCCGACGGCTCCGGCCGCACCGCTCGGGCCGCCGATCGGGAAGAGGACGATGCCGACGGCGCTCCACGCCGCGACGACGAGCGCGACCCACGCCGCCACGGCCGCGAGCATCGGCGTCACCCCGTGCGTTTACTCTCTGTTCTCGCCATGCCTATCCACTTGGCTGTCGGCAGCACGATCTCAGATATCGCCTCGCTCTGGATTCTCGCGCTTGTTGTCGCCCTGACCTTCATTCTGTGGCTGTACAGAGAGCCCCTTCGGGAAGCGATTCGCGAGGGGCGACTGCGGTTTCGGCATAAGCACACGGAGTTCGATACGAGCGCCCGGCCACTCTCAAACTCAGAAGTAAAACAGCCAGCGGTCGCCGAACCAGTAGAAGAAACCCCCCAAGAGGTACAGGACGCCCCGAAAGAAGCAGCTGTGACGGATTCGCGCGAAGCGGAAGCGAAGCCATCGTTCGGCGCCGCTGTTTTCTTACTGCGAGAAGGGAATGCAACTGCTGCGCGCGAAACGTTCGACGCGCTTCAGGCGCAGGAGGACGACGAGGCGCAGCGCTTAAAGAACGAACTCTCGTTTGCGGCTGCGAGAGCGATGTGGGGTGGTGACACAGGCGCTATCCGGGAACTTGAAGAACGCGCGCACCAACCCAAGATCTCCGCCGAGGCTCACCGACTGCGCGGAGTCGTACTTGCACACGCAGGAATCCATGACGAAGCGTTAGCCGCCTTTGAGGCCAGCGCAGCAGTCGCGGAAGACGATGTCGCCAAAGCGGAGGCCGTAGCGGGCGCAGCGACTGCGCTCGATCGCCTTGATCGTCTAGCTGACGCTGTTACTCGCGTCGAAGCGGCACTCGTGTCTTTCACCGACGACAGCGCGAAGGCGATGCTCTACGAGGGACTCGCCGATCTCTTCGAAATTCACAAGGACTGGCAAAGTCGGGCGGCAGCGCTCGAAGCTGTCATCGTCGCTCGTCCGACCGATCCAGATCTCCGATTTCGACTCGGTTACAGCTACGCGCAAGCCGAGCGCCATGACATGGCACTCCTGCATTACGACGCAGCACTGTTGATGCGGCATGATCACTGGACTCAGAACAACATCGGTGTGGCTTACGAACGACTCGATATGTCTATCCGATCTATTTCTTCGTATCAAGCGGCCTGGAAAAGTGGAAACACCCTAGCCGCGGCGAACCTGGCATTGACGCTCATCTATGCCGGTTTTGCGGATCAGGCGCGGAGTATTTTGTCCGAAGCGTCGACGCGGGAAAAGGTAGATCCACAGGTTGGTGAGAGAATGGCAAATCTGGCCAAACTGGAAGAAGCCCAAGAAGAGCGAAAGCGCACTGTCTTAGAGAAAGCGCGCAGACACTCGATCTTCTTTCGTGAATTCGCAACTGCGAAGTGGGCCTCTGGTGAACTGAAACCGGGGATCATCAATGGTCGCTGGTTCCTTGACGAGGGCGTCGATGCTGAAATCAAGGATCTCGGTCGCGCGACTGAAACGGATGAAGCTCGTCTCGTGACGGTCACTTGGACACGCAACACGAACTCAATTCGAGTCTCTGGGCCCATTCATAACCACGCGTTCGAGTTGACGCATGAAACGCTAGGGAAGCCGGTTTGGGCCACCGAACCGCAATGGACTCGTCGCGGCGACGCTCTCGGTTACTGCAATGAGCCCGACGGAGAGATCGTCCTTCTTCTGCTGGAGTCCGGCGAAGTGTTGAAGCTCATGCGACCTCCCGACGTAAAAGGGTCGCTTGAGCGAGTCGTGGCGGAGGGTCGGACCGACTAGCTCGCACGAGCGTCACTGGACCAGCAACAGCGCGAGGGGCGGACCCGGATCGGAGGCCGGCGAGATCAAGTCCTTTGCTCGTGTGCGCCGCGGCACGGTTCCTAACGACCAACACGAGGGCTGTCGGCCTCGGCGCGTCCCACCGCGGAAGATCCGGCTTCGCTGCGACGATCGGGAGAGTAAGGCGGCCGCTCCGTCGGATCGCGGCGCGCGAACCAATCCGAGTAGCCGCCCTCGTGTGACCGCACCTCGCCGCTGCCCACGTCCAGGACGCGGTCCGAGATCCGGTCGAGGAAATAGCGGTCGTGGGAGCTGAAGATCGCGGTGCCGTCGAAGCTCTCGAGCGCCTCTTCCAGCATCTCGACCGAGTCGATGTCGAGGTGGTTCGTCGGCTCGTCGAGGATCAGCGCGTTCGCGCCGCCGAGCATCAGCAGCAGCAGGTGCAGGCGCGTCCGCTCGCCGCCGGACAAAAGCCGAGCCGGCCGCCGCACCTGCTCGTAGTCGAAGAGGAACTTCATCAGGCGGGAGACGGCCTCGCCCTCGGAGCACGGATGGTGGGCGCGGACGATCTCGATCGGCGTGCGGTCGGGCGTCGGGAGCTCCGCGTCCTGCGCCAGGTGGCCGAGACGGATCGACGGGCCGGCCTTTCGCTCGCCCTCTGTCGGCGCGAGGCGCCCCGCGATCACGTTCAGCAGGACGGTCTTTCCGGAGCCGTTCGGGCCGACGACGCCGACGCGCTCGCCGCGGAGGACGGTCAGGTCGATGTCGAGGAGCACCGGTTCGTCGCCGAACGTGACCGAGACGCCGCGCAGCTCGCAGACCCGCTCGCCGCCGCGCGCGTGCGGGCGCAGCTCGAGCGCGATCTTGCGCCGCTCGAAGACCGGCCGGTCGATCTTCTCCATTCGGTCGATCTGCATCTGCTTCACGCGGGCCTGGCGTGCGCTTCGCTCGTTGACCCGGATGTGCGCCCAGTGGCGAAAGCGGCGCACGGCCTCTTCCAGTCGCGCGATCTCCTTCTGCTGCGTCACGTAGAGCTGGGCCTGCCGGTGCAGCTCGAGCTCGCGCGCCGCCGCGTAGGCCGAGTAGTTGCCGGGCCAGGTGCGGATCCGGCCGCCGCGCAGCTCGGCGATCCCGTCGACGGTCTCGTCGAGCAGGTAGCGGTCGTGCGAGACGATGGCGACCGCGCCGTCGAACTCTCGGACGAGCCCTTCGAGCAGGCCGCGGTGCGGTGCGTCGAGGTGCGTTTCGGGCTCGTCCAGGAGGAGCACGTCCGGCTCCTGCGCGAGGCACGCCGCGAGCGCGACGAGCTTGCGCTGGCCGCCCGAGAGCGAGCTCGTCGGAAGCGCGAGGTCGTCGTCGCCGAGGCCGAGCTCGGCGAGCTGCGTCCGCGTGCGGCCCTCGAAGCCTGGACCGCCGGCCGCGGTGAAGCGCTCGAGCAGCTCCTCCTGGCGGCGGAGGACTCGTCCCATCAGGCCGAGGTCGCCGGCGACCTCCGGCTCGCCGAGGCGGGCAGCCACCTGCGCGAGGTCCGCTTCGAGCGCTGCGAGGTCGGGTCGCGCAGCGCGGACTACCTCCAGCGGATTCCGGTCGCTCCCGTCGACGATCTGCGGCAGGTACGAGACGACGAGGTCGCGGCGACGAACCGCCTGGCCGGCGTCCGGCTCCTCGAGGCCGCCGACGATGCGCAGGAGCGTCGACTTGCCGCACCCGTTGGGCCCGATGATCCCGAGACGCGCGCCCGCGGCGAGCTCGAGATCGACGCCGTCCAGCACGCGCCGCGCGCCGAACGACTTCACCGCGCCCTTGAGGCTGAGCACCGTCACGTTGCGGCCAGCGCGAGCTCGCGCCGCCACGCCTCCGTGTGCTCGCCGAGCGAGGGCGGCCGGCCGTTCGGCTCGGGTAGCGCTGCCTCGGCGAGCGTGCGCACGGGCGCCGCGGCGACGTCCTCGCCGTCGAAGAGCTCGAGCCAGTCGGCGAGCGGGCGCGATGCGAACAGCTCCTCCAGCTCCCGGTGGCCGTCTTGCGCCCGCGGGAGCAGGTCGGGCCGGTCGACGAGCTCGACCAGCCGCGTCCAGAAGCGCGGCTCGAGCGCGGCGAGCGAGAGGTGCCGGCCGTCGGCGGTCTCGTAGAGCCGGTAGCACGCGAGCTCGCCCGTGAGCGGGTCGCCGAAGGGCGCGAGCTCCGCGGCGACCTCCGCGAGCGCGACCTCGAGCCGCGCACCGCGCCCGGTTCGCTCGCGCTCGAGCAGCGCGGCGAGGACCATCGCGACGATCGTCAGCGCGCCGCCGAGGTCGGCGACCGGCACGGGCGGCGAGGCCGGCGCGGTCGCCGCGAGCGCTCCGACCCAGGCCATGTAGTTCAGGTCGTGTCCGGCGCGGACGTCGCCGCCGCCGAAGCCGCGGATCGAGCAGTAGACGGTCTCGGCGGGAACGTCGTCGGGCCCGACCCCAAGACGCGCCGCGACGCCCGGCCTGAAGCCCTCGAGCACGACGTCGGCGCGGCGGCAGAGCGCGTGTCCGAGCGCGGGATCGGTCTTGAGGTCGCAGACGACCGATTCCTTTCCTGCGTTCAGACGCGCGTCCCAGTCGGCGGCGACCTCGCGCACCGGATCGCCCTCCCGCGCCTCGAGCCGGACGACGCGTGCGCCCAGCCGGAGCAGCTCGCGCGACGCGAACGGCCCCGGGAGGTACCGGGTCAGATCGACGACGAGCAGGCCGTTCAAGGGGCGCGGTTGCACGATTTCGGAAGCTAGCACTACAGTGCAGCCAGATTGACTGACCGTTCAATCGCACAGGAGGAGAAGCGGAGGCTGATCCGCGACGCCGCGGTTCGCGTCTTCGCGCGCAAGGGTTTCCACACCTGCCGCGTCGCCGACATCGCGGAGGAGGCGGGCGTCGCGCACGGGCTCCTCTACCACTACTTCGCTTCCAAGGACGAGCTGCTCGAGATCGTGTTCCGCGAGACCTGGGCGGAGCTGCTCGATGCGATCCGCGTGGTCGAGGAGTCGGGCGAGCCCGCACGGGAACAGCTGCGGCAGGTGGCGGCGATCATGCTCCGCTCCTGGCGCCGCGACCCCGACCTGATCCGGGTCCTCGTGCGCGAGATCGGCCGGAGCCCCGAGCTCCAGCGCCGGATCGACGCGCTGCGCCAGGTGTTCGACGCGGTCGCCCGCATCGTCGAGCGCGGGCAGGACTCGGGCGAGTTCCGGAGCGAGCTCGACCCGCGGCTCGCGAGCTTCGTCTTCTACGGCGCGCTGGAGGCGATCCTGACCGGCTGGGTCCTCGGCCAGCTTCGCGACGGCGACGACGACGTGCGGCGCGCCGAGCGCGCGCTCGTCGAGATCGTCTGCTCGGGCCTGGAGGTCGACGCGCGGGAGCCGGCGCTCGCGTGAGCCGGCACCGCGGATCCGCGCGCACCGGGCCAGCGGCGCAGACGGCCGCGCCGGCGAAGCCGGCACGGCCTGACGGCGGCATCGCAAGCGACGCCGCATGAGCAGCGTTCAG
>DASUZD010000256.1:0-7362 GCA_036377055.1 Gaiellaceae bacterium | reverse complement strand
GCCGAATCGTGTACGAGGAGGGCAACTTCCCGTCGGTTCGCTACCTGTACCAGGCACAGGAGCGCCGCGGCGCCGACATCCTCGTCGCGGCGGACGACGAGGGCGTGGCCGACGCGATCGACGAGCGGACGCTGCTCGTCCCGATCACGCACGTCCTCTACCAGACCGGCGAGATCCAGCGCGTCGAGCCGATCGTGCGGCGTGCGCACGACGTCGGCGCACACGTCGTGCTCGACGCGTATCAGTCGGCGGGCGTCGTTCCTCTGGACGTCGCGTCGCTAGACGTGTCGTTCGCCGTCGGCGGCAGCGTCAAGTGGCTCTGCGGTGGGCCGGGCGCCGGGTGGCTCTACGTCCGGCCCGATCTCGCCGCGCAGCTCGAGCCGGCTTTGGTGGGGTGGCAGGGGCACGCACGGCCGTTCTCCTTCGAGCCGGAGCTCGAGTACGCGGAGGGCGGCGCGAGGTTCCTGACGGGCACGCCGAACGTGCCGGCTCTCTATGCGGCCACGGCCGGATACGACGTGATCGAGGACATCGGCGTCGAGCGGATCCGCCGGCGATCCCTCGAGCAGACGGAGCTCTTGATCGGCCTGCTCGAGCGCGCGGGCTTCGAGGTCGGGACGCCGCGCGACCCGGCCCGGCGTGGCGGGACGGTGACTGCGCTGACACCCGAGTTCGCGGCCGTGCACGCCGAGCTCACGGCGCGATCGATCCTCTGCGACCACCGGCCGGAGGTGGGCCTGCGCCTAGGCCCGCACTTCTACAACACGGACGAGGAGCTGGAGTTCGCCGTCGAGCAGATCGTGGAGATCATCGAGACGGGCGCCTACGAGCGCCATCTAGGCGCCGTCGCGGTTCACTAGTTCGAGCAGGCGCTCCGCGTAGCGCGGCGCGGTCGGCTCGTCCTCGTGGCGGAGGTAGACATAGGTCGGGACGGTCGTGTCCGTGAGCCGCTCGGCCCACGCTTGGAGGTCCTGGTCCGAGTACGGCGGGTCGCGGAGGCGGACGTAGCGGAGGGGCGCGTCCGAGTCGAGGTCGTTGACGCGAACGGCGCCGGCTTTGGCGAGGCGGGGCTCGATTCCGTCCCAGGTCGCGCCCTCGAGGTCGAACGCGACCTGGAGCGACGGGTCGAGCGAGCCGAGGAGCAGCTCGATCATGCCCTCGTCGCGCGCGCTCTTGATCGAGATCCGCGTGGGCCCGAGCCGGTCGCCGAGCCGGCGGACGCGGTCCGAGAACTCGGCGACGAGCTGGGGCCGGTGCGCCGGCAGCTTCGGCGCGAAGGTAAACCCGGGCGGAGTCTGCGCGGCCCAACGCTCGAACTGCTCCTGCGCCGGAAGCCGGTACCCGGTCGTGTTCAGCTCGACGGTCCGGAACCGCTGCGCGTAGAAGCCGAGGAACTCGCGCGGATCCATCCCGGCGGGGTAGAAGCCGGGCCGCCACGAGGGATAGGACCAGCCCGAGGTGCCGACATGGAGCCTCGTTAGACTCGATTTCGTGGCCACCGTGGACCAAGTGATAACCGACGACACGATCCGGGTCCTCGATCATGGCTTCGTCCGCCTCGACGACGCGATGGCGACGGACCTGTCGGTCGTGAACGCGGCGAGGGTCAGCTTCGCCCGCCGCAAGGAGGTCATGGACGAATCGGACGAGGGCCTGATCCGCTTCCTGATGCGGGATCGGCACGGCACACCCTATGAGCACAACGCCTTTCGCTTTCACATCCGGGCGCCGATTTTCGTCGCTCGGGAGTGGTTCCGGCACCGCGTCGGGTCGTTCAACGAGTTCAGCATGCGGTACGCGCGTGCGACCGACGACTTCTATGTGCCGGAGGCCGAGGACGTGCGGACGCAGGTCGGCAAACCGGGCGCCTATTCGTTCGATCCGGTCACGCCGGAGGTCGCGGAGACGACCCGCGAGCAGCTGCGCGAGGTCTACGACATGGCGTACGCCACCTACGAGCGGCTCGTCGAGCTCGGCGTCGCGCGGGAGCTGGCGCGGCTCGTGATGCCGGTCGGCGCCTACACCGAGTTCTACTGGACGGTGAACGCGCGCTCGCTGATGAACTTCGTCTCGCTCCGCGCAGCCGAGACGGCGCAGCGCGAGATCCGCCGGTACGCCGACGCGTGTGAGCTCTTCTTCGCGGAGAAGATGCCCGTCACGCACGCGGCCTTCGTCGCCTCCGGCCGCGTCGCGCCCTAACCGTTCGGCCTGCCGCGCGGCGCAACGGCCGTGGCCGCAAGGGCGATGCGCCTACAACCGGGGTCTGACCCCGATTCCGCACGAGAGCGTGCCGACGACGCGTGCCAGCGGTGCGAACCGCGGCATCCGCTGTGCGCTCGCGTGCTTCGGGGGTCTGACCCTGAAGTGGTACGGGACGCGCCGCTTCCGTTCAGAGCCGGACTCGGCGATACGGCCAGGCGCGCTCAGGTCGTGAGCAGCGGGCGGCTCGCCTCTCGCGAGCCCGGCGTGTGCTTCGTGACCACCCAGCCGTCGAAGGACTTCAGCTTGTAGGGCGCGTTCAGATGCACCTTCGTCTTACCGGAGTGGACGAGGAACGTGCCGCAGGAGGCGGCGAGGCGCCCGTGTCGCGTGAGGTAGAGCTCGTAGTAGCCGCCGCGCGGAAGCTGCGGCAAGCCCTGGACCGTGACGAGCATCGGCCAGTTCCCCGAGCTGTCGACGTCGGCGAGCTCCAGCGTCGCGAGCGCATTCGGGGCCGCGGCGGTCCCGTGCATCTGGATCGCATGGACCGACCTGAAGCCCGTCTCGCGCCCTTGGCCGCCGGCGAAGTAGCCGCCGCCGAACGCGGCCGCGGCCAGCGCCGCGGCGATCAGCAGCAGCGCCGCTCGGCGACGGCGCGGGAACAACGACACGGTCGCACCGCCCACCGCGGGCGGCTCCTGGAGCTGCGGCGAGAGCTCCGGCGGCGGACCTGCCGCGACCAGCATCTCGTGGACGTTGCGCAGCCGCTCGCGCTCCTCCTCGGACACCTCCTCGCCGACGAGCTCTCGAAAGTCCGGCCCGCTCATTCGAGCTCCCCCTCTAGCAGGTCGGCAAGACGTCGGAGCCCGGTCCGCGTCCGCGTCTTCACGGTCCCGAGCGGGACGTTCAGGTACTCCGACACCTCGCTCTGCGACAAGCCGCCCCAGTACGCGAGCTCGAGGACGGTTCGCTCCGCGGCCGGAAGCTCCTCGAGCGCCCGGTGGACGCGCCACGCGACGAAGGACGACTCCGCGCGCTCGGCCGGCCCGGCCTCGGCCGACGCGGTCTCCGGGATCTCCGCCGGCGTGTCGGCCCGCACGCGGAAGCGGTCGACGATCGCGTGCCGCGCGACCGCGTAGAGCCACGGCGCGCCAGGACCCCGCTCCGGCTTGTAGCTCGATGCAGAGCGCCAGACCGACGTGAACGTCTCCTGAACCGCCTCCTCGGCGCGGCCGCGGTCGCCGAGCCGGCGCAAAGCGAGCCCGAGCACCGCGCGGGCGTAGCGCTTGTAGAGCAGCTCGAAAGCGGACCGGTCGCCGGTGCCGACGCGCTGGAGAAGCTCGCCGTCGCTGGGCTCGATCGGTCGACGCCGCGACACGGCGGAGCCTGCGGCTCCACCCAGAGGAGTCGGGATCGCGAGGGCCAGCTCCATTGCTTCGTCTTCCTTACGGGACACGGGCTCTACCGGATTCCAGCAGACGGCCGCCGTCCACGACGAGGCTAGTGCCGGTCACGAAGCCGGCGCGCGCGAGGAAGAGGACCGCCTCGGCGACGTCCTCCGGCGACCCGACCCGCCGAAGGAGCGTCTCGGCGGCGCGCCGCTCCTCCTGCTCCGGCGGCACGGCGACCGGCCCTGGAGCGACGCCGCACACGCGCACCTCGGGAGCGAGCGCTCGCGCGAAGACGCGCGTGAGCATCGCCTGCGCCGCCTTCGCAGCACAGTGGGCGGCGAACGACGGCCACGGCTGGTAGGCGGCGACGTCCTCGATCAGCACGACGGCGCCGCGCGAGGCGCGCAGATGCGGCGCGGCTGCCTGGACGAGGAAGAAGCTGCCCTTCGCGGTAACGCCGAACGCCGCGTCCCAGTCGTCCTCCGTCACCTCCTCGACCGGCTTCGGCACGAACCCGTCGCCTGCTGCCTGCACGAGCAGGTCGAGGCCGCCAAGGTCGGCAACCGTGCGCTCGACCAACGCGCGTGCGTCGCGCCGCCGCGAGAGGTCGGCCTCGGCGCTTCCGGCCGCGACGACGGCGTTCCCGGCCCCCTCGAGGCGGGCCGCGATCGCGGAGCCGAGCCGCCCGGTCCCGCCGGTGACGAGGGCGCGCACGGCGCGGAGTCTACGTTTTACGGGTCGAAAACAATCCCCGGCGGGTACGGGGCGTCTGTAACGGAAGACACGTAGAGGGGGTAACCATGCGCAGGCTGCTCGTCGGGGTCGCGTCGGCGCTGGCGCTCGCGGTCAGCTCCTCCGCCGGCGCGGCGACAATCGGGGTCAAGATCACGAAGTCGGGTTTCTCGCCGAACTCGGTGACGATCAACTTCGGGGACACCGTCACCTGGACGAACAGCGACTCCGCGAACCATCAGGTGGTCGCGGACAACGGGTCGTTCGCCTCGCCGATCCTGAAGCAGGGCCAGACCTACTCGTTCACGTTCAAGACCTCGGGCCGCTTCCCGTATCACGACGCGCTCAAGAGCACGTTGCGGGGCGTCGTGCGGGTGAAGGGCCCGCCGCCTTCGCTGACGTTCGGAGCCACGGCGCCGATCGTCGTCGCCGGCACGGCGTCCACGCTGAACGGTGTCGTATCCAACCAGCGCGCCGGAGAGAACGTGACGATCTTCGGCCAGGCGTGGGGGACCGCGTCGCCGGTCCAGATCGCGGTCGTCCAGAGCGTGAACGGCGGCGGGTTCACCTGCACGGTCACGCCGTCGATCCTCACCAGCTATTTCGCGCAGTGGAAGAGCGTGAAGAGCGCGCCGGTGAGCGTCCAGGTGAAGCCGAAGGTGACCTTCCTGCCACAGGCGAACAGGTTCTACGCGAAGGTCTTCGCGCAAGACCACTCGTTCGCCGGGCGGTTCATCTACGTCCAGCGGCGGTCGCGCTTCGGCCAGTGGGTGACGGTCGCGAAGCTGAAGCTCGGCCCGCTCTCCGGCCGGCTCTTCACGCTCAGGCGAAGGCACGGAGCGGGGTTCGACGTCTATCGCGTCTACATCACCGTGAACGAAGCCGGAAGCGGCTACCTCGACGGCTCGAGCGGCACGCAGAAGCTGAAGCGGCGTCGATGAGGCGTCGACTTGGCGACGCCGACCATCAGGACGTGCGGGCTCTGCCCGTGCGTCCGTCTGAAATGACCGGTCGACACGTTCAAGGACGGCTCGAAACGTCGTAAGAGACTGCTCGGAAGGGCGCGGGCCCAACGAACTCCGCCCTGGCCCGCGCTCTTCCAGAGCAGCTACCCCCCGACCGCAGCCTCGTAGCGACGCGCGACCTCGTCCCAGTTCACGACGTTCCACCAGGCTTCGAGGTAGTCGGGCCGCTGGTTCTGGTACTTGAGGTAGTAGGCGTGCTCCCACACGTCGATCCCTAGCAGCGGGACGTCGTTATAGGAGGCCAGGAGCGGGCTGTCCTGGTTCGCCGTCGAGTAGACCGCGAGGCCGGTGCCGTCGTGGACGAGCCAGCTCCACCCGGAGCCGAAGCGCTTGACGCCGGTCTCGTTCATCAGCTTCTTGAGCGCGTCGAGCGAGTCGAACGTGTCCACGATCGCGTTCCCGAGTGCGCCTGAAGGCTCTCCTCCGCCGTCCGGGCCCATGATCTGCCAGAAGAGCGAGTGGTTCGCGTGGCCGCCGGCGTTGTTCCGGACCGCCGTCTGCTTGTCCTCGGGCAGGCGATCGAGATCCTCGAGCACGCGCTCGACCGGCTGGTTCTCCCACTCGGTCCCTTGGAGCGCTGCGTTCGCGTTGTCGACATACGCCTTGTGGTGCTTGTCGTGGTGGATTCGCATCGTCTGCTCGTCGATGTGCGGCTCGAGCGCCGCGTAGTCGTACGGCAGGTCAGGCAGCTCGAAAGGCATGGCGTCGGCTCCTTCCGGTCCGTTTTCAGCCCGAGGCTAACCGTTATGCTCGGCCCCGGCGCAGGCTGTCGACGAAAGGGAGATCCATGGCTCTCGCGTTCAAGTTCGAGGAGATCACGGCCAGGGAGCTGAAGCCGCAGCTGCTCGAGCTGGACGGCATCTCGCGAGAGACGATCGAGGCGCACTACAAGCTCTACCAGGGGTACGTCGCGAAGCGGAACGAGATCCTCGCCGCGCTCGAGGGCGTCGACCTCTCGGCGCCGAACCAGGTCTACTCGGAGATCCGGGCGCTGAAGGTCGAGCTCTCGTTCGCGATCGGCGGGATCAAGAACCACGAGATCTACTTCGAGCACCTCGGCGGCGACGGCGGCGAGCCCGACGGGCCGTTCGAGTCGCTCGTGAAGCACGACTTCGGCAGCGCGACCGACTGGCGCGCCGACCTGAAAGCGACCGGGATGGCGGGGCGCGGGTGGGCATGGACAGCGTACGACTGGGACGAGCGCCGGCTCGTCAACTACATCGGCGACGCGCAGAACACCTTCCCGATCTGGAACGCGACGCCGCTCGTCGCGCTCGACGTCTACGAGCACGCGTACTTCCTCGACTACCAGACCGACCGCGCCTCCTACATCGACGCCTTCTTCGACAACCTGGACTGGGCGACCGTGAACGACTGGGTTTCGAAGTACCAGATCAAGACGAAGTAGCGCTTTGATCGAGACGGCGCTCTTCGTCGTAGCCGGCTACCTCGCCGGCAGCTTGCCCTTCGGCTACTGGCTTCCGCGAGCGCTCAAAGGCGTCGACATCCGCAAGGCGGGGAGCGGGAACATCGGCGCGACGAACGTGTGGCGCACGTTCGGCCGGTGGTACGGCGCTCCGGTCGTCCTGCTCGACGTCGCGAAGGGCTTCGTGCCGACGCTTCTCGCGACGATCTACGTCGGCCACCTGGCCGGCGTCCTGACCGGCGCGGCCGCGATGCTCGGCCACGCGCGGCCGCTCTTCCTGCGCTTCGAGAAGGGCGGGAAGATGGTCGCGACCTGTGGCGGCGCGTTCTGGGGCCTCGCCCCGATCGTCGCCGCGGTCGGCCTCGGCGTCTGGATCGTCGTCTTCCTCGCGCTTCGCTACGCGTCCGTCGCCTCGATCGCCGCCGCGATCTCGCTGCCGGTGGTCTCGGTCGCGATCGGCGAGCCGTGGCCGGTCGTGGCGTTCGCGTCGGCCGCTGCTCTGGCCGTGCTCGTGCTGCACCGCGCGAACCTCAAGCGCCTCCGGGCCGGGACCGAGAGCCGGTTCGAGCTGCGGCGGAAGGACCGGGCC
>DASUZD010000255.1:0-19946 GCA_036377055.1 Gaiellaceae bacterium | reverse complement strand
AGGACCCTCGCGTGGGCGCTGCCCCGTCATTCGCTTTCGAGCGCAACCGTGACGACGAGGCCGGTGACGCGGCCGCCCCGCGCAATCGCGAGCAGCTGCGGCACCCAGTGCCGATCGGGGACGCGGGAGAGACGAACCACGAGCCACCAACCCGTCACCGGCCGGACGCCCCGCGCGTAGCGCCGCCTGTACGCGTGCGGGTAGAGCCGTCGCAACTTCGCGACCGGATCGCCCACGCGCAGCCCGCGGCCGGTCCTCCAGCGCGGTCCGGTCGCGAACGCGCTGTCGAGGACGACACGCCTCGACGCACCGCACGGCCCCGACGGCGGAAGCGCGGCCCGCGTCGCGAACACCATCTGCAACCGGAGCCGGCGCCAGCTGACGGACGCGAAGCTGCGGAAGCCCGGCACGAGCCGGCACGCCGACGGCGCGCCGAGCGCCCGGACCGCGCCGGCAAGCGTCGCGTCGTTCGCCGTCGCGAAGCTCGCGATGCGCGCTCCGAAGCGGACGTCGACCTCCGTATCGAGCGGGCGGCAGCCGACGAGGTCGCGCGGGATTCGCAGCACGCACGGCGGCTCGACCCACCCCTCGTACACGATTCGCCAGCGCTGCGATCGGCGCCGCAGGATCGAGAAGCCGTTTCTCCCGTAAGCCGAGCAGCGGCCCCCGCGCTTCTCCCCGCGCGGCTGCGTCCCGCCGACCCAGGCGTAGCGACCGCTCCGCGAGATGCGGATGTCGGGCCTGAAGCACGCGCGCGGCGCCGCCCGGATGTCCGCCGGGAGCGCGGCGACGATCGCCGCCCGCTGGTTCGGCGTCGGTTCACGGGCGGTCATCGCCGCTGGCACGATCAAGGCCGTAGCTCCTACTGTTAGCGCGATCATGGCCTCTGCGACGGCCGTTCGCGTCTTCACCGGCACGATCGCGGCAGCCCTGGTCATGGTTTCGCCGGCCGCGTCCGCGGACCCGCACGGCGGCGCGGGCGTCGTGAGCGAACGCGGCTTCGTCGGCCCGCTCCGGATCGACCGCTCCACGCCCGTCCAGGTCCAGGCCTTCGCGGGACGAGCCGACTACATCGGCGCGGGGAGGTTTCGCCCGGCGATCCGCGAGTTCGTGCCGTTCATCGCCCTCGGCTACGGGTGCCGTCACGCCCGCTACGGCATCCCGACGATGCGGGTCGAGAAGGACGGCGTCACCGCGGGCTACAGCCACGTCGATTGCCGAACGGTCTACTGGATCAACCAGCGGACGGGGTTGCTCGCGGGGTTCTCGACGGACTCGCGCCGCTTCCGTACGCCGAGAGGCGTCCACCCCGGAACGAGCCTCGCTGAAGCGAAGCGACGAGAGCATCGCTCGACCCTGATGGACAGCCCGTCGGCCCTCGACGTGAAGACTGCGAACGCCGAGCTCCTGATCTACGCGACGATCGTCGTCCCGAAGCGCGGCGGCTGGCGCGTCGGACGGACCGTTGCCGCGCTCGCACTGGAGAGCCGACGCCACATGATCGGGCTCGAGTTCGTCTGATCGCTCGGCGGCTCGTGACGCAACTCCTATCCGCAACCCTCGCCGCCGCGATGCTCATCGCGCTCGCCGGCTGCGGAGAGACGAAGAACCGGAGCGCCGCTGACGTTCAGCGTGCGTTCGCGCGGCAGGGCGTCACGCTCTCACCGTTCGTCCTCATGGGCGTCATCAGCGGCGCCAAGAACGTGCAGGCAGTCCTCACGCTGCCCGACTCCGATGCGCTCATCGTCATCGTGTTCGACTCGACCGACGCCGCGGAGGCGTATGCCGACCCGCGAGCCGCGGAGGTGGTGGACAGGAGCGTGCTTCGAGCGCGAAACGTGGTCGTTACGTACGGGCGCGTAGGGCAAAAGAAGCGAGGCGAGCTCGCGCTCGCGATGAAGAGCTTGCGCTAAACGCTCCTCGCCGGCCGTCGGTAGAACCGCGGCATATCGCCGCTCCCTCGAACGAGCGTCTGGCCAACGAACGCTTCCTGCCGATCGGCAAATCGTGAAGGTCACCGACGCGGCCCAGGCCCTATCGACGAACGAATGGTCGGCAGGGCGGTCGTATCGATGGATCGCCGCCGCCTGTGGAGCCGCGGTCGCGCTGGTGGCGGTCGCGTTCGCCCACGGCAGCGCTGGCTTCAAGCCCGCGAATGGTCGGATCGCCTTTATCGCCGACGGAGGGATCTACACGATTCGTTCCGATGGGCGAGCCATGCGGAAGGTCGCAGGGGGAGGGCCGCGGGGACGGCTGGGATTCGTTGCGCTCGCGTGGTCCCCCGACGGGCGCCAGCTCGCTGCGATCGAGGTTGAGAACCTCTACGTCATGGATGGCGATGGCCGGAACCGCAGGATCGTTCTGCACGCCGGCGGCGCGCTGACGGGCGGCTACGCGTCGATCGCGTGGTCGCCACGTGGCGACGAACTCGCGCTCGGCCGCGTCGAGCCGTTGGAGATCGAACTGCTCACACTCGCGACAGGCCGAAGGCGCACCCTCGTGCGGGGCGGCGTGTTTCCTTCCTGGACGCCCGACGGTCGCTCCATCGTGTACGAGCGCCCGGAGCAACGGGCAGAGAGCGTCCGGATGATCCGCAGCGACGGAACGAATGACCACTTGATCATGAGGGAAGGCTTGATGCCCGCGCGTGCGCCCGACGGAGCGTCAGTCGCCTACGTCGGCGGCCAGCCCAACTTGGTCGACCTGAAGGTGAGGCGTCTCGGCGCCGGGAAGGCTCGGACCCTAGCGCGAGGAGACGTGGGAGGGGACGTCACGTTTCACTATCCAAGATGGGCGCCGGATGGTGCCGAGGTGTTGGCGAACCGTGTTCTCGGAAGCCACACCGCGTCCGCCTGCTGTCTGGTCGATCTATATCTCGTTCCCGCCAACGGCGGCCGGGCACGAATCATCCGGCGTGACATCGACGATTCACCCGTAGCCTGGCAGCCGCGCACACGGTGACGTCCTCGATCGGGAAGCCGGTCGCGCACGCCGACAACACGCTTGCCGCAGTGGAGCGAGTCGTCCGCGAGTTCGCCATGCTTCCACTCGAGTCGCCGGCGCGGCCCGATTGCCTGACTGGGCCCCTTCAACTCCGCTCTCGGCTCTATCACCAGGTGAAGACGGCCTGGAAGATCACCGCAGAGCGGACCGAGATCGCACGACTTGTCGTCGAGGACGTGAGCGCGAGCGAAGCGCGAGCGTCGCTCGAGGCGAGGACGAGGCTCGAGCTGGATCACCCCGCGCACGGCACGTTCTCGACCGTCATCGATCTGACCGGCCCCGTCCGGCTCACCCGGGTCGGGGACGAATGGAAGATCGCCGACTACTGCCTCGACGGAAGGAGCTCGCTCGACTCCTACATCCATGTCGAGCGATCGGTCGAGCAGGTGTTCGGTGTGACCGTGGCTTTGCGCGGGCTCAGTCTCGATACGACCATCACCGAGGTGTTGCTCGAGTGGCGGAGCACGCGCACGGCTCCGGTCGAGCTGGTGGCGGGCGGCCTCGCGACCCGCCGGTTGCTTCCAAGGTGGCACTGGGGCGCGATCGACGGCGAGCCTCAGCTCCTCGAGAACGGCCAAGCGGTGAGCCAGATCGTTTGGTGGGTCGCGCTCCCGCTCGAGACGCGGGATGTTTGGGTCGTCGTCCATGCGCGGGAGGTTGCGAGCAAGACGCCGTACGCCTTTCGCTTCAGGGTTCCACTTCCGGCCCTCGAGGAGCGTCGAGCGAACGCGGGCTTGGCCAGCCAGTAGGCGGAGCGGCTCCGCTTCATGCGTCACGACTGACACGCGCCTCGAGTTCTCGTACGGCAACCGAGACACGGCGTTTTGGGTGGGCTATTGATATAGAGGGACTCGATTGGTACGGAGAAAGCAAACGAATCCTTCGCCCCTCGAAGTACTGGTGGGGGAAGAGCTCAGCAGCGTCGAGTTCATCCGCGATTACGTCTCCCTCCACTTCGACGGCCCGCGCATCGATGCCCTCGCTCGGCTCGAAGTCGCTCGCGACGACGAAGCGTGGCGCGAGGGTGACACTGCCTGGCGCGACGCGCTTTGCTCGCTGATCTCCCACGCCGTCGAGTGCGTCACCGAAACCTCCGAGTGGATTCGTTTGAGATTCGACGACGGCGCCGAGATCCGCGTTGGAGTGGTGCCAGAGGGTGACCAGCCCGAGGCCGGCATGTTCCACTCGCCGAGCGGAGATCAAATCCTCCTTTAGGCGACGCAAGCCGCCGATCCGAGCGCAGATTCGCTTTCCGGCTGGACGACTAGGCGGCGCCCCTTTAAGATTCCCGAACCCGCTGCTGCGATCATTGGCTCCGTGTGCGGGATCTGCGGGATCGTCGTGCTCGGGCGGCCGCCTGAGAACGAAACCGTCGCGCGGATGGCGGCGGAGCTCGACCACCGCGGGCACGACGGCGACGGCTCCTACGCCACCGAAGGCGTCGCGCTCGGCTTCCGCCGGCTCGCGATCATCGACCTCTCCGACGCCGGCATGCAGCCGTTCGCGAGCGAGGACGGCGCGCTACGGCTCGTCCACAACGGCGAGGTCTACAACTACCGCGAGCTGAGGCGTGAGCTCGAGGCGAAGGGGCATCGCTTCCGGAGCTCGACCGACACCGAGGTGATGCTCGCCGCGTACCGCGAGTGGGGCGACGGGTGCGTCGAGCGGTTCAACGGCATGTGGGCGTTCGCGCTCTGGGACGGGCCGCGCCGGCGGCTCTTCTGCTCGCGCGACCGCTTCGGCGTGAAGCCGTTCTACTACCGCTTCGAGGGCGGCCGGTTCGTCTTCGCGAGCGAGCCGCGCGCCTTCCGCGGCGACCCGGAGACACGGCTCGAGCCGAATCCGCGCGCGATCCGCGACTACCTCGACCAGGCCTACCTCGACCACACCGAGGAGACGTTCTTCGCCGGGATCCGGAAGCTCCCGCCGGCTCACTCGCTCGTCGTCGACGAGAGCGGCCTGCACGTCCGGCGCTACTGGTCGCTCGAGCAGCACGAGCCGCCGGCCGGCGACACCGCCGAGGCCCTGCGCGAGCTCTTCCTCGACTCGATTCGGCTCCGGCTGCGCAGCGACGTTCCGGCCGGAACCGCGCTCTCCGGCGGCCTCGACTCCTCGGCGATCGCGGTCACCGTCGACCACCTGCTCCACACCGAGAAGGAGAACGCCGTCGCGGTCGGGCCGCGGCAGCGCACGTTCACGGCCTACTTCGAGGTGCCGGGGTTCGACGAGCGGCCGTACGCCGAGGCAGTCGTCGGGCGGACCGAGGCGGAGCCGCGCTGGATCACGTTCGGCCCCGAGGAGCTCGTGGACGACCTGCCGGCGATCGTCGAGGCGCAGGGCGAGCCGTTCGGCTCGACGTCGATCTGCGCCGGCTGGTACGTCATGCGCGAGGCGCGGCGCGCCGGCGTGACCGTGATGCTCGACGGCCAGGGCGGCGACGAGGTGCTCGCCGGCTACCGCGCGCACCTCGGCTTCCGGCTCGCCGACCTGCTCGCGTCCGGACGGCTGCGCCAGCTCGGCGAGGAGTTGCGGAGCTTCCACGGCGTCCACAGCGCGACGGCGCTCGTTACGGCGATGTCGCGGCCTTTCGCGCCTGAGGCGCTGACGCGGCTCGTCCGCTCACGCACGCGCGGGGCGGGGGCGCTGGTCCATCCGGACCTGCGCGCGCACGACGCACCGGCGAGCCCGAACGGCTCGCCGTTCCCGGACCGCCTGCGGCGCCACCAGCAGCTGATCCTGACGCGCCGCGGCCTTCCCGAGCTGCTTCGCTACGAGGACCGGAACTCGATGGCGCACTCGATCGAGGCGCGCGTCCCGTTCCTCGACTACCGGCTCGTGGAGCTTTGCTTCTCGCTGCCCGGCAGCGAGCTGATCGCCGGCGGGCGGACGAAGGACGTGCTCCGGCGCGCGCTCGGCGACCTGCTGCCGCCGATCGTGCGCGACCGCCGCGACAAGCTCGGGTTTGTGACCCCGGAGCGCGTCTGGCTGCGCGGGAAGCTTGGCGAGCTTGCTGCCGACGTCTTCTCCTCGCGCGCGTTCGCGGAGCGCGGGTTCGTCGACGCCGCGGCCGCGCGGCGCCGCCTCGAGCGGCATCGTCGCGGCGAGGTCGAGGCTGGGATGGAGCTCTGGCGCGCGCTCAACGTCGAGCTGTGGGCTCGGGCGTGCCTCTGAAGGTCCTCTTCCTCACGACGAACTACCCGTCGTCCGAGTCGCCGATCGACGGCGTCTTCGTGCGCGAGCACGCGCGCGCGGCAGCGCTCGCAGGAGCCGCGGTGCGCGTCGTCCACCTCCAGCGCACGCACGGCCGGCGCGGGCTCTTCGAGCTCGTCGAGGAGGACGACGACCCGCCGCTCGTCCGCGTCCGCTACCGCCGCTTCGGGCGGCCGCTGAGCTACGCGGCCTTCGTCGCTGGAGCGAGAGTGGCCGCGGGCGATCTCGACGTCGTCCACGCGAGCTCGCACCTCTCGGCACTCGCCGCGCGCGCGCTGCGGAAGCCGCTCGTCTACAGCGAGCACTGGAGCGCCTTCCTGCCGGACAATCCGGTGCGCCTCTCGCGGACGATGGCCTGGGCCGCGCGGTCGACGCTCGAGCGCGCGCAGCTCGTCCTGCCGCCGAGCGAGGCCATGCGCGCAGCGCTCGCGTCGTTCGCGCCGCGCGCGCGGCTGCGGGTCGTGCCGAACGTCGTCGACGACGAGCTCTTCCGGCCGGGCCGCGGCGACCGCAGCGACGAGCGGCGCCTCCTCACGGCGGGCCTCCTCGGGGAGAACGGCGCGAAGGGCGTCGACTACCTGCTCGACGCGCTCGCGCTGCTCGCGCGCGATCGGAACGGCTTTCGGCTGGACGTCGTGGGCGATGGGCCGCTCAGGCCGGAGTACGAGGCGCGGGCGCGACGGCTGGGGGTCGAGGGGCTTGTGTCGTTCCACGGCCTCCGGCCGAAGCGCGAGCTCGCGGAGCGGATGCGCGCCGCCGACCTGTTCGTCCTCGCGAGCCGGTTCGAGAACAACCCGTGCGTCGTGCTCGAGGCGATGGCGAGCGGGCTGCCCGTCGTCGCGACGCGGGTCGGCGGACTCCCGGAGCTCGTGGACGAGCGAACCGGCCTGCTGGCCGAGCCGCGCGACCCCGAGAGCATCGCGCGGCGGATCGGCGAGGCGCTCGACCGGCTCGACGCATTCGACCGCGGCGAGATCGCTCGGCGGGCACGGGAGCGGTACGGGCGCGAGGCCGTCGGCGCGCTGCTACTCCGGGCGTACGAGGACGCGCAGCGCGAGGCCGAGGCGCCGTCGGCGAAGCGCCTCGCGAAGTAGCGCTCGGGCCTCCACCGGGTCGCGGTCACGGCGGACCGCGCGGAGCAGCGAAGGCTCGCGCCACAGCTCGTCGCGCAGGCGCTCGCGGCTCCGGACACGCTCCTCAATGCGGCTCTTGGTCACCGCGCCGGGGTGCTCCCGATAGCGGTAGAGAACCTCGGGGATCGCGCCCAGCTCCCAGTCGCGCGCGATCCGCCGCCAGAGGTCGTAGTCCTCGTTCGCGCCGTAGTCGGCGCGGTAGCCGCCGGCGCGCGCGAGGGCCTCGACGCGAACTGCCACAGCCCCGTGGGCAAAAGGGTTGCGGAGCAAAAGGCGGCGCCGCAACGCCGCGTCGTCGTCGGGTAGGACGATCCGCGCGTCCCCGTCCATCGTTACGACGCCCGCGACGACGAGCCCGACCCGCGGCCGCGCGTCGAGGTACGCGACCTGCCGCTCGAGCCGCTCCGGAAGCGAGACGTCGTCCGCGTCCATCCGAGCGAGGTACGGCGCCCGAGCCTCCGCGATCCCGAGGTTCAGGGCTGCGACGAGGCCGAGGGGTTCCTGCCGGAGGACGCGCAGCCGATCGTCCTGCACCTCGAGGAGGATCGCCGCGGTCCCGTCGGTCGAACCGTCGTCGACGACGAGGAGCTCGAACTCGGCGAGCGTCTGCGCGAGCACGCTCTCGAGGGCGTCGCGCAGGAACGGATCCCCGTCGCGAACGGGCAGGATCACGCTGACGCGCGGAGTCACCCGCTCATGCCGCGGCCGCGCGCCGCGCGCGCCGCCGGCGGACGAGCGGCCCTGGTGCGAGCGTCCGCACCATCTTCGCCGCGGTACCGCGCGTCATCGCAGGCGAGACGAGCAGCGAGCGGAGAAACGTGCGCCTCGCCCGCGAGAGCTCCCCGAGGTTCCAGAGACTCCAGGCCGCACGGCGGTAATAGCTCGCCCGGCCGGCGCGCGCATACGGGCGAAGCGGGTCGGCTGCGAAAACCTCGTCTGCGAGCCGCAGGTACTCCTCGATCTTCGGCAGCGGCTCGCTGTAGGTCTTCGAGGCCGGATGGATCCGGTAGCCGGCGAGCGGCTCGGCGAGATGGCGCGCGCGGCCCAGCGCCGCCAGG
Organism: Gaiellaceae bacterium; assembly: GCA_036377055.1. Classification (GTDB taxonomy): domain Bacteria; phylum Actinomycetota; class Thermoleophilia; order Gaiellales; family Gaiellaceae; genus DASUZD01. The sequence goes on along the minus strand of DASUZD010000255.1, from coordinate 11,542 downwards.
CGCAGGAAGAAGACGGTGTCGAACACGTAGTGAAGGCTCTCGTCGAGCGGACCCGCCCGCTCCCACGCCTCGCGGCGCCAGAGCGACGCCGGCTGGAGCACGTGCGCGGAGCCGCTCCGAGCCATCGCGCGCACGTCCAGCTCGCGCGCCCGCTGCGGGCCGAGGTGGCGCGAGTCCTCGTCGAGCCACACTGCGTCTCCGTAGGCGGCGGAGAGGCCGGTGTCGCGCTCGAGCTCGCCGACGAGCCGCGAGATCGCGCCGGGCAGGAGCGTGTCGTCGGAGTTGAGCCAGCCGAGGTACTCCCCCCGAGCCCGGGCAAAACCCTTGTTGATCGCGTGCGCCTGGCCGCGGTCGGGCTCGCTCGTCCACCACGCGAGGCGATTTTCGTAGCGGCGGATCACGTCGACGCTGCCGTCCGTGGAGCCGCCGTCGACGACGATGTACTCGATCGGCTCGTAGTCCTGCTCCAGCACCGACCGCATCGTCTCCTCCAGGAACCGCGCCTGAGCGTAGGACGGCGTCACGATCGAGACGAGCGGCCGAGTCATCTCGGGGGTGCGAGCCGGTGCCGCAGGCGCACGATCGGCTCCGGGGTCAGCGTTCTCGCGAGGAGCCGCAGGGTCTTCCGCGACATGCGAGGCCGCAGCGGCACGGAGCGCAGGAGCGCGCGCCGGGCGCGGGCGATGTCGCCCGAGGAGTAGTAGCCCCAGGCCGCCCGGCGATAGTAGAGCGCCTGCAAGGTGCGGGCTCGAGGCTTCAGCTCCTCAGGCAGGTCGGGCCCGCCGAAGTACTCGTCGGCGACCCTCATCAGCTCCTCCGTGTGCGGAATTCCCGTCGCGTGCGCCGTCTTCGACTCCGGGTGGATCCGATAGGTCGCGAGCGGCTCCTCGACGTACGACGCCGGCCCGAACCTGGCCATGTTGAGGAAGAACAGCACGTCGAACCAGACCTGATAGCTCTCGTCGAACGGGCCCGCGAGCTCCCACGCGCGCCGGCGCCAGAGCGAGGCCGGCTGCATTACCGTCCCCGTCGCGGCCAACGCCATCGGGGCGACTCCCCAGACCTGCGACTTGCCGTAGCGCGTCTCTCCGGAACGCTCGTCGACGTAGACCGCGTCGCCGTATGCCGCGAGCGCCCCAGGGTCGCGCTCGAGCTCGCCGACGAGACGCGAGATCGCACCTGGGAGCAGCGTGTCGTCGGAGTTGAGGAAGCCCATCACCTCGCCACTCGACCGCGCGAAACCCTTGTTCAGGCCTTGCGGCTGGCCTCCATCCGGCTCGCTCACCCACCACTCGAGGCGGTCTTCGTAGCGGCGGATCACGTCGACGCTCCCGTCGGTCGAGCCGCCGTCGACGACGATGTACTCGATCGGCTCGTAGTCCTGCTCGAGCACCGAGCGGATCGTCTCCTCCAGGAACTCGGCCTGATTGAAAGACGGAGTGACGATGCTGACGAGCGGTCGCATCATCCGGCCGCCGCGATCAGGTACGGCTCCCAGAACCCGCGGTCGTGGAACCACCACTTGTGACACCCGAACGGGAGCCGTCGCCCGTTCAGCTCGAAGCACTCGCGCGGGTTCGTCTCGAACGCGAACGAGAGCGCCTCCTCCGGCGGCGGTATGCGGAACGTCGGGTCGAGGCGTGGCGCCATCTCAGACCAGAACTTGTCCTCGGTGACGAAGGTCGTTGCGAGGGCGCCACGGGCGGCGCCGGCCGCTGTGCGCAGCTTGCGCCGTGAGGTGGCGATCGTCCGGAGCGTCCCCGGGAGATGCCGGACGAGGCGGCGACCGACCGAGCCGCCGAACCACGCCAGCGTGCGCAGCCGCGGCAGCGGGCGCCGCGCGAGCGTCGCGATGCGGAGGCAGCTCTCCACCTTTCTGAGCGCCAGGCCACCGTTCCCGACAGCCGTCAGGACGAGCGTCCCATCGGCGGCGCGCCTCGTCCACGGCGCGCCCACGTTGTCCCAGCCCGCCTCGCACCAGGCGGCCAGCTCGTCCGAAAGCACGAGGCTGTCGAGCTGGTGGATCAGGATGAAGTCGTAGTCGCTGAACGCGCCGTAGAAGTCGGGCGAGATCATGAGCTGCTGGTTTCGGCGCTTCGGTCCCCGGAAGTACGCGGCGGCGACGCGCTTCACGGGCAACCCGTCCAGCGTCGATTCGACGTCGTCAGGCAGCAGGAGGTAGGTGTCGTAGCCGCCGAGCACGCGGCGGAGCTGACGGAAGGAGACCTGCTCGTCTCGGTCGAGCTCGAGCCCGCCGGTGGGGACGACCACGGCGACCGAGGGTGCGGCCACGGGCGGAGTCTACGGGTGGCCTGCGATGAGCTCGTACGGCTCGTCCTCGGTGATCACGTTCGTCTTGAGCATGTTCCCCTGCTCGTCGAGCGGAAGGTCGAAGCCGCGCGGGACGACGAAGTCCTCGAACGCAGGCGCCGGGTCGGCGTCGGCGAAGCGCGCGAGCTCGTCCTCGTTCCAGATCCGGTAGTAGAACGGCGGCTCGGGCGGCGGCGCGTAGCGCCCGTAGCGCCGGTCGCCGAACCGCACGCGCGCCTTCGTGCCGCGCGGGTCGGTGACGACGTCGGCGACGACCGGATTGCGGACCATGAACGCCTCGAGGCGCAGGCCGGAGCCGCGCCAGCGCTCGATCATGTCCGCCTCCGCGCCGAGACCGGAATCCTGCATCGACGAGAGCTCGCGCCGCACGCGCCACGGCCCTAGGCGCCGCCGGAGCTCCGTCTTCACGAACGTCACGATCCCGGCGCCGCCGATCGGCTCGCGACGGTCGCCGAAGCCGAGGAAGAGTTCGCCCGACGAGGAGCGCAGCCGTCCGTACCGCCGGCGCCACGGCAGCTCGAGCGACCGGAAGCGCGCACGCCCGAAGTAGCGCTGGAGCGTCACCCGCCGCTGGGCGTCGAATTGGACGTGCCCGACCTCGGGCCGAAGCGCGACCTCGACGAGGTCGCGAAGCCACTCGCCGCGCCGCACGAACTGGACGTCCTCGGGCAGCATCATCAGGCACTCGCCGCGCGCCCGCTCGACGATCGTGTTCATCGCCTCGGCGTGGGTGCAGTCGGCGAACACCTTCTCGTCGACGAAGTCGAGGCTCTCGACGTACTCGCGCAGCCCGGGCTCGACCGAGTTGCCGTCGACGACGACCCACTGGACGCGCGGGTAGCGAACGCACTCGCGCGCCGACTCCATCAGCGCGCGCAGGTAGTGGAGCCGGTTGAAGCTGACGACGCCGATCGTGACGAGCGGGTCGCTCATCGCGCGAGGGCCTCGAAGACCGCGCGATGGCGCTCGAGCCACGGCCGGACGTCGAACTGCTCCGCCCGTTCGCGCGCCGCGGCCGACAGCTCCGGCCAGCGCTCCGAGCACGCGAGCACCGCCGCCGCCAGCTCCTCCGGGTCGGGCGGGTGGTCGCGTTCCCAGTCGAGCGGCGCCTCGACGCCGACGCCTGCGTCCCCGACCAGCTCCGGCGTGCCGCCGCTCGCGGAGTGGACGACCGGGAGCCCGCACGCGAGCGCCTCGAGCACCACGCCGGGGCACGGGTCGTTGTACTTCGGGTGCAGGAGCACGTGCGCCCGGCCGAGCAGCGCCGGCGCCTCGGCCTGAGTGTACGGCCCTGCGACCTCGATCCGCGGGTCGCCGAGCAGCGCCGCCGCATCGCGCTGGACCCGCGCCGGGTCCGGATCCCACGACAGCCGGCCTCCGACGAGGAGGCGCCATTCGTCGGGCAGCAGCTCGAGCGTCCGCACCGCGACCTCGAGGCGGTAGCGCTGGTACTGGTTCCCGCCGAGCAGCAGGGTCGGCCGCTCGTCGCGCCGCTCGGGGACGACGAACCGCCGCGTGTCGATCGGGTTCGACAGAACCTCGGCCGGGCCGTCGCGCGCGCCGAGGAAACGGTCGGACGCGACTCGGCAGAAGTGGCTCTGGAAGAAGACGTGGTCGGCCGCGTGCAGGCCGTGCGCGAGCGGCTCGTTCACGCGCTCCCAGCCGGGGCCGTGCCAACCGCGGTACGCGACGCCGTCCTGGTTCCAGACGACGGCCGCGCCTCGTTCCCGCGCCACCTCGAGCAGGCGGTCGGCCCGCGGCGGCAGCGCGCTCGAGACGAGGTAGAGGACGTTGAAGCGCTCCGTCGGCGGCCACGTCTCCGCGAGCGCCTGAAGCTTGACGGCGCCGCCGTGCGCGGGCTCCGACCGCTTCGGGACCTCGCGGCCGTACGCGAGAGCCACACCGCCTCCGCGCTCGACGCGAAGACGGCGCCTGTACAGAGCCGCGCGAATCCCCTCGGCCGCATCCGTCGCCGCGCGGCGAAGCGGCCTGAGCGGCCGCCGGAGCGCCGCCGTCACCCGAGCCCCAGCGCGGCGAGGTAGCGGTCCGCGACCTCGCGGAGCGGGACGACCGAGATCCGCTCGCGCAGCTCGCTCCACTCCTCGGCAAGGCGCGACGCGAGCTCCGGCGCCTCGACGGGGTCGTCGAACCCGAGGCCGCCGTCGCCGACGAGCTCCGGGTGGCCGCCGCTTCGCGCGTAGAGCGCCGGCAGGCCGCAGGCGAGCGCCTCGAGCAGCGCGTTCGAGCACGGGTCGTTGAGGCTCGCAGCCACGTAGGCGTCGTGCGCCCGCAGCAGCGCCGCGACCTCGCGCGAGCCGCGCGGCGGAACGACGCGTGCTGGCCCGAGATCGACCGCGGTGCGGCCGACGAAGGTGAGCTCGAAGCGCGCGGGGTCGAGCCTGCGCGCGATCCGCTCGAGCGCGCCCGCGCCTTTGCGTGGGTTGTCCGACCAGCTCGTCGCGATCAGCTTCAGCCGCCGGCGAGGCGGTTCCCGCTCGGCCGGGAAGAAGATCGCAGGGTCGACGGCGTTCGGGATCACGACCGGCTCGCGGAGGTCGATCCCGAGCTCCCGGTGCGCGGCCAGGCTGTACTGCGACTGGAAGATCGTGGCGTCGGCGTACGTGCGGTTGAGCTCTTCGATCCGGGCGTCGGCGCCGTCGTCCGTCCCGCGGTAGAGCCGGATCGGGCCGTCGACGCGGTGGACGACGCGCGCGCCGGCAGGCGGCACTCCCTCCACCAGGTACGCGTGCAGGAGCACGGCGCGCGCTCGTCGCGGCAGCCGGCCGTGGGAGACGCGAAGGCCGCGCCGCTCGAGCTCGCCCCGGAGTGCGAGGAGGAACTGGTTCGACCCTCCGTACGGCGGCCGCCGGAGGCGGTGCGAGATGGCGACGTCCGGGGCGCGCAGCCTCACGCCAGCTCCAGGAGCGCGTCTCCGTACCGCTTCGCTACGACCGGCGTCGCGTAGAGCTCCTCCACGGCGCGGCGTGCGCGCGACCCGAGCTCCTCCCGAACCTCGGGGTCGCGCAGCCGCTCGAACGCCGCTCGCCATTCGCCGGGCGAGTCGGCGACGATCCCGCCGCCGTGCGCGCCGATCGCCTCCACGTACGACTGCTGCGGGCTCGCGACGGCCGGCAGCCGCGCCGCCATCCCGAGCGTGATCTTCCACTCGCTGTGGCCGAGCTCGTACCCGTTCACGAGGCGTTTCGGGGAGACGATCGCATCGCAGCTCCTGAGCGTGCGAGCGTAGCCGCGGAGGCTGAACGGCTCGTACCGCACCTGGGTCACCTCGGCGAGCGCCTCGAGCTCCGGCGGGCGCGCGTCCGAGACGACGACGACCTCGACGTCGGCCATGCCGGAAAGGGGCTCGGCGAGGAGCGTCAGCGGCCGCGCCTTGTGCGACCGGCCCGACCACGCGAGCCGGAGCCGAGGCCCCTCGTGCTGCGGCCGCGGCCGGAACGTCCCGAGATCGACGTTGTCCGGGATCCACACGGCGCGCTCGTTGTAGCGCCTGACGATCCCGAGGATGTAGCTCGAGTCCGCGACGACGAGGTCTGCGGCCCGCGTCATCTCCTCCGCGTCGCGCTGCTGCTCGGGCGTCGGCTGCGTCCCCGGGAGGTCGTAGTCGCCCCAGACCTCGTAGTAGTTGACGTTCGCGTCGAACACGACGCGCCCGCCGAGCGACTGCACGCGCTCGGCCTCCGCCCGCGCCCGCTCGTCCATCGCCTTTGCGAAGACGACGACGTCGTAGCGGCGGCCCGGACGGTAGAGCTCGTTCCGGATCCGCGTGTTCCGGTTCAGCCACCGCGCGACGTTCGCGACCCGCATCGCGACGCTCGTCTCGAGGCTGCGGAAGCTCGCACGCTCGGCGGTCAGGGTCGTCGCCGTCGCCCAGCCGACCCGCAGCGCCGGTGCGCCGCGGCGCGGCCGCGGGATCAATCGCTCTGGCCGCGCGCGACGAGCGGGGTGCCGCCCTCGGCGCCGGCGGCCTCCTCCGTCCACCGAAGAAGCGGCCTGACCGGGCCGCCGATCCTCCCCGTGAAGTAGCCGCGCGCGGTCGGCTCGTCGCGCTCCACGACCTGGAAGGTCAGCGCGGCCTCGACCTCCGCGTGTCGCCACGGCTTCGCGCCGAGCAGCATCGACTTGACGGAGACCGTCACGTGCAGCGTCCCTTCGTTTAGCAGGTGCTCGGGGATCCAGGCGGTCGCGACGTAGCGGCCGGGCTCTCGCGGCTCAGACCACACCGGGTTCGTGTCGAGCGCGCTGAACACGAGAGTCCCGCCCTCGTCGAGGAGGTCGATCCAGGGGAAGACGGTCTCGCGACGCAGGAGGTCGAAGGCGATCTCGATCCCGACGGGCTCCGTGACGTCGACGACGTCCGACGTGACGCCGTTCGCGTCGACGACGCGTGCCGAGCGCAACCGCGCCCAGTCGTCGCCCGGCGCGGTCTCCCGGTCGTGCCACTCGCGTCGCGCCGAGGTGCCGATGTCGCCGTGCAGGTAGCGCCCGATCACGTGCTCCGCCGGGCCGTCCTCGACCAGACGCCCGCGGTCGAGGAGGAGGAGACGCGGGCAAAGACGCGCGATCGTCGGCATCGAGTGCGAGACGAAGAGCACTGTGCGACCCGACTGGCCGTAGCTCTCCATCTTGCCGAGGCACCGCTTCTGGAACTCCGCGTCGCCGACCGCGAGCACCTCGTCGACGATCAGGATCTCCGGCTCGAGGTGCGCGGCGACGGAGAACGCGAGGCGGACGAACATGCCGCTCGAGTAGCGCTTCACCGGCGTGTCGAGAAACTGCTCGACGCCGGAGAACTCGACGATCTCGTCGAACTTCCGGACGATCTCGCTCCGGCGCATGCCGAGGATCGCGCCGTTCAGGAAGATGTTCTCGCGGCCGCTCAGCTCCGCGTGGAAGCCGGTGCCGACCTCGAGCAGGCTGCCGACGCGGCCGGTGACGTCGGCGTAGCCTCTCGTCGGCTCGGTGATCCGCGACAGGAGCCGGAGCAGCGTCGTCTTGCCGGCGCCGTTCCGGCCGATGATGCCGAGCACCTCGCCCTCGGCGACCTGGAACGAGACGTCGTCGAGCGCCCAGATCGTCTCGCGCGGCGCCGACCGCGTCCGCAGCGTCCGCAGGCCGTGCATCACGTGGTCGCGGAGCGTGTCGATGGCCGAGTGCATCTGCCCGATGCGGTACTGCTTCGAGATGCCGACGACGTCGATCGCGAGGCTGCTCATCGTCTCCTCAGATCAGGTCGGCGAAGTAGCGCTCGACGCGGCGGAAGTACCAGAGGCCGCTGAGCATGATCGCGAGGGCGATGGCGAAGCTGACGGCGTAGACGTGGTAGTGCGGCAGCCCGCGGCCGAGGACGGCCCAGCGGAAGCCGTCGATCACGCCCGCCATCGGGTTCAGCGCGAGCAGGCCCTGCGTGCTCGACTTCACGGCCGTGACGCCGTAGACGATCGGCGTGGCGAAGAACCACATCATCACGAGGTACGGCACGACGAACGGCACGTCGCGGTAGCGCACGTTGAGCGCGGAGAGCCAGAGGCCGACGCCGAACGCTGTCAGCAGCGCCATCCCGAGAAAGGCGGGAATGACGACCGCGTGCCAGTGCGGGGCGCGCCCGTAGTAGATGAACAACCCGAACAGGACGCTGAACGCGAGCAGGAAGTCGAGCACTGGCGCGACGACGGCCGCCAGCGGGATGATCAGGCGCGGGAAGAAGACCTTGGTGATCAGGTTCTGGTTCCCGACGATGCTCGTGCTGCTCGCGGACAGGCAGGAGGTGAAGTACGTCCAGGGCAGCATCGCGGTGTAGACGAAGAGCGGGTACGGGACGTGGTACTCCGACTTGACGTGCAGCGCACGGTTGAAGACGAGCGTGAAGATCAACATCTGAGTGAACGGCACGAGCACCGCCCACAGGACGCCGAGCGCCGTCTGCTTGTACTTCACCTTCACGTCGCGCCAGACGAGGAAGAAAAGCAGCTCGTGGTACGCGAGCAGCTCGCGCAGGTCGCGGACCGACAAGGGCAGGCGGCGGCCCGTGCGCTCGAGCCGGATCGTGCGACGGGCGGCGGGCGCGCCGCCGAGCGCGTCGGCGATGCTCACGCGGCCTCCCGGCGGACCACGTGGTTGCCGAGCACGAGGACATCCATCCTCGTCTTCTGGAAGGTCTCCACGGCCTGCTCCGGCGTCATCACGATCGGTTCGTTCTCATTGAACGATGTGTTCAGGACGACGGGCACCCCGGTCAGCCGCTCGAACTCCTTGATCAGCCGGTAGTAGCGCGGGCTGACGCGCTCGTCGACGGTCTGGAGCCGGCCGGTGTCGTCGACGTGGTTCACGGCCGGAATCTTGTCGCGCTTGTCCGGCTTCGTCTTGTAGACGAGCACCATGAACGGAGACTCGTAGTCCTGCTCGAACCACTCCCCCGTCGCCTCGGCGAGGATCGAGGGTGCGAACGGCCGGAACGGCTCGCGATGCTTGATCCGCGCGTTGAGGACGTCCTTCATGTCGGGGCGACGCGGGTCGACGACGATCGAGCGGTGCCCGAGCGCGCGCGGGCCGAACTCCATCCGGCCCTGGAACCAGCCGACGACGTCGCCGTCGGCGATCCGTGCGGCGACGGCCGGGAAGAGGTCGTCGTCGTCGAGGCGGTCCGTTTGCAGGCCCACGGCCGCGATCGCCGCAGCGCACTCGTCGTCCGAGTAGCCGGGACCGGTGTAGGCGTGCTCCATCACGTAGCTCCGCTCGCGGCCGAGCTGCTGGTTCCACACCCAGTAGGCCGAGCCGACGGCCGTGCCCGAGTCGCCCGCGGCCGGCTGGACGTAGACCTCGTCGAACGGCGTCTCCGGCCTGATGCGGCCGTTCACGACGGCGTTCAGCGCGACGCCGCCCGCGAGGCAGAGGTTCGGGATCCGGGTCCGCTCCCAGAGCACGCGGACGAGGTGGAGGTATGCGTCCTCCAGCATCGCCTGGAGCGCGGCGGCCACGTCCTCGTGGGTCTCCGTCAGCTCCGTCCGCGGCTCCCGCGCCGGGCCGAACGCCTCGATCATCCGGTCCGAGTAGATCCGCCCGATCGTCGGCGACTGCTCGTCCCACGTCATGTCGACGCCTTCCTTGTCGTGCGTGAAGTAGTCGAGCCCGAGCTCGAACAGCGAGCCGTCGAGGCGGACGAGCTCGTGCATCCGCGCGCGGTGCCGCTCCGGGTCGCCGTACGGCGCGAGGCCCATCACCTTCCCCTCGTCGCCGTACTTCGGGAAGCCGAGCCACTGCGTGACCGCGGTGTAGAAGATCCCGAGCGAGTGCGGGAAGAGGACGCGGTCGAGGACGTCGAAGCGCGAGCCGTGGCCCTCGGCGAGCATCGTCGAGGCGAAGTCGCCGAAGCCGTCGACGGAGAGGATCGCCGCCTCGTCGAACGGCGAGACGAAGAACGCGCTCGCGACGTGGGCCTGGTGGTGCTCGACGTTGTGCAGGTCGGCACGGATCTCGGCCGGGTCTGTGGCGAGAGCTCGGGCGAGCGCGCTCCTGACGTCGCGCACCTTGGCCGCGTTCTCGAGCCGCGCCTTCAGGTAGCGAGCACTCGCTCCGTGCCGGATCGTGCGCAGCAGCTTCCGGCCGAGGTTCGCCTTCGGGTCGCGCGAGACGGCGACGTGGTCGAGGTCGGCGGCCGTCAGGCCGGCGTCGGCGAGGCACCAGGCGGCGGCCTGCTCGGGGAAGCCGGCGCAGTGCTTGACGCGGTTGAAGCGCTCTTCCTCGGCCGCCGCTACCAGCTCGCCGTCGATGAGGAGTGCCGCCGCCGCGTCGCCGTGATAGGCGTTCAAACCCAGAATCGCGGTCACGCGCCCGTATTGTGGCATTCCCGTGTGGACGAACTGTTAGGAGCGGCGCCAGCGGTAACGCGTAGGCCGTGTCAGCTGCGAGCTATCTTCTGGCTGTGGCTGCCCCGACAATCGTCGGCGTGGTGCTCGTGCGCGACGAGGACCTCTTCGTTGAGCAGGCCGTGCGGAACGTCGCCTGCTTCTGCGACGAGCTCCTCCTCTTCGACCACCGCTCGCGCGACAGAACACCGGAGATCCTTCGCCGCCTCGCGGGCGAGCTTCCGCACGCGCGCTTCGAGCAGATCGACGACCCTGCGATCTCTCACGAGCGACTGCTGCCCTACGTCGGCACTGACACCTGGGTCATCGGCGTCGACGGCGACGAGCTGTACGACCCGGCCAGCCTGCCGCCGATGCGAGCGCGGCTCGCGGCCCGCGAGTTCGACAACTACTTCATCGTCAAGGCGATGCAGCTGCACTGCTCCGAGCTCGACCGGGAACGCGAGCTTGCCACCGGCTGGCTGGCGCCGCCGTCCCGGAGTACCACGATGCTCTATAACTTCGGCCCGCTCTCCGCGTGGGAGGACCGCCCGCCCGAGCGCCTGATGGGAAGCGGAGCGCGCTTCGCACGCCCGGTCGAGGAGTTCCGGTGGCTCCGCGACGAGCACCCGTGGGACGAAGCGCCGGTGCGCTGCCTGCACGTCTGCTTCCTTCGCCGGAGCAGCCGCCAGCCAGTGCGGCAGCACGCGCGGCTCAGCTATGTCGAGCGAATCGCGGGGAGCCGGCGCGCGACCCTGTGTCGGCGGATCGCGGAGCTCGCGCGACGGCCGGAGGAGTCGTCGTGGAAGCTGGAGAAGTACCGGCAGGGCGAGCAGGTGACGGTCTCGGTCGCCGGCTTCTTTCCCGCGGCGACCTAGACTCGGCCGCGTGACACGCGGCCCTAAGACCGTGGCGTCTAGCGCGCCGCGGGCTCGGGCGGCCGAGCCGGTGGTCGTTCGAGCTCGATGCGGTGTAGAACGCGCGTGACCGTCGCGGCAGCGCAGACGGCGATGACGAAGTCCCACGGCACGCGGTAGCGCGTCTCGCCGGCGAAGAGCATCGCCGTCAGCGTGTCGTAGGCGAGCAGGAGCACGGCCAGCGCCGCGAGTCGCCTCGGGACGAGGAAGAGGCCGATCGCGCCGAGGACGTAGAGCGCGATCATGAACGCCGGCTCGACGAGGCTCCGGCCGACGTCTAGGCTCGACCCGGCGCCGCGCCGGCCCTCCGTCTTCGTCACCGACGGCTGCCAGAGCCACTGGGCTCCGAGCCCTGCAAGCTTGGCCTTCTCGCCCGGGTGCTCGCGGATGAACTTGAACGCCAGGTGGCGGTAGAAGTGCATCTGGCCGCAC
>DASUZD010000254.1:0-11900 GCA_036377055.1 Gaiellaceae bacterium | reverse complement strand
TTCGGGAGCCGCTCGAGGGCGAGCGCCTGGACGCGCATCACGCCCATCGGCACGTGCAGCGTCGGCCGGCGGACGCGCAGCGTGCGCTTCAGCCGTGTCCAGAGCTCGTCCCAGGTGACGACGTCGGGCCCGCCGAGCTCGAACGTTCGGTTCGCTGCCTCAGGCTTCTCGACCCCGCCTGCAAAGTACGCCGCGACGTCCTCGACCCAGATCGGCTGGATCCGCTGCTGGCCCGCGCCGGGGATCGGCGTCACGGGCGAGAGGCGCGCGATCCGCTTGAAGCTCTTGAGGATCCCGCCGTCGCGGCCGAAGACGAAGCTCGGCCGGAAGATGACGTGCTCGAGCCCTGACGCCTTGAGCGTCTGCTCCATCTCCCACTTCGCGTGGAAGTACGGGACGAGATTCCGCGTCTCCGCTGTCGTACCGAGCGCGCTCATCAAGACGAATCGGGCCACGCCCCCTTCCTTCGCGGCCGCGACGAGATCGCGGGTGCCCTGCTCCATGAGCCGCTCGAACTCCTCGCGGCGGCCGTCGCGGATGGCGACCAGATGGACGACGGTGTCGCACCCCTCGACGGCCGCGCGGAGGCTCGCCGCGTCTGTCATGTCCCCGACGGCCAGCTCGCAGCCCCAGGCCGTGAGCTTGGAGCCCCGGAGGGTGTCGCGGACGAGGCAGCGGACATCGTGCTCCCGCGCGCGCAGCTCGTGGACGATCTTCGGCCCGACGAAGCCGGTGCCTCCGGTGACGAGGATCATCGGCGCGCCTGGGCGTCGGCGAAGTTCTGCCAGTAGCGGCTCGGCGTCGGGCCTTGCTGGCCCTGGTACTTCGACCCGAGCATGCCGCTTCCGTACGGCGACTCAGCCGCCTCGGTCAGCTGCACGAACGAGAGCTGCCCGATCTTCATCCCGTGGTAGATCGTGATCGGCAGGTTCGCGACGTTGGAGAGCTCGAGCGTCACATGCCCGTCCCACCCGGGGTCGATGAACCCCGCGGTGGAGTGGATCAGAAGGCCGAGCCGTCCGAGGCTGCTGTTGTGCGTCGGGATGTACGAACGCGTCGCGAGATAGAGGCCGCGCGGCGACGAGATCTCGATGCATCGCACCGGAACGCTCTCTACGGTGCGGACGGCGGCGATGGCCCGGAAACGGTGGAAGCGGCCGGCTTGCTTCTGGCGAGCGAGTTTCCTACGGACGCGGAAGACCGGCCGGTCCGGCGTGAACTGAACCTCGAACTTCGGCCCGCAGTCGACCCCGTTCAGCATCGCGCGCTTCCGTGCGAGCGTCGGCCGGAAGCCCAGGCTTGCAACGAGTTCGCAGAATTGGCCTGCGAGCGGCTCCCTCACGGTCGTCAGGTCGCAGCGGCCGTACGTGTCGACATACCCGTCGGTGTCCATCAGGCCTTCGAGGAGCGCCTGGCGCTGCGCGACAGAACCGCGCATATACGCGTCCGGAACGTGCTTCGCGCCCAGCAGGCCAAGGTTACGCAACCTGCTCGAGAGCGAGTCGTTGCGAACGTACTGCCCGGTCACGGCGTCGCGTGTGTGGCCCGTGCCGCCGACTCGGAAGACGAGTGGTCGTGTCGCCTGTCGGACCACGCCGTAGCCGGAGAAGAACACCTGCACGAGGATGTCCGGGTCGGCGCACGTGATCTCGGCTTTGGTGCTCGTCCCGTCTCCGAGCCACACGCCGAGGATGTATGGATCGATGGGGAGCTCGCGTGCCGGGTACTCGACCGGATCTGCGAGTGCCACCTGATGGTTCCGCTCGCCCCGGACGAGCAGGCTCCGCTCGATCTCGGCCGTCGTCCTCACGGCTTCGCGCCGGCGACCGTACCGGCGGCCATTCTTGTCCACCGTGACCCATTGGTGCGACGCGTCGCAGACCACCGTCGTGCCGTCGGAGAACGTGACTTCCCGGCACGGCTGGCCGTCCATCGGAGGCGTCGAGCCGACGACGACAGTCGGAACACCGCGCTCGTCGAACACGAGGTCGCCGACCCGAATCTCCGCCATCGCCTTCCACCCCTCGGTGGTCGGGATCTCGGTGTCCAGCGCGAGCGCCTTCCCCTCGAGCCTTGCGACGAGGTCGTCGGGGAGCCGGACTCGCTCCAACGTCGACCCGAGGACGAACTCGCCCGGGTGGAGCATGAACGGCGTCTCGTCGTCGATCTCGACCAGCGACGTGAGTTCTTCCTGCTCGCGCTTCACGTCGATGAACGGGTAGCGGTTGTTGTGGAAGACGCGGAAGAACCGGTCGACGCGCACGTCGACGCTCGACGGCTGGAGCAGCGACTCGTCGTAAGGCTCGATTCCGATGCGGCCTTCCTCGAGCAGGCGCCTGATCGTCCGATCGGAGAGGACCACGCGCCGATTCTACGGCCGTGCTTCTGCAAGTTCTCTATGCAGCTATGCAACGGGTGGTCCCTGCGGTAGTGTCCGATACGTGGCCACGACGCGCTCGATCTCCATCCGAACCGAGATTCCGGGGCCGCGGTCGCGGGAGATCCTCGAGCGGAAGGCGCGCGTCGTCGCCGAGCCGCTCTCGATCTACCTGCCCGTGGTGATCGAGGAAGGGCGCGGCGCGCTCCTCACCGACGTCGACGGGAACACGTTCATCGACTTCACCGGCGGCGTCGGGTGCCTCAACGTCGGGCACTCGCACCCGAAGGTCGTCGCCGCGGCGCAGGAGCAGCTCGAGCGCTTCAGCCACACCGACTTCACGATCGTGCCGTACGAGATCTACGTGTCCCTCGCCGAGCGGCTGACGCAGCTCGCGCCGATCACCGGCGCGAAGCGCGCCGCGTTCTTCAACGCCGGCACCGAGGCGCTCGAGAACGCGATCAAGTTCGCACGCTCGTACACGAAGCGCCCGGCGGTGATCGCCTTCGAGGGCGGCTTCCACGGCCGGACCCTGCTCTCCCTGAGCCTGACGTCGAAGACGCACCCGTACAAGGCCGGTCTCGGGCCGTTCGCGCCCGAGGTCTACCGCGTCCCGTACGCGCACGACTACCGCGGGCCGACGGCACGCGAGGCGCTCGCCGCGCTCGAGCGAGCGCTCGTAACCCAGGTCGCGGCCGAGCAGGTGGCCGCTATCGTGATCGAGCCTGTACAGGGCGAGGGCGGCTTCGTGGTCGCTCCGTCGGAGTTCCTCGAAGGCATTCGCCGGATCTGCGACGACAACGGGATCGTGCTCGTCGTCGACGAGGTGCAGACGGGCTTCGGGCGGACCGGGAAGATGTTCGGGATCGAGCACTACGCCGTCGAGCCCGACCTGATGACGGTCGCGAAGTCGATCGCCGCCGGTCTTCCGCTCTCGAGCGTGATCGGACGCGCGCCGATCATGGACGCGCCGCCGGACTCGGCGATCGGCGGCACCTACGTCGGCAATCCCGTCGCGCAGGCCGCTGCGTGCGCGGTCCTCGACGTCTTCGAGGAGGAAAGCCTCGTCGCGCGGGCGGCGGTCCTCGGCGAGACGATGCGGGCGCGAATGCTCGACTGGCAGGAGCGTTTCGACGCGATCGGCGACGTCCGCGGGCTCGGGATGATGCTCGCGATCGAGCTCGTCCACGACCGGGCGACGAAGGACCCGGCGCCCGAGCTCGCGACCGCGATCGCCGACGCGGCGGCGGCTCGCGGCCTCCTGCTCCTCAAGTCGGGCATCTACTCGAACTGCATCCGCGTGCTCGCTCCCCTCGTCCTCACCGACGCCGAGGTCGACGAGGCCTTGGGCGTCTGGGAAGAGGCGCTGGAAGCTGCCCTGGCGTAAGCCCCTCTAGCTTTGGGAACATTCCTCGCCGGTGATTGGCGAGGTGATCGGCGGCCGGTACGAGCTCGACGAGCTCGTCGGCTCGGGGGGAATGTCGAGCGTCTACAGGGCGCGCGACACGCTGCTCGAGCGCGACGTCGCGCTCAAGATCCTGCACGAGCACTACACGGCCGACGACGAGTACGTCGAGCGCTTCCGCCGCGAGGCGCGCGCCGTCGCGCAGCTCTCGCACCCGAACATCGTCACGGTGATCGACCGCGGCGAGGAGGAGGGACGCCAGTTCATCGTCTTCGAGTACGTCGACGGCAAGACGCTGAAGGAATGTCTCGAGAAGGACGGCCCGATGGCGGTCCGGCGCGCGCTCGAGCTCGCGATCCAGGTCGCGCGCGGACTGGCGTTCGCGCACGACAACGGGCTCGTCCATCGCGACGTGAAGCCGCAGAACGTGATCCTGAACGGCGACGGCCAGGCGAAGGTGACCGACTTCGGGATCGCTCGCTCGCTCGAGGTCCAGGGCGTGACGCGGTCGGGGACCGTCCTCGGGACCTCGAGCTACATCGCGCCCGAGCAGGCGAGCGGCGGCGACGTCGAGCCGGCGACGGACGTGTACTCGCTCGGCGTCGTCCTCTTCGAGCTGCTGACGGGGCACGTGCCGTTCACCGGCGAGAGCTTCGTGTCGGTCGCGATGCAGCACGTGACCGAGCCGCCGCCGAGCGTCCTCGACCTGCGGCCCGACGTGCCCGTACGCCTCGCGAACGCCGTCGACCGCGCGCTCGCGAAGGATCCCGCCGACCGGTACGCGTCGATGCACGACTTCGCGTCCGAGCTGGAAGCGTGCCTCGCCGCGCTCGGCACGGAGCCGGGCGAGGACGCGACGCTGATCCAGCCGCCCGTCGTGCTGCGAGAGAGCCGGCCCTGGGTCGCGCGGTCGCCGCGGCGTTGGCCGCTCGCCCTCGTCGCGGTCGGTTTGCTGCTGCTCCTGGCTGCGATCGCGGGGGCGTTCTGGGCGCTTCGCGGCTCCGACCGTCCGCTGACGGCCGGGGGCGGGTCGGGCGGGTCGGCTGCGCCGGCGAAGCTGAGCCCGGTGAAGCTCACGGCTGCGGGCTCCTACGACCCCCAGGGCGACGGCGCGGAGCACACCTCGTCGGTGTCCAAGGCGGTCGACGGGGATCCCGGCACGTATTGGGACACCGAGCATTACCGCGACCTGAAGCTCGAGAAGCCGGGCGTCGGCTTCGTCCTCGACGCGGGCGGATCGAAGACGCTGCGGCGGGTCGTGCTCGCGACCGACACGCCTGGCTTGCACGTCCAGATCCGGGGCGGCGACAGCGCCCAGGGGCCCTTCCCGGACGCGCTCTCGTCCACGCGGACGATCGAGAGCTCGACGACGATCCCGCTCCAGCCGAAGGCCGTGCGCTACGTGCTCGTCTGGATCACGCAGCTCCCGCCCGGGAGCGACACGGCGCACGTGAACGAGGTCAAGGCCTTCAGCTAGCGGGACCACATCGCCGTGGCGTTCCTCGTGACGAACGTGCGCGCAAGCGTGCGCGGGTCGACGAGGAAGACGCCGGTGGGCGGACGCGGCGGCCTGGGCTCGTCGCAGTGCGGCGGCTCGAGGAGGACGACGAGCCGGCCGTCGGCGCTCCACCCGAGCAGGGTGGAGTAGTTCGAGGAGAACGGGTCGGTCGGGGTCTTGCCGTATACGAGGCGCGCGCGGCCGCCTCCCGCCGGTGCGACGTAGACGTAGCTCGCGGCGCAGCCGGTGAAGCCCTCGACGGCGACCCACGCTCCGTCTGGCGACAGGGCGGCGACGTCCGGAATCAGCTGGGCGAGCCGTTGGGTGATTTGTCGTGCCGTCCGTCCGGGCGCCATCTGCTCGAGGATCATCGGTGCAGCCCCCTCGGCGCCGTGTGCGATCCCGCAGGCGAGGACGAGCGTTCGCTCGCGGAACCCGGCGAACAGGCAACGGGGCGGAAGCTTCCAGCGCCGGCCCTTCTCGACGTCGAGGAGCGTGCTTCCGGCCTGGACGAGGCGCTGTGAGACGATCTGAAAGGTCGGCGCCAGGCCGCGTATGAGGACATGGTCTCTCCGCTCGACCGTGAATGTCGGCCCGGCATGAGCCACCACGATGGTCCCACTGGTGAGCGACACCCGGTCGCCGCGGCTCGGGATCAGCATGTGACGGGCCGTGTCGAGGCGATACCACCCGTGCGGTCCGTGGAGCAGCGGCGTCGGCAAGCGTGTGCTCAAGTAGCCAAACGCGATCGCTGTCTCGGGCGGCGAGACGGCGAAGCCACGCAACCAGACGAGCCGCCTGCCCCGCAGATCGCGAAGCGCAACCCCGGTGCGCTCTTCGTCGATGAGCCCCTGGGGTGGGAGTGGCCGGAGCACGATCGCTCGCCTCGTCGGTGCGCTCGCGTGCGTCGACCTGCAACCGGCTAACGCCACGACGAGCACCGCGGCGGCCGCGAGCCTCACGGGCCTAGAACAGGTAGCGCTGACGCCGTTCGTGGCGCTCGATCGCGAGCTCGATCAGCCGGTCGACGAGCTTCGGGTACGGCACGCCCGAAGCCTCGAAGAGCCGAGCGTAGAAGCTCGTGTCGGTGAAGCCCGGGATCGTGTTCAGCTCGTTGACGACGACCTGGCCGTCGTCGGCGCGGACGAACATGTCCGCGCGGACCATGCCCTCGCAGTCCGTCGCCCGGAACGCGTCGACCGCGAGCGTCTGCGCGCGCTCGATCTGCTCCTGCGAGAGACCCGGCGGCGGGACGAGCAGGTCCGAGCCGCCCTCGTCGTACTTGGACGAGTAGTCATACCAGTCGGCGAAGTGTGCAACGACCTGGCCCGGGAGCGACGCGATCGGCTCCTGGTTCCCGAGCACACCGACCTCGATCTCCGTGCCCTCGACGAACTCCTCGACGAGCACCTTCTCGCCGTGTCTGCGCGCGAGCGCGACCGCCTCCTCGAGCTCGGACTCCTCGCGCACCTTCGAGATCCCGATCGACGAGCCGAGCTGCGACGGCTTGACGAAGACGGGGTAGCCGAACGGATTGCGGATCTCGTCGCCCTCGCGCAGGGTCACGCTCTGCGTCACCGGGATGCCCTTGTCGCGCATGACCGACTTGAACACGTCCTTGTCCATGCAGACATACGACGCGCCGTGGCCGGCGCCGACGTACGGCACGTCGGCGAGCTCGAGCAGCCCCTGCACGGTCCCGTCCTCGCCGAACGGGCCGTGGAGGATCGGGAGCACGACGTCGACCCCTCCGAGCGTCGTCGCGACCGCGCGGGACTCGGCCGGAACCGGCAGCGTCTCGCCGGGACCGGTCCGGGGGCCTGACCCCGGGTCAAGGGCGGCCGGGACACGTCCGTTCCCGGAGGGGAGCGCCCAGCGCCCCTCGCGGCCGATCTCGATCTCGACCGTCTCGTACCGCGCCGGGTCGAGCGCGTCGACCACCGACCGAGCCGAGGCGAGTGAGATCTCGTGCTCGCTCGAGCGACCGCCCATGATCACCGCGACGCGGATCCGGCGCTCGGTCACTGGCCGTTCTGCGTCGTGTCGGTGGTCGCGCCGACGAGGTGGCCGACGTAGATCGTCACGGTCGAGCCGGGCGCGGCCGGCGTGTTCGGGGCGGGCGACTGGTCGAGGACGATGTTCTCCGCGCCCGGGTCATTCGTGTCCTGCGGCACGACCTTCACCTTGAACCCGGAGTCCTGGAGCGTCGAGATCGCCGTGTCCTTGTCGAGCGTCGTCACCTGCGGGACCGGCTTCTTCGTCGGGCCCCTCGAGACCGTCAGCGTGACGGTCGAGCCCTCGGGCGCCGTCGTGTTCGCGCCCGGGTCCTCGCCCAGGACCGTGTCGGCCGGCTCGTTCGAGTCCACGTCCCTTCGCGTCACCTGGAATCCCTTCGCCTTGAGCGTCGACTCCGCCTGAGCGTACGGCAAGCCGACGACCGGCGGTACCGCGATCGAGGCCGGTCCTTTCGAGACGTTGATCCGAACCTTCGACCCGCGCGGGACCTGCTCGCCCGGCTTCGGCGACTGCGCGATCACCGTGTTCACGTCCTTCTCCGAGTTGATCTCATGGACGTCTGGGGTCAGACCCGCCTTCGCGATCGCGGCCGCCGCGTCGACGGCCGACTGCCCGCGCACGTCGGGAACCGTCGTCTTCGCGCGGCCGGTCGACACGAAGATGGAGACTTGGTTGCCCTTGTCGATCCGGTTTCCGGGCGCCGGGTCCTGCCGGAAGACGAAGCCGATCGCCGTCGCGCCGCTCGGGCGGCGGTGCACGTCGGGGCTCAGCCCGGCGTCGCGGATCTGCGCGACCGCCTGCTGCTCGCGCAGGTTCAGGTAGGAGCCGACCGCGACCGGCTTCGAGGCGTTCAGCTGGTGCTGGATCTGCGTGTACGCGTACCAGCCGACGAGGCCGGCGAGCGCGACGAGCGCGAGCGCGAGGAGCCAGGGCCAGACGGAGCGTCGCCGGCCGCCCGGCTCGTCGTAGTCGTAGTAGGAAGGCGGCGGCGGGCGGACCGGAGGCCGCGGCTGGGTCGGAAGCTGAGAGGTCGGCAGCGTGATCGGCCGGGCGATGATCGCCGTCGCCGCCTCCTCCGTCTCGGGGCTGACCGAGACGCCGCGGGCGACGCGCGCCAGGTCGGCGTCCATCTCGTCGGCGCTCGCGTACCGCTCCTCCGGCGACTTCGCGAGCGCACGCATGACGACGAAGTCGAGGTCGCGCGGGATCTCCGGCCGCAGGTGCGACGGCGCGTCCGGCGTCTTCGACAGGTGCTTCATCGCGAGCTCGACCGGCGTCTCGCCCGCGAACGGAACAGCGCCGGTCAAAAGCTCGTAGAGCACGATCCCGACGGAGTAGAGGTCGGAGGCCGGCGTCACCGGCGCACCCTGCGCCTGCTCGGGGGAGAGGTACTGCGCGGTGCCGATGATCGAGCCTTCTTCCGTCATCTGGCTCGGCCCTGCGCGGGCGATGCCGAAGTCGGTCACCTTGAGCCGGCCCTCGCCGTCGACGAGCACGTTGTGCGGCTTGATGTCGCGGTGGACGAGCCCCTGGCGGTGCGCGACCTTGAGCGCCGCGAGGATCTGGCGCGCGTAGTCGATCGCCACCGAGATCGGCGCCGGCCCGCGCGCGAGAATCAGCTCCTTCAGGCTGCGGCCGTCGAGGTACTCCATCGAGATGTAGTAGGTGCCCTCGGCCTCGCCGCGGTCGTAGATCGAGACGATGTTCGGGTGCGAGAGGCCAGCGGCGTTCTTCGCCTCGCGCCGGAACCGCTCGACGAACTGCTCGTCGGCCGCGTGGCGATCGTTCAGGATCTTGATCGCGACACGCCGCCCGAGCTCCTGGTCCTCGGCGAGATACACGTTCGCCATCCCGCCCGTGCCCAGCTTGCGGACGATCTTGTAGCGCCCGTGGAAGAGCGTGTTGATCAGCGTGTCGGAGACCGCCATGGCCTGTAGCGTAGGGTCTAGGAGTTCAAGGGCGGCGGAGGATCGCCTGCATGAGGGTTTTGGCGATCGGCGCGGCGCTCTTGCCGCCGAAACCGCCGTTCTCGACGACCACCGCGACGGCGACCTTCGGCTTGTTCGCCGGGGCGAAGGAGATGAACCACGCCGTGTAGACGTTGGCGACGCCCGTCTCGGCCGTGCCCGTCTTGCCCGCGACCGGGACGCCCGGAATCTGGGCCGCCGTGCCGGTTCCGCCCGTGACGACCGCCTCCATCATCGCCGTCAGCTCGCCTGCCGTCTGCGGCTTGATCGCGCGGTCGAGCTTGTCGGGATGCGTGCGCTGGACGGTCGAGCCGCCCGGCGAGACGATCTTCTCGACGACGTACGGGCGCATGACGACGCCGTGGTTCGCGACCGCCGCCGCGACCATCGCCATCTGGAGCGGCGTCACCAGCAGCCGCTCCTGGCCGAAGGCGAGGCGCCCGGGGTCGACCTGGGTGGCGGGGTTGCTCGGGAGGAACGGCTTCCCG
This sequence comes from Gaiellaceae bacterium, assembly GCA_036377055.1. GTDB lineage: Bacteria > Actinomycetota > Thermoleophilia > Gaiellales > Gaiellaceae > DASUZD01. The sequence goes on along the minus strand of DASUZD010000254.1, from coordinate 2,149 downwards.
CGCTTGTACAGGCCGCTGGCCGAGCGCTCGTTGATCGGCGTCTCGAGCGGCGGCCGCGAGTAGAAGCCGAACCGCTTCGCGTAGTCGAGGATCGTCCCCGCGCCGATCGCCTTGCCGATGTTGCAGAAGACGGCGTTGATCGAGTGCTGGAGCGCGGTCGTGAAGTTGACCTGCCCGAACTGCTCGGGCCCCGTCTCGGGGTTGCCCGCGTTCGAGATCCTGCGGCCGTACTCCGTGCAGTAGCCGGGGTCGTAGAAGGACGAGTCGGGGGTGAAGCGGCCGGTGTCGAGCGCGGCCGCCGCGGTCACGACCTTGAAGGTCGAGCCCGGCTGGTAGAGGCCTTGGGTCGCGCGGTCGAGGAGCGGCGACGGCGGTCTGCAGGGCGCCGAGATGCGGCGGATGAGCCCGAAGCTCTTCTCGACGAGGTTCTCGTTGTACGACGGGCTCGAGGCGAGGACGAGGACCTTGCCGGTTGACGGCTCGATTGCGACGGCGGCCCCGCACTTCCCGGCCAGCGCCTCGTTCGCGAGCCGCTGCGCCTGCGGGTCGATCGACAGGTAGACGTTGTTTCCCTTCACGGTCACGCCGCGAAGCCGGTCGAGCGCCGTTTTCAGGACCGTGTTCAGGTTCGCGTTCGACCCGGTCAGGTAGTCGTCGAACGAGCGCTCGATCCCCGCCTGCGAGCGCGTCTCCGTCGAGTAGCCGATGACGTGCGGGGCGAGCTTTCCCTGCGGGTAGCGGCGGAGGTAGAGCGTCTGGTTTCCGACCCGCTTCGGCCGGTTCGCGGCGAGTACCGTCTTGCCGTCGCCCGCGTAGATCAGCCCGCGCTTGATCGTGAACCTCGCGACGCGCTGGATCTCGTTGTCCTGGCGGTCCGCGAGCCCGGCCTGGGCCCAGGTCTGCCAGTACGTGGTCGCGCCGATCAGCGCGATCATCAGGAAGAGCGCCGCGAGCGCGAGCCGGCTGACCTGGCGGTTCATCATCGTCTCTGCACCGGCGGCGCGGTCGCTCGATGGGAGATCAGGAGCAGCCCGGCCAGCAGGACGAAGTTCGCGACCACGCTCGATCCACCGTAGGAGACGAACGGGAGCGTGATCCCCGTCAGCGGGATCAGCCGCAGGATTCCGCCGACGATGATGAACGTCTGAAGCGCGAAGCCGAACGTGAGCCCGGCGGCGGCGAGCTTCGAGAATCCGTCGTCCGCGAGCAGCGCGATCCGGAAGCCGCGCGCGATGAAGAGCATGTAGACGAGGAGAAGCGCGGCGGCCCCGATCAGCCCGAGCTCCTGGGCGATCGCCGAGTAGATGAAGTCGGTGTTCAGGTACGGGATCAGCGGGGCGCCGCTGGTCGTCTCGAAGGTGCCGCGGCCGAGGCCGGTGCCGCCGAAGTGCCCGTTCGCGATCGAGTAGAGCGACTTCACAAGCTGGTAGCCCTGGCAGTCCTGGCGGAGCGCGAGATGGTGCGGCGCGTTCGGGCAGTAGACCTTGTGCTCGGTCCAGGGGTGGAGCCAGATCGTCACGCGGTCGCGGACGTGCGCGATCCGCGTGTAGGCGACGTAGGCGCCGGCGACGAAGAGCGCGCCACCCGCGGCGGCGTAGACCGCGCGCGCCGTCGCGACGTAGAGCATCGCGAGGAAGATCCCGAAGTAGAGAAGCGCGCTGCCGAGGTCGTTCGTCTCGACGAGGACGAGCATCGCGCCGCCCCAGATCACGAGCAGCGGCCCGAAGTCCTTCAGCCGCCCCTGCGCCAGCACCTCGCGCTTGTCGCGCAGGTAGCCGGCCAGGAAGACGATCAGGAAGATCTTCGCCAGCTCGCCCGGCTGGAACTGGAGCGCGCCCACGTGGATCCAGAGCTGCGCGCCGTTCACGCTCGTCCCGAGCCCGGGCACGCGCGGCAGGTAGAGCAGGACGATCGCCGCGAGGCCGAAGAGGTACTTGTAGTTCTCGAGCCGGCGGAAGTCGCGCCGCAGCGCGAGCAGGGTCCCGGCGAACGCGCCGAGCGCGATCACGATCCAGAGGCCCTGGCGGAACGCGTCGGTCGGGTTGAGCCGGTAGATCTCGGTGAGGCCGACCGCGGTCAGGAGCGCGGCCATCGGCAGCAGGTACGGGTCGGCGTTCGGGACGGTGATCCGGCAGACCAGATGCGCGGC
>DASUZD010000253.1:0-25090 GCA_036377055.1 Gaiellaceae bacterium | reverse complement strand
GCCGTTGCGGCAGCGAGTACACGGTCAGCTCGAGCCCGCGGAGCCGCGCGACGAGGGCCGTCAGGAGGCCGATCGTCCCCGAGCCGAGGATGCACGCGCGGCGCGGCTCCCAGACCTTGAGGCGCCGCTGGATCTCGAAGGCGTGGTTGATCCCCTTCTCGGCTACCGTCGTCGGCTCGAGCAGGACGCCGACCTCGGCGAGGTTGTCGGGGAGCGGGAAGACGTACTGCGCGTCCTCGACGTAGCGCTCGGTCAGGTACCCGTGCAGCATGTTGATCCCGCGCTCGTAGTAGACGTCGTCGGTCGTGAAGTCCTGAAGGCCGATCTGCCCGTAGATCGTCGACCCCGGCCGGCGCACGCTCGCGACGACGTACGTGCCGGGCCTGATCGTCGTCGGCACGTTCGGGCCGACCTCGACGACCTGGCCGAAGCTCTCGTGGCCGGTGATCAGGTACTCGTCGCCGGGCGGCGCCGCGCCGTACTCGGCGGCGTTGATCTCCTTGTCGGTGCCGTCGACGCCCACGCGAAGCACCTTCACGAGGACGCCGCGGCCGTCGGGGATGTCGCCTAGGTTCGGCTCGGGAACGTCCCGAAGGTGCATCGAATCGGCGGTGCCGGGGTGCACTGCGATCGCCTTCATGTGTTCGCTCCTCGGTTGGTTTCGCTCGGACTGTCTCGGCGGCTGTCGCGTCCGTTACAGCTCGACGATCAGCGGCAGGTCGGGCGTCGGCGTGACGATCTCGACGCCGGCCGCGGAGACGAGCGCGGTGTTCTCGGACTTCGCGCCGCCGGTGATGGACGGGTTCCACGCGACGGCGCAGGTCGGCGGGAGTCGGGTCTCCTCGGTCGGCGTCGCGAAGTCCTCGCGGCCCTTGTACCCGGTGAGGCCGCCCTGGTGGTGGCGCCGCCACTCGTCGGGGAAGCCGTGCTCCTCGTACGCGCGGGCGAGGTCGGCGAAGACTTCGCCGAGCGTGCGGCCGGGTCGCGAGGCCTCGAGGACGGCGGCGTCGATCTCGGCACACGCTTTCGTGAGCTGGGCGAGCTGCGTGGGCGGAGCGCCGAACGAGACGAGCCGCGTCATCGAGACGAAGAGGCCTTCCCGCTCGGCGGTGACCGCGAGGAGCGCGTGGCGGCCGAGCGGCGCCTCGGTCGGCAGCGGGTGCCGGTGGACGGGCTGGCGCGCCTCGCCCGCGACGAGGACGACGCGCGGGACGAGGGCGCGAGCACGACACGCCGAGACGAGCGCGGCGGCTGCGTCGTGCTCGCGCCATTCGGGACGGAGCTGCGTGAGTGTCTCCACCATCGCCTCGGCCGTCGCGGCGCCTGCGGCGCGGTAGCGCTCTCGCTCCTCGTCGCCGAGGTGACGGCGGAGCGGCTCGAGGACGGCCTCGTCGGCGCGCGGCGCACCCGCGAGCAGCCGCTCCACGGTCGCTTGTTTGCCCTCGTGCCACGGGAACGGGCACAGCTCGTAGCCGAGCTCCTCGAGCCGCTCTTCCGCCTCAACGCGGGAGCGCTCGATGTCCATGAAGAGGACGAACGCGTCGTCGCCGCGGAGCACGACCGTGTAGTCGGTCGAGCAGACGTCGACGGGCGCGCCGCGGCCGCAGAGCAGCCAGCGCACGTTCGCTGCAGACTCGACGACGAGCGCTCGTCCGTCGGCGGCCTCGATCGCCTGGGCGCGTTTCCGCTCAGCCTCGTCCACGCTGTCCAGTGCGCGAACCGGCCGCGGCCGTTACGGCCGATGGTCGCGAAACGTTGTAACGCGGCCCGCGGCTCGCGAGACTGACGCGGCAGATGCCGAACGACCACTTCGACCTCGTCGTGCTGGGCGCGGGCTCGGCGGCGCGTGAGGCGGCCGCGCGCGCAACGGCCGACCACGGCAAGGCCGTCGCGCTCGTCGAGCGCCTCCGCTGGGGAGGCGACTGCCCGAACGTCGCGTGCAAGCCGACGAAGCAGTACGTCGCCGCGGCCGAGCTTCTGCACGACACGCGCGCGATCGCCCACGAGCTCGGGATCGACCTCGCAGCCGCGCCCCTCTTCGACCTCGCCCGGCTCAAGGAGCGCAAGGACTGGCTCGTCGGGACGCAGGAGGCATGGCGCAAGCGGCTCGACGACGCCGGCTACCACACGGTCGCCGGCGAGGGTCGCTTCGTCAACGCACGCACGATCGCCGTCGGCGACCGCCGTCTCACCGCCGAGCACGTCCTGATCGCGACCGGCTCGCGCACCGCGATCCCACCGGTCAGCGGCATCGAGGACGTCGACTGGCTCGACCACGTGAGTGCGCTCGAGCTGACGGAGCTGCCACGCTCGATGGCGATCCTCGGAGCGGGCGCCGTCGGGCTCGAGTTCGCACAGGTCTTCTCCCGCTTCGGCACGAAGGTGACGCTCGTCGAGGGCGCGCCGCGGATCGCGCCGCTCGCCGACGCGGACACGGCCGCCGAGGTTCACGTGGCGCTCGCCGACGAGGGGATCGAGATCGCGACGAACACGTTCGCGACGGCCGTCGAGCGCGACGGCGACCATCTCGCTCTGACGCTCGCGCCGAGAGACGACTCGCCGGAGAGACAGGTCCCAGTCGAGCGGCTCCTACTCGCGGCCGGCCGTGTCCCGAACCTCGAGGAGCTCGAGCTGGAGCGCGTCGGCGTCGAGGCGACTCGCGCCGGGATCAAGGTCGACGAGCACATGCGCACCACTACCGGGGGCATCTGGGCCGCCGGAGACGTCACCGCGACGATCCAGCTCACGCCGATCGCGGGCTATCAGGCGCAGGTGGCGGTCGACGACATGTTCGGCGACGGCAGCCGGGTCGCCGACTACTCGGCACTGCCGAGTGCGATCTTCACCGACCCCGAGCTCGCCGGCGTCGGCCTGACCGAGGGCGACGCGCGCGAGCGCGGCTTCGACGTGGAGACGGCCTCGTACGACGCGAGGTCGCTGATCCGTCCGTACTACCTCGACGACGCTCCGCACGACCTGCTGAAGCTCGTCTTCGAGCGCGGCTCTCGCCGGCTGCTCGGCGTGCACGCCGCCGTGCGCGGCGCGAGCGAGCTCCTCCAGGGCTACGCGCTCGCGCTGCGCCTCGGAGCGACGCTCGACGACCTCGCGCTCTCCCACTACGCGTTCCCGACGTACGGCGAGGGCCTCCACTACGCGGCCGAGGCCGTACTCGCCGAGGCCGCTGCGGCCCGAGCCTCGTAGGCGACGCCTAGCTCGTTCCCAGCGGACTCACAGGAGGCGGGTCCATCCTGGGCCGGGTGATCGAACGGCAGCGGGGACTAAAAGCCACCCTCCTGCCGCGAATCCGAACGTGGACGGGGCGCGCCTCGGCGCCCCGTCCACGACTCCTCTCCGTAGTCGCCGCGCTCTCGGTCGCCCTCGTCGGCGCCGGGAGCGCGGCCGCGCGCATCGACATCGACCGCCAACGGCTCGAGTCGCCGCAGCTGAGCAGGATCGCCCGCGGCCCCGCCTACATCGCCGACACGGTGCTGAGGACGACGCCCTCGCGAGCCGCGTACTGGGGCGGCGCGACGACGGCGAGCACGGGCGAGACGGTCACGATCTACGTCTCGGACGCGTACCCGCAGGACCCGGCCACGGCGCAGAAGTGGGCGAACTTCCTCGCGAGACTCGTCCACGGGAGCGAGCTCGCGAAGCTGACCGTGTACCTCGCTCCGATCAGCCAAGTCCAATCGGTCTGCGGGACGGACGCGCTCGGCTGCTACAGCCCGGCGACCCAGTCGCTCGTCGCGCCAGGGGACGATCCCGCTGCGGACACGTCCGCCGAGGCCGTGGTCACGCACGAGTACGGCCACCACGTCGCCGCGAACCGCTCGAACGCGCCGTGGAGCGCCGAGAACTACGGGACGAAGCGCTGGGCGAGCTACGAGCAGGTTTGCTCGAAGACGCGCGCGGGCGACCTCTTCCCCGGCGCCGAGACGCAGCCGGACTACCGCCTGAACCCGGGCGAGGCCTTTGCGGAGACCTACCGGGTGCTGAACGAGCGCCGCACGGGCCAGGCCGAGACCGCATGGGACGTCGTCAGCCAGACGCTCTACCCCGACACGACCGCACTGGCCGTGCTCCAGCAGGACGTGACGCAGCCGTGGACGGGGGCGACAACCGTCCGGTCGAGCGGCTCCGTCAGCGCACGGACGCGGAGCCGGACGACGAGCGTCGCGACCAGTCTCGACGGCACGCTCCGCGTGACGCTCCGGGCGCCGGCACGAGCGCGGGTCTCGCTCGACGTCGTCGGCTCGAGCGGAACGCGCCTCGGTCACGCAGCGACGACCGCCGCTTCGCGAACGCGTACTGTCTCCGCGACGGTGTGCGGCCAGCGGAGCGTAAAGCTCCGCGTGAATAGGGTCTCCGGCTCCGGCACCTACCGGCTGACGATCTCCCGGCCGTAGCACGCGCCCGATCGGCGAGACTGTCGCGCGTGGACGTGCTGATCTACGGCGACACGTTTCGGTCGGCCGACCTCCGGCACGCCGTGCCGATCGCGATCGGGACGCCGTGCGCGTATGCCGAGCGAGAGCGACGCCGCTACGTCTTCATCCATGCGATGGAGGCCCAGCGAGTTGCCGGCCTCGACGGCCTCGAGGTCGTCACCACGGAGGAGCTCGGGCTCGACGAGCTCGTCGCCCGGAACCTCCCGGGGCGCGAGGCCCGGCTCGAGCTTCTCGCGCGCGCGTGTGCCTCGATCGGCCTGACCGCTGCGGTCACGCCCGACGCGTTCCCGATCGCGGCGGCAGACCGGCTACGCGCCGAGGGGATCGAGCTCCAGGCGGATCAGGCAATGTTCGACGCGCGCCGCCGCGTCAAGAACGAGGCCGAGCTGGCCGGCATCCGCCGCGCGCAGGCAGCAGCCGAGCAGATCATGGGAGCGATCCGCGACGCGCTCAGGCGCGGCAACGAGGTGACGTCGGAGGAGCTGCGCGCGGAGGGCCGAGCGGCGGTCAGCGGCCAGGACGTCCACGTGGAAGCCATCGTGGCGCACGGGGCGCAGGCCGCGTCGGTGCACGACGAGGGATCCGGCCCCGTCGGCCTGGACGAAGCGGTCGTGGTCGACCTCGGCGTCCGCGACGGCGCGTCCGGCTGCTGGGCCGACATGACTCGGACGGTCTGCGCGGGAACACCGCCGCCCGAGATCGTCGAGTACCACCGAATCTGCCTGAAGGTGCTCGAGCGCGTCGCCCGCGAGATCCGCCCCGGTGCGAGCGGAGCGGGCCTCCACCAGCTTGCCGATGGGATGATCGCGGAGGCGGGATACCCGACGCTCCTGACGAAGGAGCCGGGCAGGCCGCTTGTGGACGGATTCTTTCATTCGCTCGGGCACGGGGTTGGTCTCGAGATCCACGAGGCGCCGTCGCTCGGGCGCAGTGGCGAGGCGCTGATCGCGGGCGACGTGCTCGCGGTCGAGCCCGGGATCTACAAGCAGGGGTTCGGCGGGTGCCGGCTCGAGGATCTCGTGCTCGTGACGGCCGACGGCGCCGAAGTCCTGACGCGGTTCCCATACGAGCTGTAGCGCGCCGCGGCGGCGCGCCCCGCCCGCGCGAAACGTGTGCCGGAAGTGTGACGATCAGAAAAGGACACTGTCGGGCGCGGATGGGCGCCGGTAGATCTGACGCCCATGAACATTCACCGCTCAATCACCATCAGTCTCGTCGCGCTCCTCGCCACCGCAGGAGCCACCCTCGCGGCCTCGTCCCGGCTGACCTCCGGCTCGACCACCGCGATCTCCGCGTGCGCCAACAACGTCAACGGGATGCTGCGGCTTGCCGACGCGGGCGGCCACTGCCGGCAGAACGAGCACCTCATCACCTGGAGCTCCGACGGAGGCGGCGGCGTCGGCCCGACCGGACCTGCCGGGCCCACGGGGCCGGCAGGGGCGGCGGGCGCAGCGGGTCCGCCCGGGCCGGCCGGACCCGTAGGACCCGCAGGACCCGCGGGACCAGCCGGCGCCCGCGGGGCGACCGGCGCGACCGGCGCGACCGGCCTGACCGGCGCCGCAGGCCCAGCCGGACCTGCCGGTGCAACCGGCGCTGCGGGCCCGACCGGACCTGCCGGACCTCAGGGAGCGCCAGGCGCCAGCCTCAACTCGATCGACCAGCTGTCCGGAATCGCGTGCACGAATGCAGGCTCGGCCGGGACGATAACGGTCAGCTACGAGAGCGGCCACGTCGTGCTCACCTGCGTCGTGGGCTCCTCGCCGCCGCCTCCGCCCCCGCCGCCACCGCCCCCGCCCGCCTCCGGGCTCCGTATCAACGAGTTCATGACGGGCGCCACGGGCAACGCGACGGACGAGTTCGTCGAGATCGTCAATCCGACCGACTCCGCGATCGACGCAAGCGGCTATCGCGTCGCCTACCGCTCGGCGGCGGGAACGAGCGACACGGCGCTCGCGACGCTCCCGGACGGGACGACGATCGCCGCGCACGGGTTCTACTTGCTCGGCGGCTCCGGCTACAGCGGATCGCACGCCGCGAACCAGAGCTTCGCGACCGCGCTCGCCGCGACCGGCGGCGGGCTCGGCCTCCGCGACGCAACCGCGGCCCTCGTCGACTCGGTCGGCTGGGGCACTGCGACGAATGCCTTCGTCGAGGGCTCGGCGACGACGGCGCCCCCGGCGGCAGCCGCGCCTGGCAAGAGCGCAGGCCGTACGCCCGACGGACACGACACCGACAACAACGCCGTCGACTTCTCCGTCCTCGCGACCCCCAGTCCAGGCACCACGAACGGAAGCTAGACCCCGACTCCCAATCCCCGACACGAGGACGCGCGGGCCCCACGGGGCTCGCGCGTCCTCGTCCCTAGATAAGCCCTTCGCGCACCGCTTCCGCGACAGCCTGCGACCGCGTCCGGGCGTTGAGCTTCGTGACGACGTCGTGGATGACGTTCTTGATCGTCCGCTCGCTGTAGCAGAGCCTTCGGGCCACCTCACGCGTCGCGTGCCCCGCGGCGACGAGCCGCAGGACCTCCTGCTCGCGTGACGTCAGGCGTGAAAGCGAACGGTCGCGCCGCTCGACCCGCGACCCCGCGACCGTGCTCGTACCGGCGGCGGCCGAGCGAACTGCGGCATGCAACGTCTCCGGCGTCAGCGTTTCCTTGCAGAGAAATCCGACGGCCCCTGCGCACATGGCCGCCCGCAACTCGGCTTCGTCGCAGCGGGAGCCGCAGAGAAGCACGCGCGCGCCGGTCGTCTCCGTAACCCAGCGTGCGAACCCATCCGCGGCCGGGACGTGGCTGTCCACGAGCACCACGTCGGCCGCGACGAGCTGGCGGTCACGCTTCGCCGCGGCGACCGATTCGGCGTCCCCGACCGCGGAGACTTCGTCGAAGGTGGCGAGGCACGCGGCCAGGCCGCCGCGATAGATCGAGTGCGCATCGACGACGAAGACCTTCACGCGCCCGCCTTCCCGCCTAAGATGCCGGTCTGTCGCTCTGCGAGAGCGCGTGTCCGATACTACGCCACTCCTGCCCTTTGGGGAAGCGCCCCTGGCCAGGCCGGTATCCGCCGACCGCGACCTCGCGCGACCTCCGACGCCGCCGCGACCCGGCGACGGACGGGACTTCTTTGACACCGCGGGTTTGAGAGTGGTAGAGCAGCGGTCACAACGAGGGGGCAAGACATGGCCGAAGTCACGTTCGAGCAGGTAAGCAAGGTTTACGGCGATGGCACGACGGCCGTCAGCGACCTAAGCCTGGACATCCACGACAGCGAGTTCATGGTCCTCGTCGGCCCCTCGGGCTGCGGGAAGACGACGGCGCTGCGCATGGTCGCCGGCCTCGAAGAGATCTCGAAGGGCGTCGTCAAGATCGGCGAACGCGTGGTGAACCACGTCCCGTCGCGCGACCGCGACATCGCGATGGTCTTCCAGAGCTACGCGCTCTACCCGCACCTCTCGGTGTTCGAGAACATCGCGTTCGGGCTGCGGCTGAAGAAGATGCCGAAGCAGGAAGTGGACAAGCGCGTCCACGACGCGGCGAAGATCCTCGGGCTCGAGCAGTTCCTGCAACGGAAGCCGCGCGCACTGTCGGGTGGGCAGCGCCAGCGGGTGGCGATGGGGCGCGCGATCGTGCGCCAGCCGCAGGCGTTCCTCATGGACGAGCCGCTTTCGAACCTCGACGCGAAGCTGCGCGTCCAGATGCGCGCGGAGATCAGCCGTCTACAGAGCGACCTCGGCGTGACGACGATCTACGTCACGCACGACCAGGTCGAGGCGATGACGATGGGCGACCGCGTGGCCGTGATGCGCAAGGGCGAGCTACAGCAGGTCGACTCGCCGCAGCGTCTCTACGACCGTCCGGTCAACCTGTTCGTCGGCGGCTTCATTGGCTCGCCGGCGATGAACATGGTCGAGGCGACTCTCCAGAGCTCGAACGGTTCCGTGACCGCGAAGGTCGGGCCGCAGGAGATCGTCCTCGACGACGTCTCGCACCGCCCGGCGCTGAAGCGGTACGACGGTCGGACCGTCATCGTCGGCATCAGGCCCGAGGATCTCGAGGACGCGTCGCTGACAGACGCGGACGACCGCCACAGGTTGCGCGGCGAGATCGTGCTCACGGAGGCGCTCGGCGCCGAGCTGATGGCGCACTTCACGATCGAAGCGAAGCCGGCGCTGACCGAAGACGTGAGGGAGCTCGCGCAGGACGCGGGCGGCGACCTCGCGCTCGAGCAACAGGACGCCGAGCAGGGCCAGGCGACGATCGTCGGCCGGTTCGGCGCGCGCTCGCGGGTCAAGCAAGGCCAGACGACGGAAGTCGCCGTCGACACGCGCTCGCTGCACTTCTTCGACCCGGAGACGGGCCTCGGCATCTACGACCAGGACTCGACGAAAGGAGCAGGTTCATGAGGTACACGCTGGCGCTCATCGCCGTACTTGCGTTGCTCGCCGCGGGCTGCGGCGGTGGCGGCAGCAAGAAGTCCAGCTCCGGCGGCGGTGGCGGCAACAGCAACGTCAAGGGGTCGGTCACGATGATCGCCGTCTGGACCGGCGCCGAGCAGGCCGCATTCCAGGCGGTCCTGAACGGGTTCAAGTCGAAGTACCCCAGCGTCAAGGTCACCTACCAGGCGCAGAAGGACCCGGCCTCCTTCCTCTCGACGGCGGTCGAGGGCGGCAAGCCACCCGACCTCGCCGCGCTCCCCGCACCCGGGATCATCAAGGGCTTCGTCGGGCGCGGGCTCAAGCCGCTCGACTTCGCGAAGAGCACGATCAGCGCGAACTACGCGCCCGGCTGGCTGAACGCCGGCACGTTCGACGGCAAGCTGTACGGGCTCTTCTTCAAGGGGGCCAACAAGTCGACGGTCTGGTACAACGTCAAGGCGTTCAAGGACGCCGGCGTGACGCCGCCGAAGACCTGGGACGACCTCTTGAAGGACGCGAAGACGCTGAAGGCGTCGGGCGTCGACGCGTACTCGATCGGCGGCTCGGACGGCTGGACCCTCACCGACCTGTTCGAGAACATCTACCTGCGTCAGGCCGGGCCCGACATGTACGACAAGCTGACGCAGCACCAGATCAAGTGGACGGACGCGTCGGTGAAGCAGGCCCTCACGACGATGGCGCAGGTCATCGGCGACGCGAACAACATCCCGGGCGGGACGTCCCAGGCGCTGCAGACCGACTTCCCGACGTCGGTCACGCAGGTCTTCACGTCGCCGCCGAAGGCCGGAATGGTGTTCGAAGGCGACTTCGTCGCCGGCGTGATCACGAGCTCGACGAAGGCGAAGGCGAAGACGGACTTCGACGTCTTCGACTTCCCGCAGATCGGGAGCTCCTCCAGCGACGCCGTGCTGGGCGGCGGTGACGGCGTCGTGATGTTCAAGGACAACCCCGCAACGGAGGCGCTGATCAAGTACCTCGCCTCGTCCGACGCACAGGAGATCTGGGCGAAGCGCGGCGGCTACACGGCGCCGAACAAGAACGTGGACCCGAGCGTCTACCCCGACGCGATCACGCGTGCGGCCGCCCAGGGCATCGCGAAGAGCGGCTTCCGGTTCGACATGTCGGACCAGATGCCCGCCGCGTTCGGTAGCGACGCCGAGTTCTCCGACCTCCAGAACTTCCTCAAGAACCCGAAGGACGTGAACGGCGCGGCGGCGCAGCTCGAGGCCGACGCGGCGAAGGCGTTCAAGTAGTGACGAGCACGCCGATCTCTGCGGAGCCGCTGCCAGGCGCAGCGGCTCCGCACTCGGCGCAGCAGGAGAAGCGGCGCCGCACCCTCAGCGCGCTCGCGTTCGTGGGTCCGGCGGTCTTCTTCCTCCTCGTCTGGACCGTCTACCCGACGATCTACACGATCACTCGCAGCTTCTTCGGGAAGAGCGGGTTCTCGAGCTTCGTCGGGATCGACAACTACAAGACGCTGTTCTCGGATCACGTCATCCGGACGGCGATCAAGAACAACTTCATCTGGGTCGTCATCGTCCCGTTCGCGGTCACGTTCCTCGGCCTCATCTTCGCGGTGCTCACCGAGCGGATCCGGTGGGCCACAGCGTTCAAGGTCGTCGTGTTCGCGCCGCTCGCGATCTCGCTCTTCGCGACAGGCGTGATGTGGCGCGTGATGTACCAGAAGGATCCGAGCCAAGGCGCGATCAACGCAGCCGTCAAGGCGGTCTCGGACGAGTTCTCGAAGCCGGGCACGCTTACCGGGGCACAGGGATCGTCGCCGAAGCTCGTCCCCGCACACGGCGGGATTCAGCTGAACCAGACAGTGCAGCCCGGCGGCACCGCGCTGCTCGGCCTCACCGCGATCCCCGCGCCGGACGTTCCCGCGGGCGCGAAGCAGGCGGTCCATCCACAGCCGAAGTCCGGTGCGATTACCGGCGTCGTCTGGCGCGACTTCAAGCCGGGCGGTGGCACGCCGGGGAAGGTCGAGTCGCAGGAGCTGGGACTGCCCGGCGTCACGGTCGTGCTACGCGACGCGAACGACAAGAAGGTGCAGTCCGCGAAGACGGGCGCCGACGGGTCGTTCGCGTTCGACGGCGTCGGGTCGGGCAGCTACCACGTCGCGATCTCGAAGTCGACGTTCGCGAAGGGCTTCGCCGGGATCAACTGGCTCGGCGGCTCGCTGATCACGCTCTCGATGATCATCGCGTACCTCTGGGCCTCGGCGGGCTTCGCGATGGTCGTGATCGGCGCCGGCCTCGCGTCGATCCCGCGCGACACGCTCGAGGCTGCTCGGACCGACGGAGCGACGGAGTTTCAGGTCTTCCGCCGTGTCACCGTCCCGCTGCTCGCGCCGGTGCTCACGGTCGTGCTCGTGACCCAGGTGATCGGCATCCTGAAGCTGTTCGACATCGTCTACTCGATCGCGCCGGGATCGACGATCAACAACGCGACGCTCCTCGCCTACGAGATGTACCGCCGCTCGTTCCTGCAGAACGACTTCGGTCTCGGCTCCGCGGTCGCGACGTTCATCCTCGTGCTCGTGATCCCGATTCTCGTCCTGCGCATCCGCGACTTCCGGAGGGAGGTCTAGTGGGCACCGCCGAAGCGACTGTGGGCGCGCGCCGCCAGCCGGTGGTCATCGAGGAGAGCTTCGCCACGAAGCTCCTGCGCGGGCTCTCCAAGGCGCCGATCCACCTGCTCCTCGTCCTGCTCGCACTGCTCTGGCTCGTGCCGACGTTCGGCCTCTTCATCACCTCGATCGCCAAGCCGGACGCGATCGGGACAGGCGCCTGGTGGAAGGTGCTCTCCCACCCCAGCGCGTTCACGTGGGCGAACTACTCGCACATGTTCCACACGCACTCGATCACGTCCGCGCTGATCAGAACGGCGATCATCACGGCCGGCGCGACAGCGCTGCCGTTGCTCATCGCGGCGGCCGCCGGCTACGCGTTCGCGTGGCTCGAGTTCCCGGGACGCGACTGGTACTTCCTGATCGTGATCGGGCTCCTCGTCGTGCCGGTGCAGATGGCGCTGATCCCGATCTACCGGCTCTACAACGGCGCGCATCTCTACGACACGCTCTACGGGCTGATCCTCTTCCACACGGCATTCGCGCTGCCGTTCGCGATCTTCCTCTTACGGAACTTCTTCATCGGCATCCCGCGCGACCTGATGGAGGCCGCGCGCATCGACGGCGCGAGCGAGGCGAGGATCTTCTTCCGGCTGATCCTGCCGCTCGGCGTCCCAGCGCTCGCGTCGCTCGCGATCTTCCAGGTGCTGTTCGTCTGGAACGACCTGCTCGTTGGGCTGACGCTCGCCCAGTCGAACCAGCCGCTGAACCCGCTGATCGCACAACAGCTGCGCCAATTCGGCTCGAACCTCGACGTGATCGCGCCCGCGGCGTTCATCTCGCTCGTCGTGCCGCTGACGATCTTCGCGCTCTTCCAGCGCTACTTCGTCCAGGGGCTGCTCGCCGGCTCCGTCAAGTAGCGTCGCCGATGGGTGTTTGTGGCTCTGAGCCACTAAGCCTGTCGCCCCGGCGCTGCGGCTCGGAGCCAAGCCGTAGCGCGGGCCCGACCACAGTTTGTGGCTCTGAGCCACTAAGTCGACCCGGCTGGCGCTGCGGCCCCGAATCAAGCCCCAGCGCCGGCCCGAACCCCGTTTGTGGCTCAGAGCCACTAACCTCGTGACGTGACCGCCGAATGCGCGATCGTCGGCGGCGGCCTCGCGGGCTTCACGGCCTACCAGACGCTCCGGCACGGCGGCCTCGAGCCGGACGAGATCCGCGTCTTCGGCACCGATTCCGACCCGGCGGGCGCTTGGCGGACACGCGCGGCCGCGATCCGCCAGCGGTGGATGCGCTCCGAGAGCGACGGGCACTGCCTCGCGACCTCGTTCCCAGGCCTCGCCGTGCTCGAGGCGCGGCGCGAGCGGAGCGTCGCGCCACTCGTCGCGAGCGTCCTCGACCGCTACAACCCGAGCGTCTCCGCGTTCCTCGAACACGTCGCGGAGCTGCGCGAGCGGTCCGGCTGGGACGAGAGCTTCCGGGCGACCCGGGTGCAGCGCGTGGGCGCCGCCGCCAGCGGCTTCGACGTCGGCGGACAGGACATCTTCCGCCACGTCCTGCTCGCGCCCGGCCACCCGGGGTTGGCGATGCCCCCTGACCTCGAAGAAGATCCGCACGCCGTCCACGCCTACGAGCCGCACGAGTTCGCGGATCGCGTCGCGATCGTCGGCGCGGGGATGGCCGCCGCGACCGAGTGGCTGAACGCGCTCGCGGCGGGCGCCTCGGTCGTCTCACTACGCCGCCGCGAGCCGGAGCGCCGCCCCCTGAACCTGCCGCGGCCCTTCTTCACGCGCCGCGGCCTCGCCGGGTTCCACGCGCTCCCGCCCGACGAACGGGCGCGTACGCTCGAGCGCCTGCTCGCGCCGTCGTACCCGCCGGGTCGGGCCTGGGACGAGCCGATCGAGACGGCCCGGCGAAACGGCCGGTTCACCGTCGCGGCCGAGGTCGACGGCGCCGAGCAGATCGTCTGCGCGACCGGCTTCCGCCGCGGGTTCGCTCACGATCCGCTGCTCCGGCGACTCGTCGAGGAGCACGGCCTCGAGACCGCCGGCGAATGGATCGTCGTCTCCCCCGACTGCACGGTGACCGGGCTGACGAACGGCGAGCGGACGATCGGCCTCGCAGGCGTGCCCGCCGCTCTCGGCTTTCCCGCCGCGGACACGTTGGCCGGCGCGAAATACGCCGCCCGCGGCTTCCTCCGGAGGATCCTTGGGTGTCGTACACGCTGAGGGGGAGAGTCGAGTCGCGGCTGGCTGCGGCCGTGGTCGCACTCGTCGTCGCCGCCATCCTGGCCACGGCTCTCGCCGACTGGTGGCCGCTCGAGCTGGCCGGCCTGATGATCGGCGTCGGGCTGACGCTCGACGTCGCGGCCTATCACCGACTCCTGCCTTACCAACCGGGCTGGGTCGCCCTCCCGCTCGGCCTCGCCGAGCTCGGCGCGACGATCGCCCTCGCGCGGGCGGCAGGCGTCCAGGCGCCGCTCGTGAGCGCGATCGCGCTCTTCGCCTTCGCCTGGCTCGCGGCGCAGGTCCTCGTGCACGCCGCCCTCCCGCTCCTGTGTCGCTCCTATGCGGACGACGGGGGCGAGCTAGGCCCCGCCGGCGCGGCCCTCGCGCTGGTCGCGCTGGGCGTCCTCGCAGGCTCCGGAGGAGTTGCGTGGGCGACGAAGCCGCCCCTCTACCGGCTCGCGAACGGCGTCCAGCGCGGCCCGCTCGTCCTCGACCGGCCCGGCGTCTACGAGGGCGGGCCGAGAACCGTCGTCCGCGGCGGCGTCGTCGTCCGGACGAGCCACGTCACGCTCAGGCACGTGCGCGTGGAGGGGGGCGAGAACGGAATCGACGTCGAGGAGGTGCAGGACGTCGTGCTCGACCGGGTGACGGTCACAGGCGCGACGCTCGACGGCATCCACGTGCGCCGGAGCGAGGTGGCGATCCACGACTGCGTCGTCCGTTCGCCGCGCCACGGCTACACGCAGGGGATCGACATCTCGTTCGCGCTCGCGCAACGGATGAGCGTGGTCGAGGGCTGCACCGTCACCGGCGGCGCCGAGGGCATCGTCACCCACTACGCAAACGCGATGGTCAGCCGGAACCGCGTCAGCGACACGAGCCTTCGCGGGATCACGCTGACCGAGATGTCGATGGGCATGGCCGACGAGAACGCCGTCGAGGGAGCAGTCGGCATCGGGATCCTCTGCGGCGACCACTCGGAGTGCGAGCTCGCCGACAACAGGGTCGCGCGAGTTCGGCCGGATCGCACCTCGCAGGATCCGACGCGCATGGGTTACGCGATCGTCTCGCAGCTCGGCGCGCAGACCGAGCTGCACGGGAAGGAAGCGGCAGGGAAGATCGCCACGTTTGTCGGCGGCACGATCGTGCGCCGCTGACTCCCTCGGATCAGGTATCGACCGCGCCTTCGCGGGCGTCGATGCCTCCTGCGAGTCGACCGAAATCGACGGTCGCTCGCTCGCCTCGGCGAGGCTCGGGAACTGCGGCTCGAAGAAAGCGAATGTGAATGAACTCCACTGCGAATGCGCTCGCAAACGGCGGCGCGAACGGAATCGGCAACCATCTGATCGGCCTCCAGCCGCCGCTCAGCCCCCCGCCGGTGTCCTCGGCGGCGCCGAGCGTGTCAGCGCCCGCTCCCGTGGCGGCTCCAGCTCCCGCGCCGGCCGTGACGGCACCGCCCCCGACCGCGCCTGCACCGGCTGCGCCGGCTCCGTCGACCGAGAACCTCCTCGTTCGGTTCGGCCTCATCTCGACCGAGCAGCTCGACGAGGCGCTTCAGGACCAGCGCGGAAGCGGCAAACACGTCGCGCAGATCGCTGTCGAGCGAGGGTGGGTGACCCGCGAGCAGCTTTCGCAGCTCATCGTCCAGCAACAGTCCGCGCCGGCGCCCGCGGAGACGCCTGCGCCACCGGCCGAAGCCCCGGCACCCGCACCGGCCGCGGAAGCTCCTGCCCCTGACCCGGAGCCGGAGCCCCAGCCGACGAAGACCGAGCCGGTGCTCGAGACGGTCGCCCGCGTCTACGCGAAGCTGTCGAACGGTGACCGCGTCGAGGTGGGCTCGTTCACGGAGATCGCCGACGCGCTGCGCCGCGCCGAGGAGGTCGTCGCCGACCTGAAGTCGGACCGCCCAGAGTGGCCGTGCTTCTCGGGTCGCTTCCTGCGTCCGGAGGCGATCGTCTCCGTGGACGTCGAAGCGATGCCGCGCTAGGGGCGACGGCGACGCCAGAACGGGCCGCGCGGCCCGAGGTCGCCGGATTCGCCGAGAGCGCGCGCCGCGGCGAGGACGTCCTCCGGCGTCAGCGTCGTCAGCTCGTCCGCCGAGACGGCGCCGAGCTCCGCGCCGTCTGCGCCGGCCAACCGGAGCGCCTGCGTGTTCAGCGCCTGCTCGAAGATCGTCCGCGCGAAGCGCGCGTTCCCGAACCCCTCGGTGCGCTCGGCGCCGTCGAAGATCGCCCGTAGCGACTCCTCGGCGCCCGGCGCCAACCGGTACTCGTTCTCGCGCGCAAAGCGGTCGGTGATGGCGAGCAGCTCGTCGGTGCGGTAGTCGGGGAACACGATCTCGCGCGCGAACCGCGACCGAAGCCCGGGGTTGGAGTCGAGGAACCGGTTCATCAGCCGCGGGTAGCCGGCGACGATCACGACGAGCCGGTGCCGGTAGTCCTCCATCCGCTTGAGCAGCGTCTCGATCGCCTCCGGGCCGAAGTCGAGCCGGTCAGCCTCGTTCGCGAGCGCATACGCCTCGTCGATGAAGAGCACGCCGTCGAGCGCGCGCCGAACGACGCGATCGGTCTTGAGCGCCGTCGTGCCGACGTACTGGCCCACGAGCCCGGCTCGATCGACCTCGATCATGTGGCCGCGGCTCAGGAGGCCCATCGCGCGGTACATCTGGCCGAGCAGGCGCGCCACGGTCGTCTTCCCGGTGCCCGGATTGCCGAGGAAGACGAGGTGCTGCGAGGTCGCGACCTCGGGCAGACCGTGCTCCATCCGGCGCGCCTGCACCTGGAGAAACGCGACGAGCGCACGCACCTGCTCCTTGACTGTGTCGAGCCCCACGAGCGAGTCGAGCTCGTCCTGGAGCTCGGCGAGGCTGCGCGCCGGCGTCTCGGTCGGCCGAAGCGCCTCGATCCGGTCCGCGATCCACTCGCCGGCCGGATCGTTCCCGACGGTCTTCTTGATCTGGTCGCCGATGACGCGCAGCGACCGGGCGACGTCTTCGAGCGGGTTCGGCACAGCCCGAAGAGTAGTGCTGGACGACGCGCTCGCGGGGTTCTGGAGCGTGAGCTAACGGGAAAGCCCGTTTTACAGCCAGCTAACCTAAACCGGTCGACAATGCGACCCATGCGCAAGCGAAGAATTGTCCTGCTGTTCATAGGTTTGCTCCTCGCGCTGAACGTCGCGCTGGCGCTCGTCCAGTCGACCAGCGCGCTCCCGTTGGCGCTCTCGAACAAGCTCCTCGGGCCGAACATGATCCGGGCGGAGATCCTCTGGAAGTCGGGCGGCGTGCAGCACGACTACCTGCTCGACAGCGGCCGGATCCGCACCGTGACGCCGACCTCGATCACGATCGTCGAGAAGGACGGCAAGGTCCTGACGATCGCGGTCGCGCCCGAGGCGGAGGTGGTCTTCCGAGGCGGGGCCGTCCCGATCATGGCGCTTCGGCGCGGGATGCGCGCCGTCACCTACCGCGACGGCAACGCTCCCGCGTTCAGGGTCGAAGCGTCCATGAAGTGAGGACAATGGCGGCGACGGTGGAATCCGACGGGGTGCGCCCTGTCGAAACCGGCACCACCGTCCTGCTCGTCGAGGACGAGCGGTCGATCGGAACGCTGCTCCGCGGCTACCTCGAGCGCGACGGCTATCGGGTGGTCTGGGTCCGCACCGGCGAGGAGGCCCTGATCGAGCTCGTGCGCCACCCGGTGCGGATGGTCGTGCTCGACATCGGCCTGCCGGGGATCGACGGCTTCGACGTCTGCCGCCGGATCAGGGCCGGCTCGAGCGTCCCGATCGTGATGCTGACCGCGCGCGACGAGGAGGCCGACCGCGTCGCCGGGCTCGAGGTCGGCGCCGACGACTACGTGCCGAAGCCGTTCTCGCCGCGCGAGCTCGCTGCACGGATCAAGGCGATCCTCCGCCGGACGGAGTCGAGGTCGCCGGAGCAGGCGTTCGAGGTCGGCGACGTCGAGGTGCGGCGCGACTCGCGCGAGGTGAAGGTCGCGGGCGAGCCGGTCGAGCTGACGGCGAAGGAGTTCGACCTGCTCGCGTGGCTCGTCGAGCACATCGGGATCGTCTTCTCGCGCGAGCAGCTGCTCGACCGCGTCTGGGGAATGGCGTACCACGGCGGGACGCGGACGGTCGACGTCCACGTCGCCCAGCTCCGGCGCAAGCTCGGCCGGCCGAGCCTGATCCGAACCGTCCGCGGCGCGGGGTACAAGGCCGCGAAGCCGTGATCCGGCTCGACTCGCTGCGAACGCGCCTGTTCGCGGCGATCGTGCTGATCGTCGTCCTGTCGGTCGGCTTGTCGCTCCTGCTCGGAGCGCTGCTGACGCGGCGCGAGGTCGAGAAGGCGACGCTGCGCGGGGTCGCGAACCAGGCCGACCTCCTGGCCGCGCGCGAGAACCAGGCCGTCCTACCGTTCGCCCGGCTTCCGGCGTACCGCGACGCCCTCGCCCGCCAAGGCGAGCTCGTGATCAACGCGCGGCTCGACGGCTCCTCCCCATGGGTTCCGCGCGACAAGATCGCCCCCATCCGCGCGAAGAAGCGCGTGCAGGGAACGGAGACGGTGAACGGCACGCGCTACTTCTACGCGGCGCGGTTCGTCCACCCGAAGGCCTTGGTGCTCGTGCGGCCGACGCGGCTCGGCGCGACCGCGTCGCGGCCCTTCGTCGAGAACCTGATCCTGGCCGCGTTCGTCGGCGCCGTGCTCGCGGCCATCGTCGCCTACCTCCTCGCCCGCGCCATCTCCCGTCCGGTCGACGTTGTCGCGAAGGCGAGCCGCCGCGCTGCCGCGTCGCTCGCCCCCGAGCCGGTGCCCGTCGAAGGCGCACGGGAGCTCGCACTTCTTGCGGAGTCGTTCAACCAGATGGCGCGCCAGCTGACGAAGGCGCGCGCGGCCGAGCGACAGTTCCTCCTTTCGGTGAGCCACGAGCTGAAGACCCCGCTGACGGCGATCCGCGGCTACGCCGAAGGCCTCGCCGACGGCGCGTTCGACCCGCAGGGCGCGGCAGAGACGATCGCGCAGGAGGCCGAGCGGCTCGAACGGCTCGTGCGCGACCTGCTCGACCTGGCGCGCGTCAACCGGACCGACTTCAGCTTCCGAACCGAGTCGATCGACCTCGGCGTGGCCGCACGGGAGACGGTGCGCCGGTACGAGACGCAGGCGAGGTCGTTCGGCGTGACGCTCGAGGCGATCGCACCCGACACGGCCCCTGCTCTCGGCGACTCCGACCGCACGCTCCAGATCGTCTCGAACCTCGTCGAGAACGCGTTGCGCGCGACCCCGCCTGGCGGGACCGTGCGAGTCATCGCCGAGCCGGGCGCGATCGCGGTCGAGGACAGCGGGCCGGGCCTTCAGCCGGACGAGGTGCCGCGAGCGTTCGAGCGGTTCTTCCTCTACTCGCGCTACGGCGGCGAGCGGCCGGTCGGCACCGGCCTCGGCCTCGCGATCGTGAAGGAGCTGACGGAGGGGATGAGCGGCAGCGTCCAGGTGGAGAGCGAGCCCGGAGGCGTGACCCGCTTCGTCGTCCGTCTGCCGGTGCCCGCCGACGAGCCGGTCGTTTTACCGACGCCTTACGTCGAGCGAATTCCCGGCTGACGCAACAGCAGAACGATCAGACCGCAATCGACGAGGGAGGTAGTCCGCATGAAGGGCAGGCTGTCCGTCTTCACGCTCCTCGCGCTCGCGGCGCTCGTCGTCGCCGGCATCGGGGCAGCCGCGGTCTTCAAGGGCACCGACGGCAACGACACGATCATCGGAACTCCCGGGCCCGACCTGATCGCCGGGAGGGCGGGTGACGACACGATCGACGCCGAGGGCGGCAATGACCGCGTCTACGCGGGGGCCGGCAACGACCGCGTCCTCGGCGGCGGGGGTGATGACTTCATCCGCGGCGGGCCGGGCGACGACCAGCTCGACGGCGGCGCCGGGAACGACGTCCTGCGCGGGCGTCCCGGCAACGACACGATCAACGGCGGCGACGGGAACGACCGGATCTGGGTCGGCTCCGGCGCAGACGTCGAGAACGGCGGCCCTGGCGACGACCGGATGCACGCGCTGGCCGCGGACGGCCAGGTCGACACCGTCGACTGCGGCCCCGGCAACGACATCGCGTTCGAGAACAAGGCCGAGCACGACACGTTCGTGAACTGCGAGAAGGTCGTCTACCGCGCGGTCACGCCCAAGCAGGCCGCAGAGGACGACCAGTAGGAGATCGGGCAAGATGGGATCCGTGGCCGTCCGCGTCACGGAGCCCGTCGAGCTCGCGCGCGGCGTCTGGCGCGCCGGCACCGAGATCGTCAACTGGTACCTCGTCGAGGACGAGGGACGGGTCACGATCGTCGACGCAGGCGTACCGAAGTTCCGTCCACAGCTCGACGTCGCGCTCGATCGAATGGGCCGCAGCCTCGGCGACGTCGCGGCGCTGATCCTCACGCACGCGCACGTCGACCACATCGGCTTCGCCGAGCCGCTCCGCGCGGAGACGGGCGTGGCGGTTCACGTCCACACAGACGACGAGCACCTGGCGACGACACGGAAGCCGCTCGGCAAGAACGAGCGCTCGATCGTCCCGTACCTGCGCTACCCGTTCGCATACAGGCTCCTCGGCCACCTGACCGCGGGCGGCGCGGGGAAGACGAAGCCGATCGCGGCCGTGACGACCTTCGGCGACGGCGATGCGCTGGACGTGCCGGGCCGGCCGCGCGTCGTCCACACCCCGGGACATACGACCGGACACTGCTCCTTCTATCTCGCCGACCGCGGCGCGCTCCTGATCGGCGACGAGGTCTGCACGCTCAACCCGCTGTCGGGCTCGCGCGGGCCGCAGCTCATGCCGAAGGCGTTCAACCTCTCGAGCGGCACGTGTATCGACTCGCTCGCGAAGCTCGAGGACCTGGAAGCGGACGTCGTGCTGCCGGGCCACGGCGAGCCGTGGACGGACGGCGTGCCGTCGCTCGTCGAGCGGACGCGGGCCGCCGGCGCGCTCTGAAGCCGCGCGTCGTCAGCCCGGAGGAGGCGCGGCGGATCGCGGTTCGCGCGCAGCTCCTCGACGGCAGCGCGAGCGGCGTCCTCGACACCGTGCGCCGGCTCGGCTTCCTCCAGCTCGACCCGATCGCGACCGTCGCGACGCCGCAGCTCCTCGTCCTCTGGAGCCGCCTCGGTGCGTTCGACCCGGCCGAGCTCGACCGCCTCCTGTGGAACGAGCGCAAGCTCGTCGAGTTCAACGCGTACGTCTACCCGATCGAGTCGATGCCGCTGCTGCACGCGTGGATCCGCCACCGCAGGCGCACGAAGAAGCTCAAGCGCGACCGGTGGCGGCACGACTTCCTGAAGGAGAACGCGCCGTTTCGCCGCTACGTCCTCCGCGAGCTCGAGCGCCGCGGCCCGCTCCTCTCGCGCGAGCTCGAAGACCGGAGCAACGCGCGGATCGACCACCGGTGGTACGGCAACCGGTACGTCGGGCTGATGCTCCAGACGCTCCACGTGCACGGCGAGATCGCGGTCGTCGGGCGGCGCGGCGGCCAGCGCCTCTGGGACCTCGCCGCGCGCTGGTATCCCGAGACCGAGACGGTGCCGCTGCGCGAAGCCGAGCGAGCCTTCCGAGAGCAGCGGTTCCGGTCGCTCGGCGTGCGGCGGGTGAACGGCGAGTGGCACGCGCACCCGGACGTGAGCGACGCGCCCGTGCCGGATCGCGTCACGCTCCTCTCGCCGTTCGACCAGCTCATCCACGACCGCGACCGCGCCGAGGCGCTGTTCGGCTTCCGCTACCGGCTCGAGATGTACGTGCCAGCCGCCCAGCGCGAGTACGGCTACTACGTCCTGCCGATCCTCGTCGGCGACCGGCTCGTCGGCCGCGTCGAGCCGCGGTTCGACCGCAAGACGCGGACGCTCGAGGTGCTCGGCTCGTGGGGCGACACCTCGCGGCTGGACGAGGCGCTCGCCGAGCTCGGGGACTTTCTCGGCGTTAACCCACAAGCCGCCGCTCGAGGAGTAGGTTCTAGCGAGACGTGCGCCGGCTCCTCACCACGGCGGTCGCCCTCTCGCTGAGCGTCGTCGGCGCGACCGCTGCGGCCGAGGCCGCGCGCCTGCGCGGGACGCCGGGCCCCGACCGGCTGTTCGGAACGGACCTCGCCGACACGCTCCTCGGGCGCGGCGGCAACGACCTGCTCGCCGGCCGCGGCGGACGCGACGTCCTCGACGGCGGCGCGGGCGACGACCGGATCGCGGCGCAGGCGGACCAGGCGGTCGACCGGGTGCTCTGCGGCGCAGGCCACGACGTCGTGACCGCGGAGCTGACCGACCGCGTCGCGAACGACTGCGAAGTCGTGAGCCGCCAGCTCTCCCGCGACACGCTCACCGACGAGCCGGCCCAGCACGAGACGCAGGTCGAGCCCGCGAGCACGGCGTTCGGCTCGACGATCGTCACGGTCTTCCAGAGCGGCCGGCACCTCGGCGGCGGCGCCGCCGGAATCGGCTTCGCGACCTCGAGGAACGCCGGCACGACGTGGCGCTCCGGCTTCCTCCCGCAGGAGCCGGACGCCGACACGATCAGCGATCCCGTCGTCGCGTACGACGCGCGCCACCGCGTCTGGCTCGCTTCGACCCTGTCGGAGGCCGAGGGCAGCGGCGGCGACTTCGGCCTCGGGATCTTCGTCAACCGCTCGGCGGACGGGATCCGCTGGAGCCGTCCGATCGCCGCCGCCGACGACCGGACCGAGCGATACGACAAGGAGTGGATCGCGTGCGACAACTGGGCAAAGAGCCCGTTCCGCGGCCGGTGCTACGTGACGTATCTCGACTTCGCGCGCGCATCGATCTCCACGCGGCGCTCGAACGACGGCGGCCTGACCTGGTCGGCGCCAGTCGCGGTGACTCCCGCGGAGCGGTCGTCCGCGATCATGAACGGCCCGCAGCCGGTCGTCCGGCCGGACGGCTCGGTCGTCGTGCCGTTCGCAATCTTCGCCGCGATCGACGGCAGCGACCAGATCGGCGTCTTCCGGTCGACGGACGGCGGCGTCACGTTCGGCGCGCCCACGCGCATCTCACGGCTCGTGAACGAGGACGTGGCCGGGATGCGCGCGCCGCCCTTCCCGAGCGCCGCGGTCGACGCGGGCGGAACCGTCTACGTCGCCTGGAGCGACGCGCGCTACCGCCAGGAGGCGACCGCCGACGACATCGTGCTCGCGACCTCACGCGACGGCGTCTCGTGGTCGCAGCCCGCGCTCGTCCCGATCGAGGACCGCGGCTCGACCACCGACCTGTTCGTGCCCGCGCTCGCGGTCGACCCCGCCACAGCCGGCAAGAAGGCGAGCGTCGCGATCACCTACCACTCGCTCCCACAGGAAGGCGGGTGCGGCTACCTCCTGCCGACTTGCACCGGCGGCGTCGACGTGGGCGTGATCACCTCCGCCGACGGCGGCGCGAGCTGGAAACGGCCGCAGCGGCTGACGTCGGAGCCGATGCGCCTGCTCGCCATGGCGGACGGCGACATCGGCCGGATGGTCGGCGACTACCTCGGCACGTCCTACGTCCGCGGCCGGCCGGTCCCGGTCTTCTCGCTCGCCTCCCCGCCCGTCGGCGGCGAGCTACGGCAGGCGATCTTCGCGACGACGAAGCTGTCGTGATGTCGGCGACCTCGCCACCCCCGGCTCAGCGGTTCGGACCTCTTCATCACCGACGGCGGGATGGAGACGACGCTGATCTTCCACCACGGGTTCGAGCTTCCGTGCTTCGCCTCGTTCACGCTCCTCCGCGACGAGGCGGGTCGCGCGGCCCTCCGTTCGTACTTCGAGCCGTACCTGGAGCTCGCCCGCGAGCACGGCGTCGGGATCGTCCTCGACACGCCGACGTGGCGAGCGAGCTCCGACTGGGGTGCGCAGCTTGGCTACTCCGACGAGGAGCTCGCGCTGGCGAACCGCGACGGCGTCGCGCTGATCGCGGAGCTTCGGGACGACTGGGCCGGCGAGGTCTCGGTCGTGGTCAGCGGCTGCGTCGGCCCTCGCGGCGACGCCTACAGCCCGTCGGAGGTGATGACGGACGCCGAGGCGAGGCAGTACCACGAGACGCAGATCCGCACGCTCACGGAGGCGGGCGCGGACGTGATCACCGGGCTGACGCTCGCCTACGCCGCCGAGGCGGTCGGGATCGTGCGCGCGGCGCAAGCAACCGGCATGCCCGTCGTCGTCTCGTTCACGGTCGAGACCGACGGCCGGCTGCCGGACGGCCAGCCGCTGCGCGCGGCGATCGAGCACGTCGATGCCGCGACGGACGCCGCACCCGCGTACTTCATGGTCAACTGCGCTCACCCGGCGCACTTCGCAGACGTGCTGGGCGAGGACGGGCCGTGGCTGCGGCGGATTCGCGGCCTCCGCGCGAACGCGTCGAAGAAGAGCCACGCGGAGCTCGACGAGTCCGACGAGCTCGACGCCGGCGATCCCGCGGAGCTGGGCGGCGACTACCGAGCCCTCCGCGACCGCCTACCGGAGCTGCTCGTCGTCGGCGGCTGCTGCGGCACCGACGAACGGCATATCGGGGCTATCTGCGAGGCGCTGACCTAGGTCGGGGCCGGCGCGGAGCTAGGATCTCCCTCGATGACGAGCGCCCAACTCCGCGGCGTGTACGTGCCGCTCGTGACGCCGTTCGGCGACGACGGCTCGGTCGACTTCACGTCGCTTCAGCGCCTGGCGAACGAGTCGCTCGACGCGGGCGCCACCGGGCTCGTCGCGCTCGCGACGACCGGCGAGGTCACTTCCTTGACGGACGACGAGCGCGACGACGTCGTGCGCGCCCTTTCCGAACTCAGCGCCGACCGCGGAACCCCGCTCATCGTCGGCGCGGCCACGAACAACACGGACGTGACCGTGAAGCGGCACCATGCCCTCGCCGACGTGCCCGGCGTGATCGCCTCGCTCGCCGTCGTGCCGTACTACGTTCGGCCGTCGGAGTCGGCGATCGTTCGCCACTTCGAGTTCGTCTCCGAGGGCTCGCCGGTGCCGCTCGTCATCTACAACATCCCCTACCGGACGGGCCGCGGCCTCGGCCCCGACTCGCTGCTCGAGCTCGCGTCGATCCCCGGCATCGCCGGCGTGAAGCAGGCGGTCGGATCGCTCGACGCCGACACGCTGAGGGTGCTCGCGGAGGCGCCGAGCGACTTCGCCGTCCTCGGCGGCGACGACGCGTTCCTCGCCCCGCTCGTGCTGATGGGCGGCGCGGGCGCGATCGCAGCGTCGGCGCACCTCTGCACGGACCGGTTCGTCGCGATGATCGACGCTGCGCTCGCAGGCGACGCGGCGAAGGCGCGCCCCCACGCCGAGGCCCTGCTCCCGCTCGTCCAGGCGCTCTTCGCCGAGCCGAGCCCCGCCGTCCTGAAGGCGATCCTCCACGAGGAAGGCCGGATCTCGACGCCGAGCGT
>DASUZD010000252.1:0-3319 GCA_036377055.1 Gaiellaceae bacterium | reverse complement strand
GCGATACCGGTTCTACTCGTTCGGCGACGCGATGCTCGTCGTCTAGCAGCCTGTGGAGCGACCGCTTCAGAGCTGGCACGCGCCGGAGGCCGACGCAGGTGTACACCTCCATCATGCGCAGGGGTACACAGGCGCCATGAGCCACCGAACGCAGATCACGCTGACGGACGAGCAGTACGCGTTCCTCCACGGCGAGTCGGCGCGGACGGGTCTGCCGGTCGCGGAGCTGATGCGGCGTGCCGTCGACCACACGTTCCGTCCGGCTGCGCGCCGGCGCGTCCGCGGCTTCGACGTCGCGGTCGCCGTGTGGCGTGGTCCGGACGCCGCCGTCGCCGGTCGCCGCGCCGGAACCCGCTGAGCCGCGCGAGCCGCGGCTAGGCTCGCCGCGTGAGCGTGTTCCAGATCAGCGCGACTGATGGCGCAGCGAGAGCCGGCATCCTCCGCACCGCCCACGGCGACGTGCCGACGCCGGCGTTCATGCCCGTGGGCACGAAGGGGACGGTGAAGAGCGTTGACCCTGACGAGCTGCGGGCGCTCGGCGTGACGATTCTGCTCGGAAACACGTACCACCTGCACTTCCGGCCGGGCGAGGACGTCGTCGCCGAGCTCGGCGGGCTCCACCGCTTCACCGGCTGGGACGGCCCGATCTTGACCGACTCCGGCGGGTTCCAGGTCTTCTCGCTCCGCGACACGCTGATCGCGGTCGACGACGACGGCGTCACGTTCCGGTCGGTCTACGATGGCGCGTCCGCCGGCCTCACACCCGAGCGAGCGGCCGAGATCCAGGCTCGCCTCGGCTCCGACGTCGCGATGTGCCTCGACATCTGCCTTCCCGCAGACGTGCCGACGCGCGAGCTCGCCGAGGCCGTGCGCCGGACGACGCTGTGGGCAGAACGACAGCGCCGCGCGCCGAGAGCGCCCGGGCAGCTCCTCTTCGGGATCGCCCAGGGCGCCTCCGATCCCGAACTCCGGCGAGCCTCGATCGCGCAGATTGTCGAGCTCGGCTTCGACGGCTACGCGCTCGGCGGGCTCAGCGTCGGGGAGGACCGCCCGCTGATGTTCGAGACGACGGCCTGGGCCGCGCCGCTTCTGCCCGCCGAGAGCCCGCGGTACTTCATGGGGATCGGCGACCCCGAGGGCGTTCTCGAGGTGATCGAGCGCGGGATCGACATGTTCGACTGCGTCCTGCCCACGCGGACGGCTCGCACCGGCAGCGCGCTCACGTGGGAGGGCCGCCTCAATCTCCGGAACGCGCGCTTCGTGCGCGACGACCGCCCGCTCGACGACGGCTGCCCGTGCCCGGCGTGCTCCAGGTTCACGCGCGCGTACCTGCGGCACCTCGTCAACCAGCGCGAGCTGCTAGGCCTGAGGCTCCTGACGCTTCATAATCTGCGCTTCCTGCTCGACCTGACTGCCGGCGCGCGCGCGGCGATCGGGCGCGGGGAGCTTCGCGCCTACAAGGCCGAAGCGCTCGATCGCCTCGCGGGCGCCGGAGCGGAGGTCCCGTGAACGGAAGCTTCCTCATCATCCTGCTGCTGCTCGTCCTCGCCTGGTTCGTGCTCGTCCGGCCGCAGCGGCAACGTCAGGCGGCCCAGGAAGACCTGTTCGCGAGCCTTCGCCCGGGGGACGAGATCGTCACGGCCGGAGGCCTCTACGGCCGAATCGAGCGCGTGTTCGACGACGACCTCGAGGTCGAGATCGCACACGGGATCGTGGTTCGGATTGCGCGGCGGGCCGTCGCGGGCAAGATCGAGCCGGAGGACGAGGACGAGGCCGGGGAGGAGGCGGAGGAGGAGCCCGAGGAGGCGCAGGACAAGCCCGCCGAGGCTCCGATTCGCGAAAACGAAAGCTAAGCTTCCCGGCCGGACGCCGTGTCAGACCGTCGCAATCACCTCATCCTGATCGGGCTGATCGTCGCCGCGCTCGCGGGCGTGGTCGCGATCGGGATCCCCGGCTCGCCGGTTCACCAGCCGATCCGCAAGGGGCTCGACCTCCAGGGCGGCCTCGAGGTCGTGCTCAAGGCGCATCCGCCGGCCGGGGTGAAGCTGACGTCCGCCCAGCTCGACCGGGCGAAGAACATCATGGAGCAGCGGGTCAACAAGCTCGGCGTCTCCGAGCCCGTCGTCACGACGCAGGGCTCCGACGAGATCGTGATCGAGCTCGCCGGGATCCACAACCCGGATCAGGCCCTGGCGATCGTCGGCAAGACGGCGCAGCTCGAGTTCTACGACCTCGAGGCCGACCTCGTGGCGCCGTCGATCGACGTCCAGGGCACGCCGTTCGCGAGCCCGAGCCTGTTCGGGATGCTCGCGCGCGTCGAAGCGAAGGCGAAGCAGGGCACCCCGTCGGCCTGGTACCTCTTCAACGCGAAGAAGAAGCTCGTCGCCGGGCCTGTGCCCACGCGCGACGCGCTGCTCAAGAAGCAGGACGGAAAGGTGCCGAAGGGCTGGAAGGCGCTCGCGACGCCCGAGCACACCGTCGTCGTCCGCTGCCCCGCGCAGAGCGGGTGCATCGGCGCCTCCGCGCCCGCGCCGGTCTACTACTACCTCTTCAAGCACAACCCCGACGAAGGCGTCCCGGAGATGACCGGGAACGAGCTGAAGCTCTCGGGCACGCGGCAGGACTTCGACCCGAACACGAACGAGCCCATCGTGAGCATGCAGTTCACGAAGAAGGGCGCGAAGATCTTCCACGACATCACGCGGAAGGAGGCCGACCGCGGCCGGACGCGGACGAACCTCGAGGGCCACGGCACCGACCTCTACCAGCACTTCGCGATCGTCCTCGATCGCGAGCTCAAGTCGGCCCCGTACATCAACTTCCACGACAACCCGGACGGGATCGAAGGCTCGAACGGTGCGCAGATCACTGGCATCGGCTCGCTGAAGGAGGCGAAGGACCTCGCGCTCGTGCTCCAGACCGGTGCGCTGCCGGTGAACTTCTCGATCGCCGAGCGCACGGACGTCTCGGCCACGCTCGGGAAGGACTCGCTGCGCGAGGCCGAGCGCGCGGCCCTCGTCGGCCTGCTGATCGTCGCGCTCTTCCTGCTCCTGCTCTACCGCTTCCTCGGCCTCGTCGCCGTGATCGGGCTGGGCATCTACGCGGCGTTCCTGTACGCGGCGATCGCGATCCTCGGCGTAACGCTCACGCTTCCGGGCTTCGCCGGCTTGATCCTGACGATCGGCGTCGCAGCGGACGCGAACGTCGTCGTGTTCGAACGCATCAAAGAAGAGGTGCGGTCCGGGAAGTCCGTCCGCGCCGCGGTCGCGGCCGGCTACGCCAAGGGCTTCCGCACGATCCTCGACGCGAACGTCGTCAC
>DASUZD010000251.1:0-4755 GCA_036377055.1 Gaiellaceae bacterium | reverse complement strand
TGGCCGTCCAGCGCGAGGCGACCACGAGCGCCGTCGCGGCGCTCTCCGAGGACGAGCGGAAGCGAGTCCTCGTGCGGATCCGCGAGGCGCTCGAGCCGTTCGGCGACCCTGTCCGGCTCCGGTGCTGGACCGACGTCTACGTCGCCGAGGCGCGATGAGCGTCCCCGACGCGGCGCACGGCTTCGATCGCGCCGCTGACACGTACGAGCGCGCGCGGCCCGAGTACCCGCCGGAGGCGGTCGCGTGGCTCGCCGAGCGGCTCGACCTGCGGCCGGGGCGGACGGTTGCCGACGTTGCCGCCGGAACCGGAAAGCTCACGCGGGCTCTCGTCGGGACCGGCGCTCGCGTCGTCGCGGTCGAGCCGCTCGCGGAGATGCGGCGCGTGCTCGTCGAGGCCGTGCCCGAAGCCGAAGCGCTCGAAGGGACGGCGGAGGCGCTGCCGCTGGCGGACGCGTCCGTCGATGCCGTCACGGTCGCCGCCGCGTTCCACTGGTTCGACGTGCCGCGCGCGCTGGTCGAGTTCGCGCGCGTCCTGCGTCCGGGCGCCGCGCTCGGGCTCGTGTGGAACGTCCGCGAGACGCGCGCCGCGATCCAGCGGGAGCTGGACGAGCTGCTCGAGCCACATGCTCTCGGCGTCTCGCAGGGGCACCGCGTCGACGCGATGGCGCACTTCCCGACACCGCCGTTCGGGCCGCTCGAGCGCTCCGAGTTCGTCCACGAGCAGCGCTTCGACGCGGACGGCCTGGTGGAACGGGTCGCGTCGATCAGCTTCGTCGCGCTGCTCCCGGACGACGAGCGCGAGGAGCTGCTCGCGAGGGTGCGAGCGCTCGGCCGGCGGTACGACGCGCCGTTCCCGTTTCCCTATCGCACGGAGGTCTTGCTCAGCCGCCGGGAGTAGCAGCTACTCGCCCTGCGCTGCGAGGTGCGAGCGGAAGTCGACCACGCGCCCTGCTCGCGTCGTCGCGACGAGCGTCGGCGCGGTGACGTACAGGCGTTTGCCCGGGCAGACGCCGATGCACGCTGTCCGGCTCGTGACGAGCCACCAGACCGTTCGATGTCGCGTGGCGGAGGGATACAGCGTCCGGATCCGTGCGACGGGATCGCCGACCCGGAGACCTCGGAAGGTCCGCCAACGCTTGCCGTCGACGATCAGCCAGTCGACGTAGACCCTGGCGGGCGCGCTGCAGTACGTGGCGCCGCTCGGTAGCCCGGCGAGCGTGGTGACGAAGAGGCGGAATCCCGCCGAGCGCCACACTGCGAGCGCGTAGCCGTTCGCGGCGTGCAGGTGGCACTCCGAGGCGTCACCGTACGCCGCGATCGCGGCTGCGTAAGTCGGGTTGCGATCGATGCGCCACGTGCCAAGCTGAACGCGGTCACTCGGTCCGGCACGAAGTACGTAATGACGTCGGCGCTGCGGTGTTGAACGCGACGGCGAGCGCCGCTGCCGCTGCGAGTTGGCGGGCCGATGCGCCTAACGGAACCGACATATCGCTCCGCAATACTGCCGTGATGCGCGCGCCGAAGATCCTCGCCGTTGCATCCGCGGTCGACCTCGACTTCCGCTACGGCTGCACGCCCGCCTGGTGGCAGCTCTGGAAGGGGATGTACGAGGCCGGCGTCGACCTGATCGTGACGCCGTACCGCGGACGGCCGGTCGAGTCGCCGTGGTGGCGGACCGCGCCGAATCCGGCATACCGCGAGGGTGAGGCGTACGCACGCGTCCGCGACCTCGCCGCGCGGCTCAAGGGCGACCGCTACCTGCGCCGCGCCGAGGCCGACCCGGGCGACACGGACCGGCTCCAGCGCGAGCTGATCTGGCGCTTGGTCACGCCGCGCTGGCGCCGCCACCTCGAGCGGATCCTCGAGCGGGAGAAGGACATCGACGCGGTCGTGGTCTTCACGGTGCCGATGGCGCATCTCCGCGGGATCCCGGCGGCCCTTCGCAAACGGTTCGGCATCCCGGTCGTCTTCTACGACGGCGACGTCCCGATGAGCCTGCCCGAGCACGGCGGGATGGACACGGGATTCAACTACTACCACGGCGCCGATCCGGCGGAGTACGACCTCGTCGTCTCGAACTCGGAGGGGGGTGTGCCGCGGCTGCTCGAGCTGGGCGCGCGTCGCGTCGAGACCGTCTTCTGGGCCGCCGACCCGGAGCTCTTCCGGCCGCTGTCAGTGGAGAAGGACGTCGACGTCTTCTTCTACGGCTACGGCGACAAGTTCCGACGCGAGTGGATGCGCGAGCTCGTGGGCGAGCCGAGCCGCCGCGTGCCGGAGGTCGACTTCGCGCTCGGCGGGCGCGACTTCCGCGGCGACCTCGGCCGCGCGCGGCTCGTCGGCGACGTTCCGTTCAACGCCTTCAACCACGTGATCGCCTCTGCCCGGATCAACCTGAACGTGACACGCCGCGCGCACGCGAGCGTCCCGGTCTCTTCGACCGCGCGGCCGTTCGAGCTCGCGATGGCAGGCGCGGCGATCGTGTCCAACCCCTACGCCGGAATCGAGCGCTGGTTCGAGCCGGGGCGGGAGCTGCTCGTCGTCGAGGACGCGGACGAGGCGGTCGCGGCGTACGGCGAGCTGCTCGGAGATCCTGGGGCGGCGGAGGAGCTCGGGCGGCGGGCGCGGGAACGCGCGCTCGACGAGCACACGTACGCGCACCGGGCCCGCCGCCTGCTCGAGTTCGTCGGGATCGAGTCGGGCGCCGCGGTGGGGGCGCGTGGCTGAGCTGGCGCACGCCGACGCACCCGCGCGCGACGCGCTTCGGGAGCGCCTCGCGCCGCTCCGTCGCGTCGCGATCGTGCCGGCGCTGAACGAGGAGGAGAGCGTCCCACGTGTGATCGACGAGATCCGGGCGTTCGACCCCGGCTTCGAGATCGTCGTCGTCGACGACGGCTCCGTCGATCGGACAGCGCAGGTCGCGCGGGCGCGCGGCGCCCAGGTGATCCGCCTGCCGTTCAACCTCGGCATCGGCGGCGCCGTGCAGACCGGCTTTCGCTACGCGTTCGAGAACGGGTTCGACCTTGCTGTCCGCGTCGACGGCGACGGCCAGCACGACCCGCAGCAGCTCGGCGCGATCCTCGAGCCCGTGCTCTCGGGTGAGGCCGATATCGCCGTTGGGTCGCGGTTCACCGGCGCGACCGGCTACCGCTCGTCGCGGTCGCGGCGGATCGGCATCCGCGTGCTCGCGTGGACGGTCTCCGCGCTCGTCCGCCAGCGCGTCACCGACACGACCTCGGGGTTCCAGGCGCTGAACAGGTTGGGTATCCGGCTTTTCGCCGCCGATTACCCGCACGACTACCCCGAGGTCGAGGCGACGGTGATGGTCTTCCGCCACCGCCTCCGGATGCGCGAGGTGCCCGTCGCGATGCGCGAGCGCGCGGCCGGCCGCTCCTCGATCACCGCCTTCCGCTCCGTCTACTACATGGCCAAGGTGCTGCTGGCGCTCTTCGTCGGGGTCTTCCGCCGCAACGTCGTCCCTCTGGAGGATCGATGACTCCCCTCGGCATCTCGATCGCAGCCGCGATCGCCTCGCTCGTCCTGCTCGCGATCATCTTCGAGCTGATCCGCAGCCGGCGCCTGCGCGAGCGCTACGCGCTGCTGTGGCTGGTCGCCGGCCTGACGCTGCTCGTCCTCTCGCTTTGGCGCGGGAGCGTGAACACGATCGCCGGATGGGTCGGGATCCAGACCTATCCCCCGGCCGTGCTCTTC
This sequence comes from Gaiellaceae bacterium, assembly GCA_036377055.1. Classification (GTDB taxonomy): domain Bacteria; phylum Actinomycetota; class Thermoleophilia; order Gaiellales; family Gaiellaceae; genus DASUZD01. The sequence continues at coordinate 1,047 of DASUZD010000251.1, read as the reverse complement.
GCCGTCGCGGTCCTCTTCATCCTGCTCGTGCTGCTGCACTACTCGACGGTCGTCTCGAAGCTCGCCGACCAGAACACGATCCTCGCGCAACGGCTGGCGCTGCTCGAGGCGCGTCTGCGCACCGACGAGGACGTGCGCTCGTAGGTGCGGGGTCGGCCGGCGGCGAGACTTAGTGGCTCTTAGCCACTAACTGCAGCTCGAACCCGCGCGACGGCCGTGGGAACCCGTCGGGGCGGTGCGCGGACCGACTTAGTGGCTCTGAGCCACTAGCGCAGTTCGAACCCGCGCTACGGCTAGTGGAACTTGCCCAGGCGGCCTGGGCCGCTGAGGACCATCGTGTCGCCCAGGTTCGTGTCGTTGAGCCAGTTCGCGGTCAGGCCGATGCGGTAGGTCCAGGCGCCTGCGGGCGGGTGGTCGACGAAGCTGTGCGCGCGCGTGACGCCGATGAACGTCATCTCCAGGCGGCAGTCGGCGGCGCCCGGATGGCCGTACGTGTTCGGCGGGAGGCAGCGGATGCCCTCGCGCCCGGGCGGAAGTGTCGGGTCGGGCGCGGGAACCCGCGGCCGTGACCGGTAGATGCGGTAGAACACGTGAGCCGACGACGACGGCGGCTTCCACGAGACGAGCTCCCCGGCCCCGTTCGGGGTCCGGCGGACGTCGACCGTGAAGCTCTTGTCCGCCGGGACGAGCACGTAGTACTGGAAGTCCTTCACGGCGGCGTCGCTCCGGAGCGGCCGCAGCGCTGCGAACAAGAGCACCGGCACGAGCGCGAAGACCACCGCGGCCGCGACAGCCAACCAGCGCCGGTGCGGGAACGACCACGCGCGAACCGGGAACCGCTCCCAGATCCGCGGGCCGATCGTCGGCAGGAGCAGCGGGATCAGCGCCGTGAAGATCAGGAACGGCGCGAACCCGGGCAGGAAGAGCCGCAGCAGGATCCCGCTCTCGACGCTGCCCGCGTTCGAGCTCCCCTTCACGACGACGAACGCGCCGATCCAGCCTGCGAGCAGCAGCGCCTTCGGCCACGAGCGCCGCGCGGCGCCGATG
>DASUZD010000250.1:0-8340 GCA_036377055.1 Gaiellaceae bacterium | reverse complement strand
GCGCTCGCGCCTGCACCCCCCGCGGGGGACTGTGCGCCTGCGGCGCCCGCGGCGAAAAGGGCAAGCGCCGCCGCAAGGGCGATCGGGAGCCGGGCCGACACCTGGCCTCACAGTATGCGAAAAGCGGCTCCTGTCCTGCCGAAAACTAGGAAGAGTCGAGCTTTCGCCTAGCGAACTCGCGAAACCGTTCCCGGGCTTCGTGGTCGGGCCCGATCGGATCGTCCTCGGTGTAGGCAGGGTCGGCCGCGATTTCTTCCGCCACGAGCCTGACCTCGCGCGCGATCGCCGCGCGGTGCTCAGGGTTGCGAAGCAGCGCCTCGACCCACGTCTCCGAGCCGTCGTACGGGGGGAGGTCGTTGTCGAAGAGGAGCTGCCCGAGCAAGAGGCCGACGCGGATGTAGGCGAACGTGCGGAACGCGAGGACGCGGCGCGGGGTCTCGACCAGCCGCGTGAGCTCCGGATCGTGCGCCTCGATCTGCTCGACGATCCTTCCGATCGGCTCGTCGACGAGCGGGACCCAGATTTCGTCGAGATCCGGCATTTGCGCGGAGGATAGAGCTACGCGCGCCGCGATCGCCATGCGAGTTGGGCGGCGACGACGAGCAGGAGCGCCGCGAACAGCCTGCGCAGGGCGTGCTCGGGGAGCGCCTCGGCGAGGAAGCCGCCGCCGGCCACGCCCGCGATCGACGCCACGCCGAGCACGGCGGCCGCACGCCAGCGTACGTTCCCGTACCGGCTCTGGCTCCACGTCCCGGCGGCCACCGTCGGCAGGATCGCGAGCAGCGACGTCGCCTCGGCGTGCCGCTGGTCGAGCCCCAGCGCGAGCAGCGTCGGCACGAAGAGGAGCCCCCCGCCCACGCCGAGGAGGCCGGACACGACGCCCGCCGCGAGCCCGAGAGCGACGGCTGCAAGCGCGACGGTCACTGGAGCAGCAGCCGGATCGCGACGACGACGAGGAGCGCCGAGAAGAGGAACGAGATCTCCCGGCGGCGGAGGCGCTGCTGCAGCGCCGTGCCGGCGACCGCTCCGACAGCGGCCGGAAGCCCTACGAGCCCGGCGTCGTCGACCTCGACGCGTCCATGGAAGGCGTAGAAGACGGTGCCGGCGAGCGCCGTGAGGCCGATCGCCGCAAGCGAGGTCGCGGTCGCCCGCCGCTCGTCGAACCCCGCAACGAGCACGAGCAGCGGCACGGTCACGATCCCGCCGCCGACGCCGAAGAGGGCGCTGAAGAAGCCGGCTGCCACTCCGATCAGGACGAGCCGCACTCGGCCCGTATTCTAGGAACGTGGCTTCCGGCCTCCTCGCCCGCCTCCGCGAGGCGCCCGAGCGCGCCGGCATCCTCCTCGACGTCGACGGCGTCCTCGCGCCGATCGTCGCGCGGCCCGAGGACGCTCGTGTGCCGGCCGAGACGCGGGTCGAGCTGGAGCGGCTTCGCCATCGGTATGCAGTCGTGGCCTGCGTCAGCGGCCGCACGAGCAGCGACGCGGAGAGGATCGTGGGCGTCCCCGGGCTCGTGTATCTCGGCTCGCACGGGCTCGAGCTCGCGCCGGACGCGAAACGCTGGGAGGCGACGCTGCGCGGCTTCGCGGCCGGCGTCGACTGGCCGGTCGAGGACAAGGGCCTCACCGTCTCGTTCCACTACCGCGGCGCTCGCGACGAAGCCGCGGCGCGCGCCGAGCTCGAGCTCGTCGCCGGGCGAGCGCGCGAGATCGGCCTGCGGGCCCGTTTCGGGAGGAAAGTCCTCGAGCTGCTGCCGCCGATCGACGCCGACAAGGGCACGGCCGTCCGGAGCCTGCTCGAGGAGCGCGGCCTTCACCGAGCGCTCTACGTCGGGGACGACACGACCGACCTCGACGCGTTCACCGCGATCGGCGAGCTCGAGCTGGGCGTGCGGGTCGCCGTCGCGTCGGCGGAAGGGCCGTCGGTGCTGAGCGAGCTCGCCGACATCGTCGTCGCGAGCCCGGCCAAGCTCGTCGAGCTCCTCCGCAAGCTCTAGCCGCGACGGGTCCGCACAGCCGTTCCGTAAGCGCAGATCTCGGTCCAGTTCGAGCCCATCTCGGACGTGTCGAAGCGCATCGCGACGATCGCGTCCGCTCCCTTCGCCTGCGCCTCCTCGATCATCCGATCCATCACCTGCTGGCGGCTCTCGGTGAGCGCCTTCGTCATGCCCTTCAGCTCGCCGCCGAGGATCGACTTGAAGCCGGCTCCGATCTGCGAGCCGATGTTCCTCGAGCGCACGGTGAGACCCATCACCTCTCCGAGCACCTCCACGATCTCATGACCCGCCAGTTCGTTCGTCGTCGAGACCAGCATCCTCCGCTCCTTCCGTCCGTCGCGCCCGCTCCAAATTGCGCCGCGCTGAAAGCGTCTTCGGGTGATCCTCGCCGAGCAGGGCCCGACGCCGCTCGAGAACGTGCTCGTACAGCGACCGCGACTCCTCCCGCTCCCCGCTCAGGTGCAGCGCCGTCGCGAGCCCGGTCATCGCGCCGAGCGTCGCCGAGTGATCCTCGCCGAAGACGCGCCTGCGTGCGGCGAACACGTGCCGGTACAGGTCGCGGGCGCCGGCGAGGTCGCCGCAGTCGGCGAGGATGCGCGCCAAGCCCGTCGTAGCGGTCAGCGTCTCCGGAGCTTCCTCCCCGAGCGTTCGCCGCCGCGCCTCGACCACGCCGACCTGGAGCGACCGCGCGGCCTGCGGGTCGTGGTCGGCGAAGCACGCCGCCGCGAGCCGGCTCGCGACGTCGACGGTGGCCGAGTGCTCGGCGCCGTAAGTGCGGCGGTGCATCGCGAGCGACGCCTCGAGCAGCCTGCGCGCTTGGTCGGCGTCGCCCCGAGCGAGCAGGGCTGTGGCGAGCTCGTTCATCGCGGCGAGCGTCTCTGCGTGCGCGGGCCCGTGGCTGCGCTGAAGCTCGGCGAGCCCCCGCTCGAGCTTCGGCACGTCGGCGGCGGGAGGGCGACGGCGCCTCACCGCTCCGCCTCACGGCGCAGGACGTCCCACGCCAGGCGCACGTCGTCCTCGGTCGTCCGCGCGTTGCCGACCGCGAGCCGCAGGACGTAACGGCCGCCGAGAACCGTGTGCGAGAGGAAGATCTCGCCGGTCGCGTTGACGCGCTCGAGCAGCGCGGCGTTCTCGCCGTCGCTGCCGTCGCGGCGGAAGCAGACGAGCGAGAAGTGCCGCGGCGCGACGACCTCCCAGCCGGGCTCGGCGCGCACCCAGGCCTCGAAGAGCTCCGCCAGCCTGACGGCCTCGTGGACCGTCGCCTGGAGCCCCTCGCGGCCGAAGCAGCGCAGAACCGTCCACAGCTTCAGCGAGCGGAAGCGGCGGCCGAGCGCCGGGCCGTAGTCGGAGAGGTTCTCCGCCTCGTCCGAGCTCCGCAGGTATTCCGGGACGAGGCTGAAGGCGGCGCGGAACGCCTCCGGGCGCCGCGTCCAGAGGCACGAGCAGTCCATCGGCGTGAGCAGCCACTTGTGCGCGTTGACGACGAGCGAGTCGGCGCGCTCGACGCCTTCCTGCGACCAGCGGTGCTCCGGGCACACCCACGCCGAGCCGGCATACGCGGCGTCCACGTGGAGCCAGGCGCCGGCTGCTTCGCAGCGGTCCGCGAGCTCCCGCACCGGGTCGACCGACGCGCTCGAGGTCGTTCCGACCGTCGCGACGACTGCCGCCGCGTCGTCCAGCTCGACCGCGTCGGGCCGCATCCGGAACTCGTCGTCGGCCGGCGCCTTGCGGAGCTCCATGCCGAGGAGCCGCACGGCCTTGTCGACCGACGAGTGCGCGTGCTCCGAGGCGACGACGACGCGGCGGCCGGTCAGCTCACGGGCCGCCGCGAGCGCGGCAATGGTCGAGGTCGAAGCCGTGTCCTCGATGTGGCCGTGCCAGCCCTCCGGCAGGCCGAGGAGCTGGGCGAGCCAGTCGAGCGTCAACCGCTCGAGCTCGGTCGACGCAGGTGCCGCGCGCCAGACGATCGCGACCGAGTTGAGCGCCGCGGTCAGCAGCTCGGCGAGGATTCCCGGCTCGGAGGCCGTGACCGCGAAGTAAGCGAAGAAGCGCGGGTGCTGCCAGTGCGTGATCCCGGGGAGGAGCAGCTCGTCGAGGTCGCGGAGGACGTTTGCGAACGGCTCCGGCCGCTCGGGCGGCGAGGCGGGCAGGCTCGCGCGAACGTCTCCGGGCTGGACCTGCGCGAGGACGGGGAGGTCGCGAACGCCCTCCAGGTAGCGCGCCACCCATTCGAGCGCCGCAGCGCCGTCCTCGCGAAAGGTCAGCTCGTCGATGGCGCGACTCTAGCCGGGGAAACCCGTCGTTCTCCGGGCGGACGCTCGCGGTCGCGACTTCGGGGTCTGACCCCGAAACTGCACGAGTGGCGCGCGGAACATCCACAGCTCCGCGGACGAAGCTCCTTCACATGCGGGCTCGGCACCGCGCGCGACCCCTCGGGGTCTGACCCCGAAGCGTCACGGAACCGTCCGCTTCCATCCCCGAGCGCGGCTAGCGGCTCGGCTTCTTCAGCAGCCGCTGGACCTCCCGCCACGATCGCGTGTTCAGCACCTGCTCCTTCGTCAGCCAGGCCCGACGCGCCTGCGCGACGCCCAGCTCCGCCCACGCGAGCGCGCGCACCTCGTGCGCGTCCGTCGAGACGACGACCTTGACGCCGGCCTCGCCCGCGAGCCGTGCGTGGACGTCGCGCAGGTCGAGCCGGTTCGGCTGCGAGTTGATCTCGAGGAACGTGCCCGTCTCTGCGGCGCGCGCCACGACGCGCTCGACGTCGATCTCCATCGGCCCACGGATGTTCAGCTTGCGCCCGGTCAGGTGGCCGATGCAGTCGACGTGCGGGCTCTCCATCGCAGCCAGCACACGCTCGGTCGGGCTGCGGTCGAAGCCGCTGTGGATCGACGCCATCACCCAGTCGAGCGCGGCGAGGGTGTCGTCGTCGACGTCGATCTCCCCGTTCGCGCGGATGTTCACCTCGATCCCCTTCAGGATCCGGAACGGCGCGAGACGATCGTTCAGCGCGTCGATCTCCTCGTGTTGGCGGGCGAGCCGGTCCTCGCGCAGGTAGTGCGAGTGGTCGGTCAGCGCGAGGTACGCGTAGCCGCGGTCGCGCGCCGTGACCGCCATCTCCTCGATCGAGTTCTTGCCGTCGGACGACCACGTCGAGTGGCAGTGCAGGTCCCCGCGGAGGTCGTCGAGCTCGACGAGCTTCGGCAGCTCGCCGCGCCGCGCGGCCTCGAGCTCGCCCGCGTTCTCGCGCAGCTCGGGCGGGATCCATTGGTACTCGAGCCGCTCGTAGGCCTCCGCCTCCTCGGAGGCCGTGACGACCTCGCCCGACTCGACGACCGTGATCCCGTACTCGGAGACGGACAGGCCGCGCCGAACCGCTGCCTCGCGCAGCGCGAGGTTGTGCTGCTTCGAACCGGTGAAGTGCTGGAGCAGGTTCCCGTAGGACTCCGGCGGGACGACGCGAAGATCGAAGCGCAGCCCGTCGCCCGACACGACCGTCGCCTTGGTCGGCCCCTTCGCGGCCACCTCGTCGACCCAACGCAGCTTCGTGAACGACTCCGTCAGCGCGGCCGGATCGGTCGCGGTCGCGATGATGTCGAGGTCGCGGAACGTCTCCTTGCGGCGGCGCACGCTGCCCGCCTCGCTGATCTTCTCGACGAGCGGGTGCTCGCGGAGCGTCGCGACCACGGCGAGCACCGCGCCGAGCCCATCGCCGAGGAGCCTCCGTCCCGTCTGCGGGCTCGGCTGCTCGGCCGCCGTCCTGAGCGCGTGCAGGATCCGCTCCTCGCTCCGCGCGCCGAGGCCGCTCAGCCCGCGCAGCCGCTCCTGCTCGGCCGCGGCGCGCAACTCCTCGAGCGTCGTCACGCCGAGCTCCTGCCAGATCCGCCGCACCGTCTTCGGCCCGAGGCCGGGCAGCCGCATGAAGAGCACGACCTCGGGCGGGACGATCGCCTTTCGCTTCGTCAGCGCGTGGATCTCGCCGTTGTCGGCGACCTGGACGATCTTCTCCTCGATCGTCTTGCCGATCCCCTGGAGCTCCTTGGCGCGCCCTGCGCGCGCGAGGTCGACGATCGAGCCGGGTGTCTCGCGGATCCGGTTCGCCGCACGACGGTAGGCCACGACCCGGAACGCGTCGGCTCCTTCGAGCTCGAGGAAGTCGGCGAGCAGGTCGAACTGCTCGGCCACCTCCGGGTTCCTCGGCGCGCCAGCGGCCATGGTCGCGATCATAGGGGCGCTCATGCGCGCGACGATCTGCCTGCCGACGTACAACGAGCGCGAGAACCTCGAGGCGATGATCGGCTCACTCGGCGACGTGCTGCGCCCCGGCGACCGCGTACTCGTGATCGACGACCGCTCGCCGGACGGAACGGGCGAGATCGCCGACCGCCTCGCCGGAGAGCGCGACTACGTCAGCGTGCTCCACCGCGAGCGCAAGGAGGGCCTCGGGCCGGCCTACCTCGCCGGCTTCAAGCGCGCGCTCGCGGACGGCGCCGAGCTCGTCCTCGAGATGGACTGCGACTTCTCGCACGACCCCAACGACGTTCCCCGCCTCGTCGCCGCGGCCGAGGACGGCGCCGACCTCGTGCTCGGGTCGCGCTACGTCCGCGGCGGCAGCGTCGGCAACTGGGGGCTCGTCCGCCGCTTCATCTCGCGCGGCGGCTCCATGTACGCGCAGGTCCTCATCGGGACGCGCATCCGCGACCTGACCGGTGGGTTCAAGTGCTACCGGCGCGCGGTGCTCGAGCGGATCGATCTCGACGCGATCGCGAGCCTCGGCTACGCGTTCCAGATCGAGACCACCTACCGCACGCTGCGCGCAGGGTTCCGCGTCGTCGAGATCCCGATCCGCTTCGTCGACCGCGAGGCCGGCGGCTCGAAGATGAGCCGCTCGATCGTGCTCGAGGCGATCTGGAAGGTGCCGGCCCTGCGCGCCGCCGCGCTGCGAGGACGCCTGTAGCATCGAGTCGGTGGACGAGGTCACGGACGCGCAGTTCGACGAGCAGGTGCTCCACGCGGAGCGTCCGGTCGTGGTCGACTTCTGGGCGCCCTGGTGCGGGCCCTGCCGGGCGGTTCACCCGATTCTCGAGCAGCTCGCGGAGGCCAACGCGGGCCAGGTCGACTTCGTGCGGCTGAACATCGACGACCACCCATCCTCGGCCAGCCGGTACGGCGTCATGTCGATCCCGACGGTCATGCTCTTCGAGGGCGGCGAGCCGCGCGCGGCGCTGATCGGCGCGCGGCCGCGATCGCACTTCGAGAAGGAGTTCGCGGCCTGGCTCAGCGCGTCGGAGCCGCCACCGGCGACGACGACGTAGGCGGCGCAGCGGCTCCCGCAACCGGCGCCGCCGCCCGTTTCGAACCCGGCTCCACAACGCGCACGCGCGGATCGAGCCAGTTGTAGAGCAGGTCGACGATCAGGTTCAGGACGAGGATGGTGATCGTCGTCCAGACCACGATCCCGAGGATCGTCGGCAGGTCCTGGCGCTGGAGCGCGCGCACCGCGGTCCGGCCGAGACCCGGCAGGCCGTAGACGGTCTCGACGAACACGGCCGCGTTCAGCGTGACCGCGATGTCCATCCCGAGCATCGTGATCACCGGCAGGAAGGCGTTCCGCAGGACGTGGGAGCGGAGCACCTTCCACTCGCTCATCCCCTTCGCACGCGCAGTCCGAACGTAGTCCTCGTCGAGCACGTCGAGCACGTTCGCGCGAATCATCCGGACGTATAGCGCCGCGAAGAGGATCGCGAACGTGATCCACGGGAGCATCAGGTGGTATGCCCACTGGATGGGGCCGCCGCAGGCCGTCGCCGGGTACGTGAGGTCGCAGTAGCCGTTGATCGGCGCGAGCTGCCACTTGTAGCCGACGAAGTACGAGAGCATGAGGCCGATCCAGAGCGGGTGCGCCGAGATCCCGATCAGGACGCCGACCATCGTCACTCGATCTAAGAGCGAGCGTGGACGGACCGCCGAGAGGACGCCGACGGGGATCGCGATCAGCATCCAGACGATCGCGCCGCCGATGACGACGGAGAGCGTGACGGGCGCTGCCTGCGCCACGATCCCGTTCACGTCCTGGCGGCTGTCGAATGACGCGCCGAGCGACCCATGCCGGACGATCCGCGCGACGAACTCGCCGTATTCCTGGTAGATCGGCCCGTCAATCGCGAGCGCGCGCTTGAAGTCGTTCGACTCGAACTCGGTCCTGCGGACGAACTGCGCGCGCTGGACCGGCAGGACGAAGAAGAGGATGAACGTCACCATCGTGATCGCGAAGAAGAGGACCCCTGCCCACGCGACCCGCCTGACGAGGTAGGCCAGCATCGTCACGCTCTACGGTGCCCACT
>DASUZD010000249.1:0-14635 GCA_036377055.1 Gaiellaceae bacterium | reverse complement strand
CTGGTCTCCGAGGGGCGACTGGATCGCGTTCTTCAGCTCCGCGAACGTCCTCGAGCTGATCCGGCCGGACGGCTCCGGACGGACCGTCCTCGCGACGGACGCGTACCAGAGCCTCGAGTTCCTCGGGCTCGCGTGGTCGCACGACGGCCGCTGGCTCTCGTTCGGGGCCGTCAATCCCGAGACCCACGTCCTCGAACTGAACGTGATGAGGCCCGACGGGAGCGACCGGCGCTCGCTCGGGGAACGGCAGCGCCGCCGTTTGGTCGCCGACCGAGGACGCGCTCGCCTTCTCTACCAGCGTCGACGGCATCGGGACCTTCGAAATCGTGACTCCGGACGGCGGCGTGCGCATGAGCTCTCAGGACGTCTGGGGAACGCCGACCTGGTCGCCGGACGGGCGCGCCGTGGCTCTCGGCGATTCCGACCGGCAAGGTGTTGCGATCGTCGATGCGCGCACCGGCGCGGCGAGAGACGTCCCGATTCGCGGCGTGCCCGCGTGGTCGCGAGACGGCACGCGGATCGCTGTAGTTCGGGGGCAGGCGCTGTCCGTAGTGGCCGTGGCGGGAGGGCGCGCGCGCGTCGTCGCACGCGGCGCGCAGGGGGTGGTGCCGCTGTGGCTTCGTGGCGGACGGGTCGCCTACGTCACGCTCGCGCGGGTTCGCGGCGTCGTCGCGACCGCGGCGGTGGGTAGGCCGGCGCGGATCCTGCTCCGGGGACCTACGAGCTTCGCGACGGCGCCGCATGCCTTCGCCGCGCTCGCGTGGTCGCCGGACGGCCGCCGGCTCGCGTTTCTGCTCACCAGCGCACGCGGTACTGAGCTCGGCGTCGTGGCCCCGGACGGAGCGGGCAAGCGCGTGCTCGCGCGCGGCGTCACGGACGGGCCCACCTGGTCGCCGGACGGAAGGCTGATCGCCTTCGCGGCGAAGGGGCTCTACGTCGTCCGCGCGAGCGGCGGGCCGGTTCGCAGGGTGACGAGCCGCGCCGCGGAGGCTCCTGACTGGTCGCCGGACGGGAGCCACATCGCCTTCCTCGTCGACGACTCCACCTCGGACGGTTACGCGCTGCTCTCCGTCGATCCGAACGGTCGGCACCTGAAGAGGCTCGCGGGGAACGTCTCGTCGGTGCCGTCGTGGTCGCCGGACGGGCAGCGGATCGCGTTCTCTACGGGCGCTCCCTACGAGGACACGGCGATCGCGACGATTCGCCCGGACGGCACCGGGCTCGAGACGCTCGTCGCAGCGCCGGCCGCCGACGAGACCGGAGACGTCCTGTCCGAGCCGGCCTGGTCACCCGACGGCCGCACGATCCTCTACTACGACGAGGAGTACCTCTGCGGCAGCAAGTGCAGCGAGATCAGCCTGATCGCGATGCGCCCGGACGGCACCCGCCGCCGTCCTCTCCGGTACTACGTCGGCGGCGCGAGCTGGTCGCCGGACGGCCGCCAGCTGCTCGGCCAGGACGAGGAGGGCCGCCTCGTCGCGGTCGACTTCCACACCGGGAAGCTCCGCTTCGCGGGCGGCTACGCCTCCGCGTGGAGCTGGCAGCGGCAGCTCTCGCTGTAGGTTGCGCTTAATTTAGCCGTCGCTTAAGATCGCGCTCCGTGGAGGACGCGTTGCGCGCACTCGTGGACCCGGGCCGGCGGCGAATCATGACGCTCGTCCGGTCGGAGGAGCGTTCGGCCGGGGAGATCGCAGCCGCGCTCCCGGTCACGTGGCCCGCCGTCTCCCAGCACCTGCGTGTGCTCAAAGGGGCGGGGCTGATCACCGAGCGGCGCGAGGGGACGCGGCGGTACTACCGCGCGCGGCCCGAGGGACTCGCGGACGTGCGCGCGTTCCTCGACGAGTTCTGGGACGACAAGCTGCAAGCGCTGAAGCAGGAGGTCGAGCGTGGGTGAGCTGACGAAGGAGATCTGGATCGACGCGCCGCCGGAGAAGGTCTACCGCTACCTCGTCGAGCCGGAGCTGACGTTGCGCTGGCTCGGGGACGAGTCGTGGAACGAGCCGCAGGCCGGCGGTCTCTATCGCGTCAGCGTGCGCGGCAACGTCGTGCGCGGCGAGTTCGTCGAGCTCGATCCGGGTCGCCGCGTCGTGCACACGTGGGGATGGGAAGGGCCGGAGCAGATCCACGAGCCCGGATCGACCACGGTCGAGTGGGACCTCGAGGCGGTCGACGGCGGCACGCGCGTGCGCCTGCGGCACAGCGGCCTCACCGACGAAGGCGTCGAGATGCACAACCACGGCTGGGATCAGTTCATGCCCGAGCTCGCGAAGGCGGCAGCGGCATGAGGTGGCCGAACGAGCCCGAGGAGTACCGCAGCGCGCGCGACGAGCTGCTCCAGGCGGAGATCCAGCTGCGCCGGCAAGAGGAGGCGGTCGCGGCGAAGCGCCGGGCGCTCCCGCTCGGGGGCGAGGTGACCGGCGACTACGTGTTCGAGTCGCCGTCCGGACCGGTGACGTTCGCCGAGCTCTTCGCGAACGGCAAGGACACGCTCTACCTCTACAACTTCATGTTCATCCCCGGCGAGCAGGGTCTGCCGCTCGAGGTCGCCTGCCCGTCCTGCACGTCGATCCTCGACGGCTTGGACGGAGCGTTCCGTCATCTGCTCGACCGCGTCGACGTCGCGATCGTCGCGAAGGCGCCGATCGACCAGTTCGCGGGCTGGGGGAAGGAACGCGGCTGGCGGTTCGCGCCGCTCTACTCGTCGGCTGGCACCACGTTCAACGGCGACTACAACGCCGAGTCGGACGAGATGGGCCAGCTCCCGATCGCGCACGTCTTCACCCGCGCCGACGGGAGGATCCACCACCGCTGGAGCAGCGAGCTGTGGTCCGCGCCGCTCGACCCGGGCCAGCATCCTCGCCACGTCGACTACGGGTGGCCGATCTGGAAGGTGCTCGACCTGACCCCGGACGGCCGCGGCGCCGACTGGCATCCGCGGTACCGCTACGCCTAGGAGAGTTCCGCGGGGGCGCTCAGCCGAGCGCCCCCGGGGACCTGCTTGACGCCGCCGCTAGATCTTGATGATCGGGCAGTTGAGGGCGACGTGGGCGTCGCGCTCGCTGAGCTTGCCGGTCTTCTCGATCTTGTCGATCTGGGTGTCGCTCGTGATCAGGGTCGGGGTGGCGCCTGCCTTCCAGGTCAGGATCGTCTCCGACCAGAGAGGCGAGTAGTCCGCTTCGCCCGGTTCAGAGCCGAAGATCGCCAGCTGCCCGGTCGCGGCCCGACCCTCGACGAGGTAGATCTCGGGCAGACCTTTGACGCGGCCGATCTTCGCCGAGTAGTTGATGTGCATCGCCTTCGCTTCGCCTCTGCTCGAGACGTCGGTGTTGAGGTAGGTGACCTTGTGTCCGTCGTAGTAGCCGTGGAACGCCGGACGGGTGACCTTCGAGGTTGGCCCCATCATCGGCCCTCCGCTGATCGCACCATGGGCGATCGCCGAGGCGGCGACGGCCACCACGGCGGCGCTGACGAGCACCGGTTTCTTCGCCACGTCATCCTCCGATCTCGCGGGACGCCTGCCCGCCTGGCAGTTCCCCCTGGGACGGCCGATCGGTTTGCCGTCCGCGCCCCTACTCGGCTCGCTGGTAGATCTGGACCTGCACGCCGTCCGGACCGACGGTGCGGGTCTCCGCGAGCTTCAGCTTCAGCCGGTCGATCCCGTCGGGGAAAAGCCGCTTGCCGCGCCCGAGGATCGTCGGGAAGACCATGAGCCGGAGCTCGTCGACCAGGTCCGCCTCGAGCAGCGTCCGCACCAGCGTGCCGCTCCCGGCGACGAGGATGACGCCCTCGGTCTCGTCCTTGAGCTTCGAGATCGCGTTCGCGACGTCGCCACCGATCACCGTGGTGTTCTGCCACTGCGGATCCTCGAGCGTGGTCGAGACCACGTACTTCGGATCGCTGTTGAGCTTGTCCGCGAACGGGCCCTCGCGGGAAGGCCAGGCGGCCGCGAAGCCCTCGTACGTCACGCGCCCGAGCAACTGAACCTGGGCCTCGTTGACCTCGTCGAGCTTGAAGGAGTTGCCGTCGTCTCCACGGTCGTATTCGAACGTCCAGCCGCCGTGCTCGAAGCTCTCGGATCCGCCCGGATCCTCGAACACTCCGTCGACCGAGACGAACTCCGTCACCACGAGCTTGCCCATCGCCTTCTCCTTTCTTAGCGGTCTGCACCTTAAGACGGGGATGGGGACGTGACCTCATCGGCCGGCTGGTACGGTTCGGCCGTGGCGCTGCCGCTGCATCCATCGAGGTCGGACCGGGAGGCGCCTACGACCTAGCCCTCGACCGCATCGGCGCGACCGACGAAGCGGATCGAGGGCGACCAGGCAGGTCGCCCTTCTTCTTTCTGCGCATGCTGCTGACACTGACCCTCACACGTCCGCCGGCCACCGATCTCGGACACCTGCTGCACAAGCATCCGGATCGGTTGCAGTCGTTCTCGCTGCCGTTCGGCGAGGCGCACGTCTTCTATCCCGAGGCCACCGAGGAGCGGTGCACCGCCGCGCTGCTGCTCGAGGTCGATCCGGTGGGGCTGATCCGCCGCGGCGTCAGGTTCCCGCGCCTCGACCAGTACGTCAACGACCGCCCGTACGTGGCGTCGTCGTTCCTGTCGGTCGCGATCGCGCGCGTCTTCAACACCGCGCTCGGCGGCAGGTCGAAGGAGCGTCCCGAGCTGGTCGAGCAGCCGCTGCCTCTGCGTGCACGCATCGCCGCGCTTCCGTGCGCGGGCGGCGAAGGCGTGCTGCGGCGCCTGTTCGAGCCGCTCGGCTACGCCGTGCACGCGGTCGACCATCCGCTGGACGAGCAGTTTCCCGAGTGGGGCGACAGCCGTTACTTCACGGTCGAGCTCGAGGGGGAGGTGCGTCTCCGCGAGCTGCTCGCGCACCTGTACGTGCTCGTCCCGGTTCTCGACGCCGAGAAGCACTACTGGGTCGGCGAGGACGAGGTCGAGAAGCTTCTTCGCCGCGGCGAAGGCTGGCTCGCGGGCCATCCCGAGCGCGAGCTGATCGTCAACCGGTACTTGCGCTACCGGCGCTCGCTCACGAGCGAGGCGCTGGCGAAGCTGCTCGAGGACGAGGAGGTCGATCCCGACCGCGAGCTCAAGACGCGCGCGCTCGAAGAGGAAGCGGTCGAGGAGCCGTTGCGCCTGAACGAGAAGCGGCTCGGTGCGGTCGTGTCGGTGCTCAAGGCGCGCGGCGCGACACGAGTGCTCGATCTCGGCTGCGGGAGCGGGAAGCTGATCCAGGCCTTGCTGAAGGAGACGCAGTTCGGCGAGATCGTCGGCGTCGACGTCTCGCACCGCGCGCTCGAGACGGCTCAGAGCCGGCTGAAGCTCGACCGATTGGCACCGCGGCAGCGCGACCGCGTGCGCCTCTTCCAGACGGCGCTCACCTACCGCGACAAGCGCTTGAACGGCTTTGACGCGGCTGCCGTCGTCGAGGTGATCGAGCATCTCGACCGGCCGCGCCTTCAGGCGTTCGAGCGCGTCGTCTTCGAGCACGCGCGTCCGGGCGCGGTCGTGCTGACGACTCCGAACCGCGAGTACAACGTGCGCTTCGACGGGCTGCCGGCCGGGAGCTTCCGGCACCGCGACCACCGCTTCGAATGGACGCGCCGCGAGCTCGAGGAGTGGGCCGGCGAGGTGGCCGGCCGCTTCGGCTACGCAGTCCGCTTCCTGCCGGTCGGGCCGGAGGATCCCGAGGTCGGCGCACCTACGCAGATGGCGGTGTTCGAGCGGTGAGGCTCGAGGTTCCCGAGCTCTCGCTCGTCCTGCTGGTCGGCGCCTCCGGCTCGGGCAAGTCGACCTTCGCGAGCACGCACTTCCTGCGCACCGAGGTGATCTCCTCGGACTTCTGCCGCGGCCTCGTCTCCGACGACGAGAACGACCAGGCGGCGACGGGGCCCGCGTTCGAGCTCCTGCACTTCATCGCCTCGAAGCGGATGGAGGCAGGGCGGCTGACGGTGGTCGACGCGACCAACGTGCGGCGCGAGGATCGCGCACCGCTCGTCGGGCTCGCGCGGAACTACCACTTCCTGCCGGTCGCGATCGTCTTCAACCTCGGCGAGGCGCTCTGCCAGGATCGGAACCGCGGCCGGGCGGACCGCGACTTCGGCCCGCACGTGATCCGCAACCAGACGCGCGAGCTCCGCCGCTCGCTGCGCAGCCTGCGGAGGGAAGGCTTCCGGCAGGTGCACGTGCTCGGCTCGCCGGGGGAGATCGAGGCGGCGACGATCGAGCGGACGCCGCTCTGGAACAACCGCAAGACCGAGCACGGCCCGTTCGACGTGGTCGGCGACGTCCATGGCTGCTGCGACGAGCTCGAGCAGCTGCTCGCCGAGCTGGGCTACGAGCGCGGCGAGGACGCCTACGCGCATCCCGAGGGCCGGCGTGCGGTCTTCGTGGGCGACCTCGTCGACCGGGGGCCGAGGATCGTCGACAGCGTGCGGCTCGTGAAGGCGATGGTCGATGCCGGGTCGGCGCTCTGCGTGCCGGGCAACCACGACGTGAAGCTCGTCCGCAAGCTGCGCGGCCGCGACGTCCAGATCACGCACGGGCTCGACCGCACGCTCACGGAGCTCGAGACGCTGACCGACGAGGAGCGGAACCAGATCCGCGACTTCCTCGACGGGCTCGTCAGCCACTACGTCTTCGACGACGGCAACCTCGTGGTCGCGCACGCCGGGTTGAAGGAGGAGATGCAGGGCCGCGGCTCGGGCAAGGTGCGCGACTTCGCGCTCTACGGCGAGACGACGGGCGAGACCGACGAGTTCGGCCTGCCGGTGCGCTGGAACTGGGCGGCCGGATACCGCGGCAGGGCGATGGTCGTCTACGGCCACACGCCGGTCCCGGAGCCGGAATGGCTGAACCGGACGATCAACATCGACACGGGCTGCGTCTTCGGCGGTCGCCTCACCGCGCTGCGCTATCCCGAAAAGGAGCTGGTCAGCATTCCCGCCGCTGCGACCTACTCGCAGCCGGCGAAGCCGTTCCTGCCCGAGGAGGTCGCGCCGCCCGCGCTGACGGCCCAGCAGCGCGCGGACGAGCTGCTCGACATCGAGGACGTGCTCGGCAAGCGGATCGTCCAGACCCGGCTCGCGCGCAGCATCACGATCCGCGAAGAGAACGCGATCGCCGCGCTCGAGGTGATGGGCCGCTTCGCCGCGAACCCGAAGTGGCTCGTCTACCTGCCGCCGGCCGTCTCACCTTCGGAGACCGCGACCGATCCGGAGCTGCTCGAGCACCCGGCCGAGGCGTTCGCCCACTACCGCCAGGCCGGCGTGCCGAACGTCGTCTGCGAGGAGAAGCACATGGGCTCTCGGGCCGTCGTCGTGATCTGCCGCGACGCGGACGTCGCCCGTCGGCGCTTCGGCGTCGTCGACGAAGGCTTCGGCGCTTGCTTCACTCGCACCGGCCGCCGTTTCTTCGACGAGGACGAAATCGAGGTCCAGCTGCTCACGCGCGTCCGCGACGCGGCCGAGACGAGCGGTCTGTTCGAGCGGCTCGACAGCGACTGGCTGCTGCTCGACTGCGAGCTGATGCCGTGGTCGGCGAAGGCTCAGGAGCTGCTGCGCCGGCAGTACGCCGCCGTCGGCGCTGCCGCGCGCCTCGGCCTCGGCGAAAGCGTCGACGCGCTCGCGGCCGCGAACGCGCGGACCGACGGCGACGTCGGCGTGCTGCTCGAGCGGACGCGCGCCCGGGCCGGCGGCGTCGACCGGTTCGTCGAGGCGTACCGCCGCTACTGCTGGCCGGTGAGCGCGATCGACGACCTCAAGCTCGCGCCGTTCCACGTGCTCGCAAGTGAGGGTGCCGTGCACGTCGACAAGGACCACGTGTGGCACATGGAGTCCATCGCCGAGTTGTGCGCCGCGGACGACGTCCTCCAGCCGACGGCCTATCTGACGGTCGACACGACGGACCCCGACAGCGAGCGCGCGGGAACCGAGTGGTGGAGCGAGCTGACGGAGCGCGGCGGTGAGGGCATGGTCGTCAAGCCGCTGGAGTTCGTCGCCCGCGGCCGCCGCGGCCTGGTTCAGCCGGCGCTCAAGACCCGCGGGCGCGAGTACCTGCGGATCATCTACGGCGCCGAGTACACGGAGCCCGAGAACCTCGAGCGGCTGCGGAAGCGCGGGCTCGGCCGCAAGCGATCGCTCGCGATCCGCGAGTTCGCGCTCGGGGTCGAAGCGCTCGAGCGGTTCGTCCGCGGCGAGCCGCTCCGCCGCGTCCACGAGTGCGTCTTCGGCGTGCTCGCGCTCGAGAGCGAGCCCGTCGATCCGAGGCTCTAAGACGCCGCGTGCGCGAGCGCGGAAGGCGTCTGCCGCCCGACGATCGCCGGCGCCTCGTGGATCAGCTCGTCGTTCTCGAGCGCGTCGACCATGAACAGGGCGAAGTCGACGCGGCGCGTGAGGTTGCTCGCGAGGATGGGGTCGCCGACGTGCCGGCTCCACACCGGCAGGCCCTGGCTCTCGCCCTCCTCGAGGTCGCTCCCGCGGACGACCGTCCATCTCGTGTCGCTGTCGAATACGCGCCGGCATGCCTCCACCTGGTCGTCGAGGTCGGCGAACCGTGCGAGGCGCGCGATCGGGCCGAGGACCTTGACGATCGCCTTGATCTTCCATGGGTAGACGTCCTTGCCGTCGCGCGTGATGTGCCACCCGCAGGAGAACACGAGCCGCGCGCCCGGCGGCGCGTGGTCGAGCACGGCCTGGGCCGTTCCGGTCGAGTAGCCGTGGACTCCTCGTGGGACGAGCACGACGACCACCCCGTCGCACCCGGCGACGGCCTTCGCGATCACCTGGGGATCGTCTGTCGCTCCGGGGACGAGGCTGATGCGCCCCTTGAACGCGTCGAGCTTCCCGACGCTCTCCGCCCGGCACACGCCGACCACCTCGTAGCCGCGGTCGAGCGCGTGCTCCACCATGTACCGCCCGAGCTTGCCGGAGGCTCCGACTACGCAGACCTTCATCGCGCCGTTGCGACTCGGGTCATCGAAGCCGGCTTTCGACGTCCTTCGTCAGGCCGGTCCGCAACGTGCTCGCCGCTTGCTGCAACACCGCGAAGCGCTCGCGCTTGTCGAGCTCGGGCCATCTGGTGGCCAGGTTGCCGACGTCCTCGCGCCATAGGCGCGCTCTTTCCTCGAGGCCGTCGGGCGGCCAGCTCTGAGGCGTTGCTTCGTCGAGGTACCCGATGAACGCCCGAGCTCTCTCGAGTCCGATCCGTTTCAAAGCGGCGTCGAACGTGCCCTTGGGCTCGCGTGTCCGTTCGGCTTCCCACGCGTGCTCTTCTTCCGCCACACGGCTGACGAGGTCCTGGAACGCGAAGTAGAGGTCGCGGTTGTGACTCGAGAGCATCAGCCCGCCGTTGGCCGAGAAGTACCAGTCGCTCAGCTTCTTCGACATGTCCTTCATCGTCTGCGTGTTGATCGGAGCGTCGTCGTAGATCGCCAAGGGGCGCATCTCGGCCCACAGCATGCCGTAGCTCGTGAAGCGGAGCTCCTGGCGCTCCGTGCCCCGTGTCTGCTCGAGCTCTCGGGCGAGCACAGCCGACAGTTGATTCGCCGCACGATCTCCTCGGCTTGGTCCTTCGACGCCTGCTCGGCCGCTGCGCCGAACGACCGCCACACGAGGACGCCCACCGCCAGTGCAACCGCGGTGACGACGTCCGCGACGATGCTGATCACTTCCAAGCGGCTCGGCCTGCCCCGTAGCCAGTTTGGCAGTGCGGCGCCTCGATGTGAACCCCTCGTAGCGGGTCAGTGTCGCGCGCGAAGAGCCAGAAACGCCCAGAGCGCTTCGACGACGCCAAGCGGCCAAGCTCGTGCGAGGAACCCGTACACGCTCGAGAGCGCGCACCCGCACGCGAACGCGAGGACGAAGCCTCGGTGTCGATCCTCGAGCGCGTACGTCGACGCCATGAGCGTGACGGCGGCGGCGCCGAAGGCGGTGAGCAACGGTCAGCCCGCGAGGAACCAGCTGTGCAGCACCGGCAGGCCGTCTTCGCGAGAGGTGACCTCGAGGACGAGCTCGTCGGCGTCGGCCTGGACTGTCCAGTCGGCCCAGGCGCAGCATTCGGTCTCGACGGCGACGAGATCCCGCAGCTCGCGCTCGACGCCGGGGGCGCGACGGAAGGAGACGCGCAGGCCCTCGTCCGTCTCGCGCCGCTCGGCCCCGGCTTCGGCGTAGAGCTCGTCCCACCGCTCAACCTGTGTTCCGAGCTTCGCCGATCCGAGCGTGCAGGCGACCGGGGTCTCGTTGGTTATCTGTTGCATCACGTTCCTCCTCTTTTTCGCGACCATCACGTCTCCGCTAGTGTGCTAGTTCAAGTCGGCTTGATGTCAAGGGCGTGATCGAGATCCCTGAGCTCAGCATCGGCGAGGTCGCTCGCGAGAGCGGGAAGGCGGCTTCGGCGATTCGCTACTACGAGGAGATCGGTCTCCTGCCCGAGCCTGTGCGGGTCAGCGGTCGCCGACGCTACCCGCGAGACGTCGTCCGCACCCTCGCCGTGATCGAGACCGCGCAGCGAGCCGGCCTGACGCTCGACGAGATCCGGCTGTTGCTCCGCGCCTCGGTGGACGACGTTGCGGCGACGGACCGATTGCGTGAGGTGGCGGAGCGGAAGCTTCCCGAGCTCGTGGCGCTGATCGAACGTGCGGAGCTCGTTCGGGGCTGGCTCGAGGACGCCGCGCGCTGCGTCTGTCCGACCCTTGACGACTGTCCGCTCTTCGAACCCGCGCGCCTACCTGAGCGCGAGCACCTCCTCAGCTGAGTGACCTCCCCGCCGAATCGGATAGGGGATCTCCCGCTGAGGGTCTAGTGCGAACCGGCGTGAACGGCCGCAAGCTGCGAGCGGCGTCCCGGGGGAGGGGATGGAACGGCGGGAGAAGCTGCTCGGCGCAGCGTGGATCGCTGCGTTTCTGATGGCGCTCGGCGCGATCGGCACCTGGGTGAGCGCACCCGGGCGGAGCGTGAGCGGGATCGACGGCACGAACGACGGTTGGATCGTCGGCGCGGTCGCGGTGGCGGCGGGGCTTCTGGTCTACCGCGCGCGCAGGCGGCGCGAGTGCGGCCTCGTCATGCTCGCGGCGAGCCTCGTCTCGGCCGGCGTCTCCGCGTACGACCGCAGCCACCTCGAGCGCGTGGTCGACGGCGCGGCTCTCGGCCCGCTCGTCCGCGTCGGCTGGGGGCTGAACCTCGACCTGCTCGCGTCGGTCGGTCTCGGCGTCCTCGGCGTCCTGTGGCTTCTGCAATGGCACACGGCGCCGGAGCGCACCACCGCGCCCGCGCGTTAGGCCCGCAAGCCGTCCAGCACGACCTGGACGTAGCGACGCCAAACGTCGCCGCGTTCCGCATGAACGGACGCCTGGATCGCTGCGCCGACGAGGGCGCCGACGTCGCGCGCGTCGAGCCCGTCCCGCACCGCTCCCGCCTGCTGCGCGCGGCGGATCAGCCCGTTGACGGTCTCGTGCAGCTCCTGCTTGGCGGCTGCCACGTCCGCGAAGGAGCTGCACTGCTCGATCCCTTCGAAAAGGGCGCGGTCGCGCCGGGCCGACTCGGCCGCGGTCCACACGAACTCCTCGAGCGCCGCGCCGGCGTCGGGCTTCTCGATGAGCTCGCGCGCGCGCGCGAGTAGCTCGTCGAGGCGGGCGCGGATCACGGCCGCGCGCAGCGCGTCTTTGGTCGGGAAGCGGCGGCAGACGGTGCCGTGGCCGACGCCGGCCCGGCGTGCGATCTCGTCGATCGTCACGTCCGGGCCGAGCTCGGCGTAGGCGTCGGAGGCCGCCTCGAGGATGCGGCCGAGGTTCCGCTGCGCGTCGGCGCGCAGGGCGGTCATCAGGCTCCGACGATGACGGCTTCGCCGGACGCCGCCTGCTCCTCGATCCGGGCGACGTGCCGGCGGCGGAGGAGAGCGACCATCACGGCGAGCGCCGCGACCATTACGACGGCGCCGGCCGCGAACGCCCAGTGGAAGCCGACGACAAGCGCATGCAGCGGCGGACCCCCGGCGGAGGCAGTCTTGCTCGTAGCGAGCGTCGAGAGCACGGCAAGGCCGAGCGCGCCGCCGACCTGCTGCGACGTGTTGAAGAGGCCCGATGCGAGGCCCTGGTCCTCGTTGTCGAGCCCGGTGGTCGCGACGAGCGTCAGCGGCATGAAGACGGCGCCCATGCCGAGCGACGAGAGCACGATCGACGGAAGCACGTTCGCGACGTAGGAGCCGTGCACCGGCAGCTGCGTCAGCAACAGGAGGCCGCCGGCGGCGAGCAGCATCCCGACCGCGGCGACCGGCCGGACGCCGAGCCGCGGCGCGAACTGCGACGCGATCCCGGCCGAGATCATGACCCCGGCCGTGAACGGCAGGAACGCGAGTCCGGCCTTCAGCGGGCCGTAGCCGAGCACGTGCTGGATGTAGAGCGTGTTGAAGAAGAACATCGCGAACATCCCCGACATGGCGAGGAACATCGCGAGGTTCGCCGTCAGCAGCGAGCGGATCCGGAAGATCGAGAGCCGCACCAGCGGCGCCTTCGCACGCAGCTCGATCGCGACGAACGCGGCGAGCAGGACGATGGCGAGCGCGAAGAAGCCGAGCGTCTTCGTGGATCCCCAGCCGGCGGTCTGCGCGTCGACGATCGCGTAGACGAGCGACATCAAGCCGCCGGTGACGGTGACGGCGCCCGCGACGTCGTAGCTGCGGTGCGCCAGCGCGTCGCGCGACTCCGGGATCAGGCGCAGCGAGAGCAGGAAGACGGCGATGCCGACGGGGACGTTGACGAAGAAGATCCAGGGCCACGAGAAGTACTGCGTCAGCACGCCGCCGAGGATCAGGCCGACCGCGGCGCCGCCGATCGCGATCGCGGCCCAGACGGCGAGCGCTCGCGCGCGCTCGGCGCCTTCGGCGAAGGTCGTCGAGATGATCGAGAGCGCGGCCGGCGAGATCAGCGCCGCGCCGAGCCCCTGAAGGGAGCGCGAGGCCACGAGCATGCCGAGGCTCGAAGAGAGGCCGTCGAGCAGCGAAGCGGCCGTGAAGATCACGAGCCCGATCAGGAACAGCCGCTTGCGGCCGAGCAGGTCGCCGGCGCGGCCGCCGAGGAGCAGGAACCCACCGAAGACGAGCGTGTAGGCGTTCACGATCCACTGGAGGCTGCCCTCGGAAAGGCTGAGATCCTTCTGGATCGACGGGAGCGCGACGTTCACGATCGTCGCATCGAGGACGACCATGAACTGCGCCAGGCAGATCAGGACGAGGACGACCCAGGGGTTCGTTGCTCTACGCATCGGCGGCTGCCTCACTCTCATGTGGACTCATCAGTCCGCTTACCGTAGCACAAAGCGGACTGCCCGGTCCGGTTGGAGGTCGCTCGCGCCGCCCTTGCTAGCGGAGTCGGTCGATGACCTTCTTCACGATGCGATCGCCGTCGAAGTGAACACCATGGCGGCCGTAAAGCTCCTCGACGGTAATCCAACCGCGCTCGCGGCGGCGTTCGTTGATGTCGCCGAAGACCTGCACGAGATGCGCTCCCATCCGCTTGTGCGCGCGCTCCTCGGTCGTGTTATCGGTGTTCTCGCGAGCGGCGAGGCGCCAGATGCCTTTCTCCGTCCTCAGGAAATGTTTTCCCTTACGCGGAAGGTCGCCGTCAAGCTCCTCGGCGATCACCTCCTTCACGGCTCGCGCGAGCCGCATGGACGTGAGCTTTACCTCCTTGAATGCTGCGACGTTGGCATCGCCGCAGATCTCGATCAAGAGGGCTTCGCTGTCAATCACCGAGCGTCGCGGAGGAGAGTACGAGGCGTCTGCGAGCGGTGCAAACCCTCGCGTGGGGTCTGTCGCGCGGTGGCGCGTCGTAGCCTGGCTCCGGCTACGGTTGGCCAGGTGACCGTGGAGCACGCGCTCGAGGTCGCGGGCCGAGAGATCGCAATCACGAGCCCGCAGAAGGTCTTCTTCTCGGAGCGCGGGGAGACGAAGCTCGACCTGGTGCGGTACTACCTCGCGGTCGCCGAGCCGCTGATGCGCGCGGCCGGCGGGCGGCCGACGCTCATGCAGCGGTTTCCGCACGGCGCCGAGGGCACGTCGTTCTTCCAGAAGCGCGTCCCCGAGAACGTGCCCGAGTGGCTCGAGACCACGATCGTCAGCACGCCCAACGGGACGACCTCACGCGCGCTCGTCCTCGCCGACATGGCTCACGTGGTCTGGGCCGTCAACCTCGCCTGCCTCGGCTTCCACATCTGGCCGTATCTCAGCGACCGCGCCGACGTCGCCGACGAGCTGCGCCTCGACCTCGACCCGCAGCCTGGCGTGGACTTCGACGACGTGCGGGCGGCAGCCGGCGAGCTGCGTCGCCTGCTCGACGAGCTCGGGATCGCCGGCTTTCCGAAGACGACCGGGAACCGCGGCCTTCATGTCTACGTCCGCCTCGAGCCGCGGTGGGACTCGTATCAGGTGCGAGCGGCAGCCGTCGCCGCCGCGCGCGAGCTTGAGCGCCGCCGCCCCGACCTGATCACATCTGCGTGGTGGAAGGAGGAGCGCGGCCGGCGCGTCTTCGTCGACTACAACCAGAACGCGCCGCACAAGACCGTCTTCGGCGCGTGGTCGGTGCGGGCTCGGCCCGGCGCGCAGGTCTCGGCGCCGGTGACGTGGAACGAGCTCGAC
>DASUZD010000248.1:0-32545 GCA_036377055.1 Gaiellaceae bacterium | reverse complement strand
CCGTCAAGAACCCGCCGCGCCGTCGAGCCCAGCTGGCTCGAGCCTTACGCGGACAGCGCGCTTCCGGATCCCGCTCCCGGACCTGAAGCACGCTACGAGCAGCGCGAAGCGATCCAGCTCTCGTTCATCGTCGCGCTGCAGCAGCTGCCTGCGAAGCAGCGCGCAGCGCTCGTGCTGCGCGACGTGCTCGGCTTCCACACCGACGAAGCCGCCTCGATCCTCGAGACGACGCCGCAGTCCGTCAAGGCCGCGCTCCAACGCGCACGCGCAACGCTCGACTCGTACACCCTCGAACGCGAGCAGGCGCCGCTGCCCGACTCGCCGACCGAACGGAACCTTCTCGCCACCTTCAGCGACGCCGTCGAAGTCGGCGACACGGCGCGCCTCCTAACTCTGCTGAGCTCCGACGCTCGTGTGACCATGCCGCCGCAGCCGCTCGAGCTCATCGGACACGAAGCGATCGGCGCGTTCCTCGACGACCGCGCCGAGGTCCGCGGCGCCCCGCTACAGCTACGCCCGACCCGCGCTAACGGCCAGCCGGCGTTCGGCTACTACCTGCGCTCGCAGCCCCGGGGCATGATGGTCCTCACCCTGAGCGGCAACAAGGTCGATGAGATCACCTTCTTCGCCGACCCCGCGCTGCCCGACCGCTTCGGTCTTCCCGAACACATCTAGACGGCAAGGATGGGTTCGACCTGAATCGGTAAGGAGGGGTCGACGGTTCGAGTCCGTCAGAGGGCTCTGCAAAAGGCCGGTCAGCGCCTTTCACTGATCGAGCCGAGCGTGCGCTTCTGCGGGTACGGCGTCTCGCCGCGGGCGAGCATGGCGACGAACTGCTCGATCCTCCGCGCGCGCGTCTCCGGCCGCTTCGCTGTCGCGATCCGGTAGAGGATTGCGTAGCGGTTCCGGCCCGTCAGGATCTCGAACATCGCCTGCGCCTTCGGCTCGGCGGCAAGAGCCGCGGCAAGCTCGGCCGGGACCTCGATCGTCGCCGGGCCTGAGTAGGCTGCGTCCCAGCGCCCATCCGCCTTCGCTCGTTCGATCTCGGCAAGCCCGGCCGGGCGCATCCGGCCTTCGGCGACCAGGCGCTCCGCGATCCCGACGTTCCGCTTCGACCAGGAACTGCGCCGGCGTCGTGGGGTGAACCGCTGCAGCGAGGTGACATCGTCGCGACGACGGCCCTGGCCGTCGATCCAGCCGAAGCAGAGCGCCTCGTCGAGCGCCTCGTCGTAGGTCAGAGTCGTCGGCGTGGTCGTCCCCTTCTTGGCCAGCACGACCCAGGCCTCGTCCTGCTCATCGTGATGCGCGTCGAGCCATGCCCGCCAGACGGCGGCGTCCGGGACGATCAGCTCCTCGTGCTCTCTTCCCATCGCGCTGAGCCTGCCAGAGTCCAGGCCTGCGAGCCCGGAGCGACCAGCCCCGTCTCGTACGCGAGGCTGACGAGCTGGGCCGGTCACGGGTCAGCTCGAGGACGTTGTCCTCGCCGATCGTCTCGACGCCCTTCGCCTTGGTCGTGAACCTGTCTAGGAACGAACGCCGATCGCGCTCGTGTGCCGCCGCCCGAGCCCGCGCGGGCGGCGGCACACACGCGTTACCATCGCCACCGCCGACGACGCAGGCGTCGGCGTCGGCCTCGGCCTGGCAATCGTCAGGAGCATCACGGAAGCACACGACGGAACCCTCGCTCTCGCGCGGCGGCCCGCCGGCGGGCTCCGGGCGACGGCTGAACTACCGGCCGCGCTTATTGCGAACACCGCAGCCGTTGCGCCAGGCGCCCTGCATCCCAACGACCGAGGAGAGACTTGACCGAATGACCGTCCAGCGGATGGACAACGTGGGCATCGTCGTCGAAGACCTACCAGCGACGATCGCGTTCTTTCGCGAGCTCGGCCTCGAGCTCGAAGGACAAGCCACGATCGAAGGAGAGTGGGCGGGGCGCGTCACCGGACTCGGCGACCAACGCGTGGAGATCGCCATGATGCGCACGCCCGACGGCCACAGCCGACTCGAGCTCTCGCGCTTTCTCGCGCCGCCTGTGGTCGCCGATCACCGAAACGCCCCGGTGAACGCTCTCGGCTACCTACGCGTCATGTTCGCCGTCGACGACATCGACGAGACGCTCGCCCGGCTCCGCGAGCACGGTGCGCAGCTCGTCAGCAGCGAAGTGGTCCAGTACGAAGACGCGTATCGGCTCTGCTATATCCGCGGGCCTGAAGGACTTCTCATCGGGCTCGCTCAAGAGCTCGGCTGAGCGACGGCCTCCAAGAGGGCGTCGACGACGGGGAGCAGCAGCGGCTCGGCAAGGAACTCGTCGATTCCCGCTAGCGAGCGTGCCCTCGCCTCCGCGTCGCTGGCGGCGACCCACATCGTGAGGTGGCGGTGGCCGATGTGGTGGAGCTGGGCGACCGCGAGCCCGAGGTCGTCCCGGTCGCGGACCCGGCCGGGGCCACCGGCGGCGACGTACGCGTCGTACAGGGCGCGCTGGCGCACGGCGTCGCCACGGCCGAACTCGAAGGTCACCATCGCGATCTCGCGGGAGGGGTCGCCGGGGCCGGCGTTGTCGAAGTCGATCACGACCGGCCGGCCGTCGCTGCGGCGCAGGTTGTCGGCCCAGAGGTCCAGGTGGCAGGTCTGGACGGGGCGCATCGGGGTAAGGATCTCCGCGATCTCCAGCAGGGCGGGAAGCAACTCCGCCAACCGGTCGGCGTACGGCGCGCCGGCGGCACGCGAGGCCTCGAGCACGCTCTTCCACCCCGCCCGCCCGATCGGCGCCTCGAACCAGGGGTCGATCTTGGACGTCGGCCACGGATGGCGCACCCGGTGGAGCCGGGCGACCAGCGTGCCGACCGCTGCCGGATCGAGCGTGGGGTCGGGATCGGCAAGCTCGGCCCACGCGTACGCGCGCACCTGCTCGCCGTCGACCCGCGCCGTGAAGCCGCCCCCCCGTCGCCCGCAGCGGCTCGGGTGTCGGGATACCGGCCTCCCAGCACGCCCGGTGGTACGCCGTGCTGATCTCGGCCCCGTCGACCGACCAGCTCTCGAGCTCCCGCTTGACCGCGAATGTGCCGCGGTCGGTCTCGAGCCGGCGGATTTCGCCGAGCTCACCTCGCGCCACCGGTTCACTCAGCCAGATGGCGCGCCCGAGCCCGAACGCATCCGCGACCGTCTGAGCGTGCATCGCCCCCAGCGTGCCGCATCCACCCCAGCTCTTCCAACGACGACATGCGCCATCGTCGGCGAGTGCCCACTCATCCGCCACTCGCGCAGTCGCCCGTATCTGGCGTACTTGCCGTTGCAGCCTACGTTCGCTTTGGTGGTCGTCCTGCCTCTTCGTCGAGCTCGCCGCCGCAGGCTCGGCCGATGATTTTCGGCCTGGTCGCCGAGTCCTACGAACCGTCAGCAGCGTCGAGATTGAGGATTGCGATGAGCAAGCTCAAGCTGAACATCACCATGTCGCTCGACGGCTACGTCGCCGGTCCCGACCAGAGCACGCAGCATCCGCTCGGAATCGGAGGCGAGCAGCTCCACGATTGGCTGGTACCGCTCAAAGCGTTCCGCGAGAGCCACGGCGAGGAAGGCGGCGAGGTCAACGCGAGCACACCTTTCGCCGAGGACATCCTCGCCGGCGCCGGCGCGACCATCATGCCTCGGTGGCGCAGCAGTACCTGGCCGCGGGCCTGCTCGACGAGGTCGTGGTCGCCCTGGTGCCGATCCTCCTCGGGGCAGAGCACGACTCTTCGACAACCTGGGCGACGTCGCGCCCAAGCTCGAGCAGGTCGAGGCGGTCGGCGCGCCGGGAGTCACCCACATCAGGTACGTGCGAGCGGGCTGAAGACGCGGAGAGTGCTCGCACCGCCCGAAGTGATCGAGGTGTTCCACGAACAAAGTCGATGTAGCCGACGCAGCGAACAATGGGTGGAGCCCTTGTGGAGCCCCGTGGTCGCAACCCGGTCGCAATCAGCGGCAAATCGGAGCGGCGCGGAAGCCGCAAGAACAAGCGAAAATCGTTGCCGCACGTTGCGACCAGTTGCGGATCGGAGCGCATGGTAAGGAAGGGGTCGACGGTTGGAGTCCGTCAGAGGGCTTGATGAACCGGCTGCAAATCGCCGGTTTTTATGTCGTATGTGTTGGCACCGGACCGCACGGCGCAATCGGCTTCGACGTTTGCGCATGCGCGCCGCGAATCAGACAGATTCATCGTGGGGCCGACGTCTTCGTGTCGGCTCGCCGCTCCGTGACCTCGTCGAGGAGCCGAGTTCGCGTGAACGCCCGCGCGAGGCGGTTGGCGTGCAGTCCCTCACTCGTGATCGCGTGGTAGCCGATCATCCAGACGAACAAGACGATGGCGAGCAACGGCGAGACGCAGTAGCCGAGCACCGCGGCCAGCATGTAGCTGCCAACCCCCACCAGCGGTCGTGACTTCTGCTTGGTGAGCACCCCGGCGTCCTTCGGGTCGAGCAGGAGGTCAGGGTGTCGGGCGAGATAGGGGAAGACCGGAATCCACGCGGCGGACAGGAGGCCGCCGACGATCGCGTACAGGACGACTGCCGCCTCCCGGCTGCCGGACGCGCCCTCGCTGAGCGCTCCGGCGAGGACGCCGGTCGGAAACGGCAGGAGCGCGGTGGTGGCAAGGATCAGCAGGTTGATCCAGTTGAGGCCGAGGTCGACGTTACGGATGCGTGCGAAGAGTGCGTGGTGGTTGAGCCAGACGGCGCCGACGTAGACGAAGGAGACGGCGAAGGCACCGTAGTCGGGCCACCGTTCGAGCAGGCGCCTCCCGAGCTCGGGCTCGTCGAGCGCCGGCCGGTGGATCTCGAGGACGAGAAGGGTGATGGTGATCGCGAAGACGGCATCGCTGAACGCCTCGACGCGTCCGCTCTCGGTCAGCCGCCGGTTCCGTGTCACGGGTGGCGGGGACGCGCGCATGGTTCCAACGGCGCAGGTATGTCGGTCCCGTCCTGTGCTGGTTTGCGCGACATGCGCGTCCCCGCCGATCGTGCCGTTGTGGACGTGCCCGCCCGTCAACGCAGCGGCGACGCGAGCTCGATGACGTTGTCGTTGTTGTCCTTGAAGAAGCCCAGACGGCGGTCGATCGCCTTCAGGTCGATTGCGTCGCCGAGGACCTCGACGCCGCGGGAACGAAGCTCGGCGAGCGTCGCGTCGACGTCGGCGACGTTCAGGCAGAAGTGGTGGTATTCCTCGACGCCGAAGCTGTCGTCGAGCGAGTCGATCGTGGCGTGGGCCTCGGCGGTGGAGCCGCCGAGGATCTCGATCTTGGCGGTGCCGTTGCTGAGGTAGGCGAGCCGCATGTCGCCGAACGGCCGCTCCTGATCGACGGTGAAGTCGAGCTTGTCCCGGTACCAGGCGATGGTGCCGGCGTAGTCGACGGCGCGGATCGCGACGTGGTCGTGGCTGAGCTCGATGGGCATGGTGTCCTCCTGTCGACGGTCGTTTGCTGCTGGCCATCTGACACGATCGGGCCGCATCGGAAAAGAGGCGGGCCGCACCTGGGGCGGCGGCTTCCTGGGACGCGGAGACCCTCCCTGCGGGCTCCGCGCGGAGCGATACTTTCGCGATGGCCCCGAAGACGGAGCTGCGCGAGTTCCTGAAGTCTCGGCGAGACCGCCTGCGGCCCGAAGACGTCGGCCTGCCGTCGGGCGGCCAGCGGCGGGTACCGGGGCTCCGACGCGAGGAGCTCGCGATGCTGGCGGGCGTCAGCGTCGACTACTACGTCCGTCTCGAGCAGGGGCGCGATCTGACGCCCTCGGAGTCCGTGCTCGATGCGCTGGCCCGGGCACTGCGGCTCGATGACACCGAGCGCGCGCATCTCGTCGCGCTCGCGCGGCCGCCGCGGATCCCGTTCGCGACACCCGACGCTGGCGCCCCGGCTGAGGTCCGGCCGAGTGTCCAGATGCTGATGGACGGGCTCGACCAGCCTGCGTTCGTCATCGGCCGGCGAATGGACATCCTCGCGACGAACCGGATGGCGCGCGCCCTGCTGACCGATTTCGACGTCCGGCCGCCGCACGAGCGCAACCATGCTCGCTGGATCTTTCTCGACCCCGCGACCCGCGAGCTCTACCTCGACTGGCCCGTCGTGGCACGCGAAAACGTCGCGATCCTGCGCCACGACGCCGCCCAGCATCCCGACGATCCGCAGCTGCGGGAGCTCATCGGCGAGCTCTCGATGGCCAGCTCCGAGTTCCGCACGTGGTGGGCCGAACATGACGTAGCCACCCGCAACTCCGGCACGAAGCGCTATCGGCACCCCGTCGTCGGTGAGATGACGATCCACTTCGAGGCGATGCGACTGGCCGGTGAGGACCAGCTGCTGTTCATCTACTCCGTCGAGCCCGGCACGCCGTCGCACGACGCGATGCGCCTGCTCGCGACGTGGGCGGCAACCCAGGACGCCGAAGCCGCGCGCGTGTCGACCAGCGACGTCGACTACTGAGACTGTTCCCGTCGTCGACTACGAGTCGCAGGTCAAACGCTTCAAGCCAGAGCACACCGGCGGTGAGCGCACGTGGGACCGGTACCAGCGGGCGGAGGGCGACGTGCGAGCGGAGCGGCTGCGAGGGCGGCGGCCAGGACCGCGGCCGCGGTGCTGGGTGTTGGGAGCGAGAGGCCGAGGAAGGCGCGGAGCGGCGGGAGTGTGGTTGCCGTCGCCGTCAGCAGCGCCGAGGCGCCGACCGCGGCGGCGACGGGGCGGCTCAGGACGGAGCTCACGATCGACCCCGTCGCCGCGAAGCTCCTCGGGGTCGCCGCGTGACTCAGGCGGTGCCGTGGCGGATGCGGTCGCGGGCGGCCGCGTAGCGGAAGACCTCGTACGCGATCAGAGTCGAGGTTACGCCCGCAACGAGCGCAAGCGACACGAGCGCCGGAGTAACGAGCGTGATGGGGACGAGTGCGGCGAGCGCGGCCGACGCGACGAGGCGCGGGTAGTTGAACGAGCCGACGTTGCGCCGCTTGAAACCGCTGAGCGCGGCCAGGTAGAGCGCGACGCCGCCGCAGAGCGATGCAGCCGCGACGCCGTGCAAGTGCAGGTCGACACGCGTGAGCGTCGTCTTCACGCCGAAGGCGAAGATGACGATCCCGGCGACCATCGGTAGGTGGAGGTAGCTGTACGAGTCGCGGGCGATCCGAGCGCGGGCGGGGCCCTCGGCCTCGCGCAGCTTCCGCTCCGCGACCGTCGCGACGACGTCGAAGTACGCCCACCACAGCGTCGCCGCGACCGCGACCCCGAGCAGACCGCCGGTGACGACGCCGGCGCGCAGGCCGAGGCTCGAGGCGCCGACACCGATCGCGACGATCGACTCGCCGAGCGCGATGATGATCATCAAGCCGTGCCGCTCGGCGAAGTGCGCGGGCTCGACACGCCAGTCGCGAACGTCCGCGCGGAAGAGCCCGACGTAGTCGACCGCGAGCGCCGCGACCCAGCAGGCCGCGCGCGCCGGCTCGGAGACGAGGCCGGCGAGGACGAGGATCGACGCGGCTGGCAGGATCGTCTGCGCTAGGCGCAGGACGACGGCGCGCATGACCGGGTCGCCGCGCGCGAGCACGGCGTAGCCCGCGATGTGCAGCACACGGACGAAGAAGAACGCGATGCCGAACACGAGCGCGTCCTTGCCGAACGCGTGCGGCACTGCCATCGACGCGATCAGCAGCGGGCTCATCACGACGAGCAGCACGACTCGCATCGCGCCCTCGTCCGAGGCCGCGTTGTTCCCGAGCCAGACGTAGCCGCTCCAGGCGAACCAGAGCACCATCAGGATCGCGACCGCCTCGAGCAGCCGCGTCCAGGTCGGCTCGTGGTACAGGAATCCCGTCACCTGCGTGACCGCGAACACGAACACGAGGTCGAAGAAGAGCTCGAGCGCGGTCACCCGCTGCTCGCGCTCGACCGGCGCCGCCACCGCGACCTCGCTTCGCTCCTGAAGCACCTCGAGATCATCCCACCCGACCGGTACGCAACTCCTCTCGTCCGAGGCCCCGTGAGTTGACACCCGCGCGACAATCTGGAGGCGTGGAGACGACGCTGTCAGGCCGGTCCCGGATCCGCGACCACTGCCTCGCGCCCGAGCGGGTCGACGCCCCGATCGGCGAGGGCGGCCGCTACGGGCGGATGTTCGGCTTGCCCGCTCTCGAGAGCGACGAGACGCTCCTGCACCGGATCGGCGCCGACGGGGGGTTCTGCGACGGCGGGGACTGCAAGGACGACTCCCGGGTCGCGGCCGGCTGGCCGTTCTTCGGCCAGTACGTCGCGCACGACATCACCGCCGACCGCTCGCCGCTCCGCGCGCACACCGACCTCGACGCTCTGCGCAACATGCGCTCGCCGCGAGCGAACCTCGAGTCGCTGTACGGCGGCGGTCCGAGCGGAACGCCGTACCTCTACCGGCGCGACGACCCCGCGAAGCTGCTCGAGAACGACGGCGACCTCCCGCGCAACCATGAGGGGATCGCGCTGATCGGCGACCCGCGAAACGACGTCCACGTCTTCATGGGCCAGATGCAGGTCGCGTTCATCCGCGCGCACAACCTGCTCGTCGACCGGCTGCGCGAGGACGGCGCGCCCGAGGGCTCGCTCTTCGACGAGGCGCGCCGAGCGCTGACCTGGCACTACCAATGGCTGATCGTGAACGAGTTCCTGCCCGAGCTCGTCGGGCGGCCGCTCGTCGACGAGCTGCTCTCGAACGGGCCGCGCTTCTACCGGCCCACCGGCGATCCCTTCATCCCGGTCGAGTTCGCGGACGCGGCCTATCGCTACGGGCACTCGCAGATCCGGCAGCTCTACCGGCTCCGAGACGGCGGACCGCTCTACCCCGTCTTTCCCGACCTGATCGGCTTCGGCCCCGTCGCCGACCGGCGCGTCGACTGGTCGCTCCTCTTCGACGTCCCCGGCCGCCCGCCCGCGCAGCGCGCGAAGCCGATGGACGGCCTCCTCCCGCGCTCGTTGATCCAGCTTCCGCAAGCGATCACCGGCGCTGTCGACGACGCGGCCTACCGCTCGCTCGCCGCACGCGACCTCGAGCGCGGCCAGGGGACGGGACTTCCTTCAGGTGAGGCCGTCGCGCGTTGGATCGGCGCCGAGCAGCTCACCGAGGACGAGCTCGACCTGAACAGGCACGGCTGGGAAGGCGAGACGCCCCTCTGGCTCTACATTCTCCGTGAGGCGTCCGTCCGGCACGACGGCGATCGGCTCGGCGAGGTCGGTGGGCGCATCGTGGCCGAGGTGCTCCACGGCATCATCGCGCTCGACCCCGAGTCGTACCTCGCAAACCAACCGGACTGGAGCCCGACGCTCCCGGCACGGAACGGCGAGTTCCGGCTCGCCGACCTGCTGGTCCCTGCTTAGAGGTCAAACGCGAGCTGATCGGATTAACGTCGCGGGAGCGTCAGGAGGTCGAAGCGGCCAGGAGCTCACGGGCGGCGTCGAGGTCGGCGGCGCGAACCAGGATCTCGCGCGGGCCGGTCGCGATGAACTCCTCCAGCGACGATTCGATCTCATCCGTGTCGCGATACGCACAGTCGATCCCGGCCGACCGAAGCAATCCACACACCACGTCGGCTTCGGGCCCGCTGGACACGACCGTCACGACGACGCCCTCCTCCGGCTCCATGCGCGGAGGCTACCCCACACCGCGCCGCGGGTCGCGGACGATGCGCTAGGAGCCTCCGCCTTCTCTAGCCTCACTCTGACCGGCAGCGGAGTGATGGACGACCGTCACGGGACAGAAAGCGTGGGAGACGACTTGCTGGCTCACGGAGCCGAGCAAAAGGCTTGCGAACCCACCGCGACCGCGGTTGCCGACAACGATCATCGCCGCGCCGCCAGACTCGCCTAGCAAGACCTCGGCGGCGTGACCCTCCGCGATTCGCGCCTCACATTCAAGCCCCGGCTGCAACGTCTTCGCGACGTCGAACGCGTCCTTCGCCTCGTTCTCGGCGCTCTCACGAAGAGCGTCCACAGTCGCTTGGTCGAGCACTCCGTCCCAGTCGTAGATGCTGGGTGGAATCTCCCAGGCGCAGACAATCAGAAGCCGCGCGCGGTGCAGTGCGGCCTCACCCGCAGCGAACTCGAGCGCAGCGCGAGCAGAGCTCGATCCGTCAACCCCAACCACGACCGTCGCCATGGTCGTCACCCTATCCCGGCTCCCGAGTCCTGCGGATCACCGTGGCCCGTGCCCGCCTCGACGATCGATCTACCCGAAGGTGAACACGTAGGCCTCGACGCCGGGCGCGAGGAAGGTGATCTCGACCGTGCGGTCGGTGATCTCCCCCGGCTCGCGAACGAGCTGATAGAGCCGCGGCTCGACCACCGTTCCCTGCCCCTGTTCGTCGACGTCGAGACCGTGAGCGTCGCGTGGAGGGCCTCCGTCGACGAGCACGCGAAAAGGCACCGGCGTGCCCGGCTCGGCCGGGCTCATGACCAGGTTCACGTCGCGGGCGTGGAACCGAAACGCGATCCGCCCGTCGGCTTGGTTCAGCACGGCCGCCCGCCTCCCGATCGTCCAGTCCCCGAGAAGAGTCCAATGGTTGAGCCGCAGCCGATCCGCGTCATCGTCGGCGCGAGCCTCGTCGAAGTTCCGACCTTGCTCGTAGCCGAGGTAGGTCTCGGGAGATTCCAGGGTCGCCCAGTCGGCTTGAGCCTCGAACCCCTCCGGAGTGACGGAGACCAGCTCACCGGGGATGCCGTCGCGTCCCGCGTCGCGCAGCAGCCACTGGATGACGCGTTCGCACTCGTCGTACATGCCCTCGCCGAACTGGTGGTGCCGGATTCGTCCTTCCGCGTCCGCGATGTAGGCCGCCGGCCAGTAGTTGTTCGCGAACGCGCGCCAGACCGCGTAGTCGCTGTCGAGCGCGATCGGATATTCGACGCGCATCTCCTTCGTGGCGCGGCGGACGTTGTCGATCTCGCGCTCGAACGGGAACTCCGGCGTGTGGACGCCGACCACGACCAGTCCCTGATCCGCGTACTTCTCGGCCCACGCGCGGACGTACGCGAGCGTGCGGAGCCAGTTGATGCAGGTGTACGTCCAGAAATCGACGAGCACGACCTTCCGCCGCAAGCCCTCCACCGTGAGCGGCTCCGAGTTGAGCCAGCCGGTCGCCCCGTCGAACCCGGCCAGGCGGCCCTCGACCGGCAGCTCGGCCGGCGCTACGTGGCGGCGCATGCCGAAGAGGCTCACATCGCACCGCCGTCCTCGAGGAGGGCGTCGGCTTGCCTGAGCGGGCCGAACGAGGTGTCCGAGACAGGCGACGCGGAGTCGGTCGAAGCAGTCACGCTCAATCGACTACCTCGACTATCGGCTTCCCCTCGTCGACGACGTACGTGGTGAGCTCCGATTCCCGGCGCCTGCTGCACAGCCATGCCTCCTCCTTCTCAGTGGGCGGCGCCGGCAGGCGCAGCCGCGGCAACCCCTTCGCGGTACGGCACCAGGAAGTCGGTCAGGGCCGCGAGCAGCGCCTCCGGAGCCTGCTCGGCGACCCAGTGGCCGCAGTCGGGGAGGACCACGCCATGCACGTCGTCGGCGACGAGCTTCATGGTCGCCTCGACGCCGGCGCCGGAGCTTTCCGCGCCTCCGATCGCTAGGACGGGGATGGTCAGCCGCCGGGCCTTCCGCTGCTCGTTCTGCGCGATCATGCTGGGGAACTCGCGGTAGAGCTCGAAGCTGCCGCGCAGCGCATCGGGGTCGGATGCGAGGGTCTCGATGTAGTAGCTGACGGCGTAGTCGGGCAGCTTGTGCGTCCCGGCCGAGGCGTCGAGCTCCGCGCCGAAGAAGATCTCCTCGCCTCCGCGCACGAGCTGCTCGTTGATCTTCGGGAGCTGGTTGAACGCGAGGTGCCAGAGGCGCGCGTTCAGCGGCGGCGGGAGGAACAGCGGCGGCGAGGGAGAGATGCCCGGCAGGGGGGCCTCGGAGACGACGAGGCGCTCGACCCGGTCTGGGTGGTCCGCGGCCAGGGCATAGGCGATCGTCATGCCGGTGTCGGTGCCGTACACAGCGAAGCGTTGGTGGCCGAGCGTCTCCATCAAGGCGACCATGTCGGCGGCGAGGGTCGCGGTGTCGTACCCGTTCGCTGGCTTGCCGGACAGCCCGATCCCACGCTGATCGACCGCGATGACCTCGAAGTCCTCGGCCAGCGCCGGCATCAGCATGCGCCACGCGTACCAGCTCTGCGGCCAGCCGTGGATCAGCAGCAGCGGCGGCCCCTCGCCGCCGACGACCGCGTGCAGGCGCACGTCACCGGCGTCGACGTACCGGCTGGCGAACGTGTCGGCGAAGCCGGCCGGGAGCTGCGGCACCCCGGAGACCGAGCCGCGGCCTTCCGGACTGGAAGCTGAGCTCATGAGGCCCCTCCTTTCAGCGAAGCGAGCTGAACGCGGCGCGGATCTCGGTGGAGAAGAGCTCCGGCTCCTCCCAGGCGGCGAAGTGGCCGCCCTTGTCGACCTCGTTGAAGTAGATGACGTTCGGGTACGCCTTCTCGACCCAGCTGCGCGGGGTCCGCCAGATCTCGCCGGGGAACGTCGTGAAGCCGAACGGAAGCGTCATCGGCGGCGGCGCCTGACCGGCCGCCTGAGCTGTGGCCTGTCCGCTCTCCCAGTACGACCGGGCCGCCGAGGCGCCGGTGCCTGTCAGCCAGTAGACCGTGATGTTGTCGAGGATGTGGTCCCGCGTGAGATTGCCCGAGGGCTTCCCGTCGACGAAGGCGCTCGAGATCTTGTAGTAGGCGTCCGTGTCGTGGTCGAGCATCCACGCGGCCAGCGCGACGGGTGAATCCAGCAGGGCGTAGCCGATCGTCTGAGGCCGCGTGGCCTGCTCGAGGAAGTAGCCGAAGCCGGTCGCCCTGAAGACGGCGATCTGATCGGCCGCCGCGCGTTCCTGGTCGCTATCCGTCGGCATGGCGCCGCCGAGCGCCGGCACGAACAGGTTCGTATGGATGCCGATCAACCCCTCGGGCGCTTGGCGGCCCATCGCGTCGGTGACGGCGGCGCCGACGTCTCCGCCCTGGGCGACGTACCGGGTGTAGCCGAGGCGACGCATCAGCTCCGGCCAGGCCTGCGCGACGCGGCCGGCCCACCACCCGAGCTCGGTCGGCTCTGCGGAGAAGCCGTACCCGGGGACGGACGGCAGCACGAGGTGGAACGCGTCCTCGGCCGTTCCGCCGTGCGCGGTCGGGTCGGTGAGCGGGCCGATGGCCTCGAGCAGCTCGATCACCGAGCCCGGCCAGCCGTGGGTCATGATCAGCGGGAGCGCGTTCTCGTGCCGCGACTTCACGTGGATGAAGTGGATGTCCACGCCGTCGATCCGGGTCTTGAACTGCGGGAGCGCGTTGAGCCTCGACTCGCACCGGTGCCAGTCGTAGTCGGTCGCCCAGTAGTGGGCGAGCGCCTGAAGCGTCGCCAGCTGCACGCCCTGCGAGCGATCGGCGACCAGCTCCTTCGAGGGCCAGCGCGCCGAGGCGACGCGGCGGCGCAGCTCGGCAACCTCTTCTTCCCGGATCTCGACGTGGAACGGGCGGACCTCGGTGGCGGTCTCGACGGTGCTGCTCATGACGACCTCCTGTGGGCGGGGGGCTCGGACGTGATCTCAGATAAGCCACTGGCTCGCGAACCCGAGGGCGATTGCGCCGGCCTTCGACCAACCTCGAGCGCGCGGGCAAGATCGGTGATCGACAACAGGCCGGCCAGGTGTTCGTTGTCGACGACGAGCCCGCGATTCGCTCCCGCGGAAAGCTCGGCCAGTGCGTCCACGGCGCGCTCGTCCTCCGTCAGCAGCGGAACCCGATCGAGCGGGATCATGGTGTCCCGTACGCGTCGCGTATCCCACTCCGCGCGCGGAACCGCGGCCACCGAGGCGAAGGCAAGCAGGCCGACCGGCCGGGACCCTGCCAGGACCGGATACGTCGTGAAGCGGTGGTGCGACCTTGCGACCTCGTCCATGAATTGCCCGAGCGTCCAATCCCCGTCCACGGTCACGGGGTGGCGGACCATCAGGTCGCGAACGCGCGCATCGCCGAGCGCCTGCTCCGTCGCCGCGTAGCGAGCCTCTGCCTTCGCGCCTTGGAGCAGGAACCAGCCGACGAAGGCGAGCCAGGCGCCGCTGAACGAGCCTTGGAAGATGAACATCACGAGGCCGAGCGCGATGAACAGGTACGCGAAGACCTGCCCGACCTCCGACGCGATCCGCGTCGCCCAGGCGAAATCGCCCTTGGCCCGCCAGAGCACGGAGTGCAACACGCGGCCGCCGTCGAGCGGCGCCGCCGGGAGGAGGTTGAAGACCGCGAGGATGAGGTTGATGTAGCCGAGCCAGGCCGCGACGCCGTCCACGGAATTCGGCAGGTTGGCGAGCGCGATCAAGACGAACAGCACGCCCAGCACGATCGACACCAGCGGCCCGGTGAAGGCGACTCGGAACTCGTCGCCGGCGCTCTTGTACCGACCCTTGAACTGCGAGACGCCGCCGAACAGCCAGAGGGTGATCGAGTCGACCTCGATCCCTTCACGGCGAGCCACCAGCGAGTGCCCCAGCTCGTGCAACAGAATCGACACGAGGAACAGCACGGCGGCGACGACCCCCATCGCGACGTAGGTGCCGTGGGACAGGCCCGGGTTCTGCGACGGGAAGACGCCGTCCGCGAGCGACCACGCGATCAACGCGAAGACCGCGATCAGGCTCCAGTTGAGCCGAACCTCGATGCCGCCGATGCGCCCGATCGAGAAGTTTCCGTCCATCGCCCTCACCTTCGGTTTCCTCGTAGCCGGGTACCCGCAGTCCTCAATAAGCCGCCGCTCCACAAACCCAAGCGCGGGCTGCGAGAATCGAGGCGTCCTCCCCAGACCCTGGGGGCTTGTGGTCCAAAGCAGACTCTCCGCACGGCAGGAGCGCGAACTGGTGATCGCGGCCGAATGCGGCGACTCGGACGCATGCCGGAAGCTGGTCGAGGCGTTCCTACCGGCAATCGCCGGCCTCGCACTCGGCTTCCAGAGCGAGGCGGTCGAGCGCCGGGAGCTGCTCCAGGAGGGCGTTGCCGGCCTGCTCTTTGCCGCCCGCCGCTACGACCCCGACTTGAACACCCGGTTCTGGGCCTACGCGTCGTTCTGGGTGCGGAAGGCGATGCAGGAGTTCGTCGCCGAGCTGGCGCGCCCCGTCGCCCTGTCCGATCGCGCCGTCCGCGACCTTGCTCGGATCAGGAGCGCACGTCGCGAGCACCAGCAGACGCACCGTGCCGAACCGACGACCGAGGACCTGAGCCGAGCGACCGGCCTCACGCGCGCGCAGATCGAGAGCCTGCAGATGAGCGAGCGGACGCCGCGCGCGATCGACGAGCCATTCGCCGGCGGAGACGGGACGACCGTGACGATCGGAGACACGCTCGCCGACCCTGCGGCCGACCAGGCGTACCAGCAGGTGCTGGACGAGCTCGAGATCGGGTACCTGCGCGACCTGACCGCCGAGCTGGACGATCGCGAGCGTGCTGTGGTCCGCGCCCATTACGGACTCGGCGAGCGGGCGCGCACCCTGAGCGAGATCGGCTCCGGGCTCGGCCTGACCGCGGAACGCGCGCGTCAGATCGAAGTGGCAGCCCTCGGGAAGCTTCGGGCGAGGCTCGCGCAACCGAAGCTCCCGCCTCGCGGACCACGCCGACGGCGCTCGCCCGCGTCGTACGTATCGACGTCATCGAGCGCCGCTTACGATCGGCCTGCCTGGCCGCCGACCGGCACTGCTGCTCGCCCGGCGCGGCTGTCGCCGACGGACGCGCTGCGCGCGACCTAAGCGGCCCAGACGGCGCGCCGGTAACGGCGAACCGCGATCGGGACGAAGACCAGGAGGATGCCCGCCACCCAGGCCAGGCTCTGGAGCACGTAGGAGGTCGCCGGCGTCCCGAGCGTGAGCGCACGCGCCGCCGACGCGGTGACCGAGACGGGCTGGTGCTCGGCGAACGGCTGCAGCCAGCCGGGCATCGTCGAGACCGACACGAACGCAGACGACGCGAACACGAGCGGCGCCATCACCGGAAACGCGGCCGCCTGCGCCGACTCCGGGTTCCCGAGCAGCAGCCCGACGGTGGCGAAGACCCACGACATCGAGTAGCCGAAGAGCAGAACGAGCGCCATTGCGGCAACGAACTTCGCGGCGTTCGTGTGGACCGAGTAGCCGACGAGGAACCCGACGCCCGCCATCAGGATGACGACGAAGACGTTTCGGAACAGGTCGGCGAGCGTGCGTCCGGTCAGCACTGCCGATCGCGCCATCGGCAGGGAGCGGAATCGCTCCAGCAAGCCGCTCTGCACGTCGGTCGCGAGCCCGATGGCCGTCGCGATTGCGCCGAACACCGAGGTCTGGACGAAGATCCCCGGCATCAGGTAGTCGACGTAGTGGACGCCGGGAACGTGGATGGCGCCGCCGAACACGTAGCGGAACAAGACGACGAAAACGACCGGCTGGATCGTCGAGAAGACGAGCAGCTGAGGGACACGGCGATAGGTGATGACGCCTCGCCACGCAATCGCGAGCGTGTCCGAGACGAGCGTCGGCGTTACGCGGCGGTGGCCGCTCGGTGCGGTGGTCGTGAGCTCGCCTGTGCTCATGCCGCCTCCTCAGCGTGGTGGCCGGTCAAGGCGAGAAACACGTCGTCGAGGCTCGGCTCGCGAACCGTCAGCGTGGCCGGGACGATCCCTTCGCCGTCGAGCGCGCGCAGCGCATCGACGAGCAGACGGGCGCCCTCGTGCGTCGTCAGTCGCACGATCGAGTCCTCGAGCTCGGGCGAAGGAGCACCGGCGCGGGCGAGCACGTGGCGCGCCCGTTCGGCGGTTGGCGCGTCGGCGAGGCCGATCTCGATCACGGTGCTGCCGAGTCGCGCCTTGAGCTGCGCCGGCGTGTCGTCGGCGATCACGTGGCCCTGGTCGACGACGGCGACGCGCGACGCGAGCCGATCGGCCTCCTCGAGGTACTGCGTCGTCAAGACGACGGTCGTTCCGTCGTGGACGAGCTCGCCGA
Source organism: Gaiellaceae bacterium (assembly GCA_036377055.1). Taxonomy (GTDB): domain Bacteria; phylum Actinomycetota; class Thermoleophilia; order Gaiellales; family Gaiellaceae; genus DASUZD01. The sequence continues at coordinate 15,542 of DASUZD010000248.1, read as the reverse complement.
TCATCTCCCAGACCTCGTTGCGGCTGTAGGGATCGAGGCCCGTCGTCGGCTCGTCGAGAAACAGGACGGGCGGCCGGTTGACGAGCGCGGCGGCGAGATCGACGCGGCGGCGCATCCCGCCGGAATACGTTCGCACGGGCCGATTGGCAGCTCCGGTGAGCTCGAACCGCTCGAGCAACGCGTCCGTGCGACGCGCGATCTCTTGCCGCGGCAGGTGCACGAGCCGTCCGATCAGGCGCAAGTTTTCGCGCCCGGTCAGGTTCGGGTCGACGGTCGCGTACTGGCCAGCAAGCCCGATCTGGCGCCGGACCTCCTTCGCCTCCCGGACGACGTCCAGGCCGAGAACCTCGGCCCGCCCCGCATCCGGCGGGAGGATCGTCGACAGCACACGAATCGCGGTCGTCTTACCCGCGCCGTTGGGCCCGAGCAGCCCGAAGACGGTACGGGCAGGAACCTCGAGGTCGATCCCGTCGAGCGCCGTCACGGCGCCGAATCGCTTCGTCAGGCCTTCGACTCGGATCGCAGCGTCACTCATTCAAAGCCCTCCGGTGGTCATTGCGGTCGTAATCGTTCATACCAGAATGATTACAGATGTGTAGCATATGGGCATGGCGACGCGCAAGGCGACCTCCGCCGCCGACAGCATCGGCTTCATGCTCTCGACGCTCGGCCACGCAGTCTCGCGACGCTTCATCCACGCATTGCAGCCGCTCGAGCTCCATCCCCGCGAGTTCGCCGTGCTGCGCGCCGTCAAAGCGAACGACGGACAGTCGCAGCAGGCGCTCGCCGAACGGCTGCGCATCCCGCCGAGCCGGATGGTCGCGATCGTGGACGAGCTCGAGTCGCGCGGGCTGATCGAGCGCCGGCCAGACCCCAGCGACCGGCGCGTGCGAGCGCTCTACGTCACGGACCGCGGGCAGACGATGCTCGAGGACGCGTTCAACCTCGTCCTCGGACACGAACGAGCGATCAGCGACGTGCTCACCGAGACGGAGCGTGCGGAACTCCTCGCGCTCCTGAACCGGATCGCCACGGGCCTAGGCCTCCCGACCGACGTCCACTCCGCCCTCCGCGACGGCAACCAATAGTCTCGGCGCCCAATCGCGGCCCTCAAATGCCTAGTCCCCACGAACCCGAGGGCCCGCAGGGACTTGGCAGACGCAATCTCTCACGCCGCAAGACGCAGGTCAAGTACCGTCGAGATCCAGCTCGAGCCCGAGCGCGGCGGCGCCACCGTCGAGCTCACCCGCCACGATCTGCCCGACCGTTATCGACCCCTGGTGCGCCGCTCTGCGCGCCCGCCGAGGCTACGGCACGGCCAGCAGGACGTATGCACCGACGGCATCGTCCTTGCCTCTGACCCGCAATCCGCCCTGCGCCTCGACGATCGCGCCGTCCGGAAGCCGTGCGTACGTGTCGGCTCCAACGAGCACTCCTCCTGCCGGGGCGAGACCTTCGAGACGGGAGCCCGTGTTGATCGTGTCACCGACGAAGGGATAGTGGACGTACCCCTCGCCTCCGACCTCTCTGAGCATCGCCTCTCCGCTGTTGACGCCGATTCGGAGTCGCGGCCAGTCCGGATGTTGATCGGCCAGGCGGGCAGCCTCGCGCTGCAGCGCCAGCGCGGCACGCGCGGCACGAAGGGCATGGTCGGGTTGATCCCCTCGACGGTTGAACGTGGCCATCATCGCGTCGCCGATGAACTTCTCCAGCTCGCCGCCGAACCGGCGCGTGATCAGCGGCGCGGCCATCCCCCAGTGGGCGTCGAGCACTGCCGCAGCCTCGGCGGGCGTCGAGCGCTCGGCGAAGCTCGTGTAGCCGGCCAGATCCGCGAAGAGGACGCTGATCTCCTGATGGCGCTCACGCGTCGTCGGCAGATAGAGATCCCGGAAGCGCTCCTCGCGCCACTGTCGATGGGCGGCCAGGCCGATGATCACGTACGCCGCGACGATCAGCCCGTGCCACTCCCACCAGCTCGCGTGCCACTTGCGTTCGCCCGTCAGAGCAACTCCGATCAGCGCCTCCGAGAGCAGCACGAAGCAGGCGATGACGGCGATCGGAAGCAGGCTCGGGCGGTCGCGGAAGACGCTCCAGTAGCGCGCGGCGCTGACCGCATAGACAAGCGTGCCCACGATCGCCATGAACGCGAGCACGCTCCCCTTCGCCGCTTCGCTTCCGGGGCCGCTCAGGAGCGGCAGCTTGGCAACCGTCCAGACGAACCAGGCTCCCATGCTGAGGAGCACCGCTCCACGCAGCAGCGAGCGCCGTCGGATCAGCCAGGCCCCGAGCCTGGGGCGAACGTCCACGAACGCCGACCCGGCCGCGAATACGGAGCTCACGAGCAGCCCCACCGGAATCGCGACCTTGAAGCCGGCGTACCCGTCGGAAAACAGAATCGACGGCGTACCCAGTGCGTGGAGAGCCATGAACCCGCCCGTCGCCATGAACGCGAGCGAGAGGAGGAACACCCGGGCATCTCCGCGACGGTTGGCCGCCTCCCCGGCCGCGTAGCCGAGAAGGAATGCCACCGCGCCGACGACCCCGAAGACGACGAAGTGCACCTTGTAGTTCTCGAAATGAGGATCGAGGCGAGACCGAAGCAGAAGCGAGACCAAGCCGACGAGCGGCAGCAAAGCCGCGACGGCCCAGGCCACAACGCGCGCAGCCGCGTGCGCCCGCTCTCGACGGGCACGGATCATCGACGCTCGATTCATGGCCTCAGGCTGCCCCACGGCGCAGGGCCGGGCAATGGGGGTGGCCCGACCTCGAGGGTACGGTTGGCCACACCTAGATATCGGCTCACCTCATACCCGGGTCGCACATTTGAGCAGCGATCCTCGACGAGGCCGGCGGGAAAAATGACTCCCGACTTCTTGGATCACAACCAACCAGTGTGAATTGGGGTGTCGCCGGCGTGGTCGGCCGCCTCGTGCCGTATCCTCGAACACGTGTTCGCGAACGACCACGGGCTTCACTGGCTGGGGGAGCTGAACGAACAGCAGCGCGAGGCGGCCACCGCGCCGCCGGACCGGCCGTTGCTGATCCTTGCTGGAGCCGGCACCGGCAAGACCGCGACGCTGTCGGCACGCGTCGCGTGGCTGATCGCCCAGGGCGTTGCCCCGGAGCGGATCTTGCTGCTCACGTTCACGCGTCGCGCCGCCCGCGAGATGCTGACGCGGACGCGCACGCTGCTCGAGCGCGCCGGGATCGCCGCCCGCGGCCAGGTCGTCGGCGGCACCTTCCACGCGGTCGCGTGGCGGCTGGTGCGCCTGTACGCCGAGCCGCTGGGACTGCCGCCGCGCCTGAGCGTGCTCGACGCCGGCGACAGCGCCGACCTGCTTGATCTCGTCCGTGAGGAGCTCGGCTATGCGGAGTCGGGCAAGCGGTTTCCGCGCAAAGCGACCTTGGCCGACATCTATTCGCGCACAGTCAATGCGCAGCGTCCGCTCTCGGAGGTGCTCGCAGAGCAGTTCCCCTGGTGCGAGCCCTATTCGGACGAGATCGGCCGGATCTTCAGCCGCTACGGGCGCCGCAAGCGCGAAGCGCAGGCGCTCGACCTCGACGACCTCTTGCTCTACTGGCGTGCGCTGGCCACGCACGAGCTCGCCGGCGCGCGCCTCGCCGAGATGTTCGACCACCTGCTCGTCGACGAGTACCAGGACGTGAACGCACTCCAGGTCGAGATCGTCCGGGCGATTCGTCGCGACAACGGCGGGCTCACGGTCGTCGGCGACGACTTGCAGGCGATCTACGCCTTCCGCGCCGCTAGCGCTGAACACATCCTCGGCTTTCCGACGCTGTTTCCGGACACCTCGACGGCGACGCTCGAGCGCAACTACCGCTCGACTCAGCCGATTCTCGACGTGGCCAACGCCGTCGCGGCGCAAGCCGAACGCAGTCATCCGAAGCGGCTGCAGAGCGCGAGCGGCGACGGCCGGCGACCGCAGCTCGTCTTCTGCCGCGACGAGGCCGAGGAGGCAACGGCGGTCGCCGAGCGCATCCTCGCCGAGCACGAAGGGGGCCTCGCGCTCCGCGAGCAAGCGGTGCTGATGCGCACCGCCCACCACTCGGACCTCTTGGAGCTCGAGCTCGGCCGGCGGCGGGTCCCATACGTCAAGTACGGCGGCATCCGCTACCTCGAAGCGGCGCACGTCAAGGACTTCCTCTCCCTCTTGCGCCTGGTCACCAACCCCGCCGATCAGGTCAGCTGGTTTCGCGTCCTACAACTCCTCGAGGGCGTCGGACCGCGACTCGCGCGTCGGATCCTCGACGGGCTCGAGCTCGAGCACGCGACGCTGCCGACGCAGTGGGCGAGCGCCGGCGTCGTGCCCGACGCGATCCGCAACGCTGGCGCCGGACTGGTCGAGCCTCTCGCCGCCGCCGCAACAAACGCGTCCCCGGCGACCCAGGCCGAGCTGCTCCTACAGGCGCTCGCTCCCTTCATCCGCCGCCGCTATCCCGACGCCGAGGCGCGCCTGCACGACCTAGCGCTCTTGGTCGACGCCGCCGCCAAGGCAGGCAGCCTCGAGCAGTTCGCCGCCGAGCTCGCGCTCGACCCGCCGCAGTCGAGCGCCGACTTCGCCGGACCGCCGAAGCTGGACGAGGACTATCTCGTCCTCAGCACGATCCACTCCGCGAAGGGGCTCGAGTGGGACGTCGTTCACCTGATCCACGCCTCCGACGGGAACCTCCCGTCCGACATGGCCCTCTCGAACCGCGAGGGTCTCGACGAGGAGCGGCGGCTCTTCTACGTCGCGCTGACGCGGGCGCGGCGCGGGCTGCATGTATACGTTCCAGTCCGCTACTTCCATCGCCCCCGCGGCGGCGACGACGCGAACGGCTTCGGCAAGACCTCGCGCTTCCTGACTCGCGAAGTACAAACGCTGTGCGATGCCGAGCACCTCGCCGAATCGCCCCCGGCGCTACTGGGGCCAGAGATCCACGAGCAGGTGACCGTCGCGGTCGACGCGCTCTGGCACTAACGGGACAGGGGTTGCTCGAACTCGTCGGTCGCGTCCCGACTCTAAAGGAACCTCTCAGCCTTGCGCAGCTCTAGCAGGCGTACGCGCTCGGGGACGGCAGAGCTGATCCCGAGCGTCTCAGCCGGCGTTCGGGCCGATGACGCCGTTTGCGAGTGCGAACATCACGAGCTCGGCACGCGTCTCGAGCTCCAGCTTGCGCATGATGTGCGCGCGATGTGTGTCGACTGTCCGAACAGAGATGAAGAGCCTGTTTCCGATCTCCTGATTCGTGTAGCCGAGCGCCAGCAAGTGCAGGATGTCGCGCTCTCGCTCGGAGAGCGGCTCGAGTGCCGGCGAGCCGTTGGGAGTGACGAGCTTTGCGCCGAGACCGGGCTCGACGTAGCCACCGCCGCCCGCTACGAGCCGGATCGCAGCCACGAGCTCCCGGTCGGATGAGCGCTTCGGAAGGTATCCCGCGGCACCGGCGGAAAGCGCCCGGCGAACCGAGCTCGGCGCTGCCTGCGACGACACGACGAGGACTCTCGCGTGCGGCGCGACGTCCGCGAGCTCCGGGATCACGTCGTAGCCGTTCTTCCGCGGCAGGAGGAGATCCAGCAGGATCAGATCCGGCTGAACCGTGCGCGCCACGATGACTGCCCGTTCGGCAGAGTCCGCTTCGCCGACGACGGCGATCCCGTCCTCGCGTTCGAGCCGGCTCCGCAGGCCGGCGCGCAGCAGCTCGTGATCGTCGACGAGCAGGACTCTGATCATGCGAGCGCCCCTGTGATCTCGAGTGTCGCGCGCGTGCCTCCGGAGGGCCGCGCAACCAACTCCACTGCGCCGCCGAATCGGGCAGCGATGCGGCGGCAGAGTGCCAGGCCGAGACCACTGCCGGCCGCGTAGCGATCGACCTCTGCGAGACCGACGCCGTCGTCGTCGACGAGCAAACGCCACGAGAAAGACGAACCCACCGAGGTCACGTGTACGTGCCCGGCGCCGGCAGCGACGGCGTTCGCGAGCAGGTTGCGCAGAATCACACGGAGCGGGCCAGGGGGCAACGGCAACGTCGTGGCCAGGTCAGCCGTGATCTCGACGTCGACCCGGAGATCCTCGAACGCCTGCTCGAGGCACTCCGCCACGGAGGTGAACGTCTCCTCGCCCGCTCCGTTCCGCGACGCCTCGAGCAACGCGTCGACGAGAAGGATCGCGTCCTCGACCGACTCGGACGGGTCGTCGGCGACGAGCGCGGTTTCGAGCGGGGTCTTCAACTCGTGCGCGACGAGCGCCGCGAAATCCTCGAGCGCCTCGTTGCGCCGGGCGAGCTCGACCGTCGCGCGCGCCAGGCGCTCTTCGGCCGCGCGCCGCCTGATGATCGGAACCAGAGAGGCGAGCGCCGACTCGATTTGCGCGCCGACCCACGTGCCGTGGAAGACGAACACCCCGGCGCGCTCGAACGTCAGCGTGTGGCGTACCCCGCGAGGCGTTCCCATCGAGGCCACCAGCCGAGGGACGTTGTCATCGTCCTCCGCCCACCACTCGACACTCGCGGCGCCAGAGGCCCGGCGACTCCGTTCAACCACGGCGTCCATCCCGGCCGCGAGGTCATCGGCAGTCGCGAGCGCCAGAACCATGTCGTACCCGAGTGAGTCACGCTCCTCGAACTCCTGGCGAACCGGAAACTCGATGAGGTTTGCGACGGATGACATGACTAGGCAGCTTCGAGCAGGAGCTCTGGCCGACCCATGCGGAACTCGATCCCCCGCGCGGCTGCGTGCGCGTACGGATGATGGAACACATCCAGCGCCCGATCGTGTTCGTCGAGGGCGAGCTCGAAGTGGTCATCGTTTTCAGCGTCGTCCACCGCGATGGTCACCAGATTCGTCGCCCGACTCCACAGCAGTTTCACCGTGATGCCGTTCGTCTCGCGCCACGCCAGTTCCGTCCGCGAAACGTCCTCCATGGCTTCGAACATCGCGATCCCTTCGAGGTGTGGGAGAGGCGAATGTGCTGGATGAAGATTGCGTGCGAGCGGCCCCGCCTCGATAGCCGACCAGTGCGCCTCTTTGCATCCAGTCGGCGGGGATCTTTTCGTACCCGCTACCGGGCAACGGCGTAAGGTTGGGACGACGTGGGAGCGCAGGCGACCACCGGTCGTCGCGTCGTCGTGGCCGACGACGACGTCGTGCTTCGCGAAGGTATCGCGAGCCTCCTCGAGCGATCCGACTATCAGGTCGTCGGCCAGGCCGGCAACGCAAGTGAGCTCCTCGAGCTCGTGCGTGAGCACCAGCCCGAGCTCGCGATCGTCGACATTCGGATGCCGCCTACCCACACCACCGAGGGGCTGCAAGCGGCGCAGACGATCCGCGACGAGTTTCCCGAGACGGGCATCCTCGTCCTCTCCGCACACGTCGAGATCGAGGAGGCAGCGGAGCTCCTCGCGACCGGCGATCGGATCGGCTACCTGCTCAAGGGTCGCGTGCTGGATGTCGAGGAACTGATCGAGTCGCTAAAGCGGATCGCGGCGGGCGGATCGGTCGTCGATCCAGGGCTCGTCCAGACGCTGGTCAAGATTCGCCGGGGCGAGGACCCGCTCGCGGCCCTGACCGCACGCGAACGCGAGGTGCTAACGCTGATGGCCGAGGGCCGCTCGAACGCGGGCATCGCCGGCCAGCTCTGGCTCGCCGAGGGAACGGTCGAGAAGCACGTCCGGCACATCCTCGCCAAGCTCCATCTCCCCGAGACGAAGGACGACCACCGCCGCGTTCTCGCGGTCGTCACCTTTCTGAAGACCAGTAAGGAAACGGTCTAGGCCGCGCGCTCGAGCGTGTCGCGGATCGCCTGCGCCGAGAGGCGCGCCTTGGCGATGAAACCGAGTGCGGGGCTTCGTTCGATCAGCTCCGCGAGATCCTCTTCCGCGTGCGTCGAGACGAGGATGACCTTCGAAGCGCCCGCACTGTCATGCAGGCGCTGCGTGAGCTCGAAACCGTCCTCGTCGCCCAGGTCGATGTCGACGAGGGTCACGTCCGGACCGAGCTCCGTCACGAGTCGGATCGCCTCGGCGCTGTCGGAGGCAACCCCGACGACGTCGAGCCCTTCCCGTGTGAGCAGGTCGACGGCGCCCTCTAGAAAGAGCGAGTTGTCGTCGACGATCACGCACGTCACGGGCACGGTCTAAGGATTCACATTCGGCCGTGCCTCCGCATCCCTGCTACCGGCAATCCTTGGGGCATGGCAGCTTGCTAGTCGCGGGTCGGTGACAGCTGAAGGTCGACCGGCAACTCGACTGCGATCTGCGTCCCCTCGCCCGGCCGACTGGAGACGCGAATCGAGCCGCCGAGCGCCTCGATGCGATCGGTGAGGCCGACAAGCCCTGAGCCGCGTGCAGCATCGGCTCCACCAACCCCATCGTCGCGAACCGACAGCAGCAAGCGGCCGTCGTGCTGCTCGAGCGAGACGTCTACGCGCGACGCTTGCGAGTGCTTCACCGCATTCGCAAGCGCTTCAGACGCAGCGAAGTACGCAGCAACCTCGATCGGCTCCGCGAGACGCACGTCGGTCGTGACATCGAGGTCGACAGGAATCGCGGAACGGTGCGCGACCGCCTTCAACGCCGGCCCCAGCCCGCCCTTGGACAGGATCGCCGGGTGGATACCGCGGGAAATCTCCTGCAGATCTTCGACAGCTGCCACGAGTCCTGCGGCCACGCCTGAAAGCTGCGCGCGGAGGTCGTCCCGCTCGGCCGGGAGGTTCGCTTCCGCAGCGCGCACCGCCAACCCGAGCGAGACGAGCCGCTGCTGTGTGCCGTCGTGGAGATCGCGTTCGATCTGCCTCCGAGTCTCGTCCGATGCGGCGACGATTCGTAGGCGCGAGGCGGCGAGCTCGGACTTGCTCTCGGCGTTGGCGATGGCGGTCGTGACGAGCTCGGCGAACTTCTCCAATCGCTCCTCGGTGTCGGGGGGCAGCACGTCTCGAGCATTCACACTGATCGCGCCCCAGAGACTTCCCTCGACCCTGATCGGGCTCGAGACTTGCGAGTGGACGTTGAGCCGACGCGCCGCTTCGGCCATCGGCCCGGTGCCCGATGCCCAGTCGACCGAGCTCAGTCGGGCGGAGCGTCCGGTCCGATAGACCTCCGCGGACGCCATCCCACGGGCGAGCTCCCAGCGCGTTCCGACGAGGACGTCAGCCTCCTCCGAGACCCCGAGGAAGACGACGGCCCGCGGGTCGTGCTCGAATCGCATGACGGCCGCGATGGCGCCGAACATGTCGGCGATCTCCTCCGTAACCGCCGCGAAGATCGCCTCGGGCTCGACGCCTCGAGCAACCAGGGTGGCGATGCGACGCAGCGCCGCCTGCTCTTCGGCGAGACTCGCCAGGTCGCCCTGTGACTGTGCGTTCGCGATCGCCGTCGCGACGAGCTCCGTGAATCCAGCGAGACGCTCTTCTGCGTCCGGCGGCAGCGGTTCGTCACCCGTTGTCCCCGCGATGACGAGGCCCCACAGGCGACCTTCGACAAGGATCGGCGCGCCGACAGCGGAGCGCAGACCTTGCGAGCGCGCGACTTCGGAGGCATGGCCGGTGGCTTCGTCGTAGCTCTCGATGCGAGCCGAGTGGCCGGTTTCGAGCACGATCGTCGTCAGATTCGTCCCGCCCTGCCGTATCCGGGTGCCGACCGCAGGCGTGTTGTCTCCCCAGGTTCCGACGACGACGGCTGAACCGGCGGGGTCGGCGTGGCAGAGCAGCGTGGCGTCGGCGCCGAGGACCAGCGCGATCTCCTTGGTAACCGCACCGAACACGTCGGACGGAGCAGCAGAGGCGGCCACCAGCGTCGCGACGCGCCTCAGCGCCCCCTGCTCGTCCGCGGCCGTCTGAACGGCGACATGCGCCTGCGCGTTCGCCACCGCGGTCGCGACGAGATCAGTGAACTGGGCCAGCCGCTTCTCGTCGCCCGCAGGGAACGGCTGCTCCCTTTGCGTGGCGACGAGCATGACCCCCCACACTCGGCCCTCGACCGTGATCGGCGCGGCGATCGACGAGCGCCAGCCGAAACGGCGCGCGATCTCAGCGGCCTCCCCTGTTCCTTTCTCGTAGTCGTCGAGACGGGCAGGCCTCCCGGTCTCGGCGACGATGCTGAGCACGTTGCGCCCCCCGATCGAGGATCGTGTTCCGACCGGAATCGCTTCCGGCGAGGAGCTCCAGCTGCCGATCGCCGTCGCCGCCCCGTCGCCGTCATACCGGCCGACGACCGTGACGTCCGTCTGGAGCAAGTTGCCCACCTCGGTCGCGACGGCGTCGAAAACTTCAGTCGAGGGTGCGTCGCGGGCGACGAGCGTCGCGACCCGCCGGAGTGCCGCCTGCTCGTCGGCGAGCCGCGCGACAGCTCGGCGCGAGTCGGCGTTCCCGATCGCCGTGGCGACGATCTCGGTGAACTTCTCAAGGCGTTCCTCGGTGTCCGGAGCCAGCACTTCGTCGGCGCTGCCCACGCTGATGATGCCCCAGACTTCGCTCTCCACGACGATGGGGCTCGAGACGCTGGAGACGACGCCGAGGCTCCGGAGGCGCTCGGCGGTCTTGCCCTCGCCCGACTCCCAGAGCGACGCGTCGGCTCTGGCGGAACGGCCGGTGCGCAGCACCTCGGCCGATGCCACGAGGTCGGCAAGCTCCACTCGCTCGTGACCTCCATCGGGGCGTACGAAATCGAGCGCCTGTCCGTCGGGCTCGACTTTGCCGACGGCAGCAAGCGCGGTGCCAAAGAGGCGACGGACCTCCTCGCCCACGGCCAGGAACACCTTGTCGGGTTGCGCCCCCTGTGCGACCAGCGTCGCCACCCGCCTAAGGGCCGCCTGCTCGTCGGCGACCAGCCGGAGCGCCTCGCGCGCCTCGGCCTTCGCAATCGCTGTTGCGACCAGCTCGGTGAACTCCGCGATCCGAGACTCCATCTCGGCCGCCAACGGCTCGCTCTGGCTTGTGGCTGCAACGATGGTGCCCCAAAGACGCCCTTCGATGACGACAGGAGTGGCGACCGCGGAGCGAATGCCCAAGACGGTCGCCATGGCGGAAACCGAACCGCTGGAACCCGCCCAGTCGTCTACACGGGCGGCCCGCCCCGTGCGAAACACGCGGACGACGAGGTTCTCGCCATCGAGCGGGAAACGGGTTCCAAGTGGAGGCGGATCCCACGGCGTGTCCGACTGCGCTACGAGCGTGGCTGTCTCGTCGGGCTCGAACCGAAGCAGGCCGACGGCCTCGCTCTCCAAGATTCGGCAAGCCTCTTCGGCGACCGCGCCGAAAGTCTCCGCCGGAGACGGATCGCCCGCGACGAACGTCGCTACCCGCCGCAGGGCCGCCTGTTCCTCGGCGACCCGCCGCAGCTCCTCGCGCGCCTGCGCGTTCGCGATCGCGGTCGCGATGAGCTCGGTGAAGTTCTCCAGCCGCTCATCTGTGTCGGGCGGCAGCGCCTCGCCCGAGTTCAAGGTCATGGCGCCCCAGAGACGGCCTTCCACGACGACGGGGCTCCCGACCTGGTGGAGAAAGCGACGGAGACGGAGGACGTCGGCGTCGGGCCCACCGGTGGTTTCCAGGTCCACTTCGTCCACTCGCGCAGGCCGGCCAGTGCGAAGCACCCGCGTCGAGACGTAGAGATCCTTAGGCGCCCATCGCGAGCCGATCGGTTCGCCCTCATACGCGCTCGACGCACCGACGAGGACGCATTCGGGGCCTGGGTCGAATCTGATCACGGTGGCCACGAGCGGGGACTCCACGCCGGAGAACACCCGCGCAACCTCCTTGGTGACCGCCGAGAAGAGCTCAAGCGGTGGGACCGCTTGGGCGACGAGCGTCGCGACGCGCCGGAGCGCGGCCTGCTCTTCGGCGAGCAGCGCTAGGGCTTCTGCTGCTTCCACGTTCGCGATCGCCGCTGCGAGCAGTTCCGTGAACTCGGCAAGACGAGCTTCGAAGTCGTCGGGTAGCCGCTCCGCGCTCCAAGCGACGATCGATCCCCAAACGCGTCCAGCGACCACGATCGGGACGCCGACGCCGGATCGTATGCCGCTGGTTCGGACCGCGCGGGCGACTTCGCCTTCGAGCTGGGAGTAGTCGTCGATGCGCGCCGGCTTCCCGTGCTCGCGTATCCCGCGGAGAACGCTGATGCCGTCGAGCGATACAGCCCTCCCCGTGTGGAAGAGCGGCGAATGCGGCGGGAAGGTCCCGCACACCGTTGCGATGTCGTCGGAGTTGTAGCGGGCGACCGCCACGAATGGCGCCTCGACGACGCGGCCGACTTCCTCGGCTACGGCGGCGAAGAGCTCCTGCGGCTGCACGCCTTGGGCGACGAGTATGGCAATGCGGCGCAGCGCAGCCTGCTGGCTCGCGCTTCGGCGTCTCCCCGTAATGTCTCGCCCGACGCCGTACGTCACGCCCTCCTCGTGGACCGGCATGACCGTCCATTCGATCCATTTGTACGAACCGTCCTTGCAGACGATCCGGTTTTCGAACGCGAAGGCCGGCTCTCCACCGATGACCCCGCGTGCCGCCTCGTCCGTGCGGTCGCGGTCGCCCGGGTGGACGAACTCCATGAACGGCCGCGATAGCGCCTCCTCCTCGGTGTAACCGAGAACCGCCTCGACGGCGGGATTGACACGCTTCCAATAACCGTCGAAGCCCGCGAAGATGACCATCTCCGGAGTGACCGTGAAGTACCGCTCGACCTCGCGCGTTGCATGCCTGCGCCGCTGCGTCGTGACAGCCAGCGCGGAGGTCACACCGGCGAGAGCGAGCGCTGTGGCCAGTACGAGCCACGCATCCGCGGTCGAGTCCGTCTGCGTCACCGCGAACACACCGGCGATCACTGCAATCACGATCCACACCGGCGCGATCCAGCGCAAACGCACGTCGACCTCCTTCAGCGTAGGAGCATTGTGCTCCTCGGTGAGCGACGCTGCTGCCGAATTTCGTCGAGCTCCGTTGGCTTGCCGCCGACAGCTCACCGGCGCTGACGGCCGCGACGAACTCGGGCGAGATACCCCTCGGTCGCGAGCGCGGCGACGCGTTTCGTCTTTCGCCGGATCGCCGGGCCCGTCGGCAGAGACGTTTTCTTACGTCGTTCGCGCAAACGCTCGGCGGCCGTCCCGATGCCGAGGAAGGACCGACGCGCGCACGATTGGCCCGTCTTATACCCAACGAAAGAGCGGGTATTCGGCGTGATCTCGGTCGACAACCAGCTGCGTGTGAAGCTGATGGACGACGAGAGGCGCGCGGACGCCGAGCTTCGCGGCGACGTGCTCCAGGCGCTGATGCTGGACAGCCTCGTCCCGGCGACCGTGGACGCGAAGGTCGAGGACGGCTTCGTCACCCTCACCGGCGCCGCCGAGTGGCAATACCAGCGCGATGAGGCGGACTTCGTTGCCTCCAACATCGTCGGGACACTCGACGTCTTCAACGAGATCGAGCTGAAGCACCCGACGCCGAGCGCCGGCGACGTGCAGGACTCGATCAGGAAGGCGTTCGAGCGGAATGCCGCACTCGACGCGGACGACCTGTACATCTCGACCGACAACGGCACCGTGACCGTGCACGGCAACGTGAGCTCATGGGCCGAGCACGACGAGGCGCTCGACGCCGCCTGGGCGGCGCCCGGCGTTACGTCGGTGCACGACGAGATGACGGTCGGTTACTGACGACCGCTGCAACGGCGCGGGCGGCAGCACACGCTGCTCGCGCCGCGGCGGACATGGCGCCTGCGCGTTTCAGCTGAGCGGCGACCGTGCCCTGGTCGACGGCCGATGCCGCGCCCTTCCCGCAAGCCATCCGCAAAGCCGCGGATGCGCAGTGACGAGGATCGGTGCGACTCTCGAAAGATCAAGCAGCGCGCCCAACGGGGGGCGGATCACGCGCCGCGACGATCGAGTGGGAACCGACGAGGAGGACTCGAGATGGACGACGCACCGATTCTCATCTGCTACGACGGCTCCGCCGACTCGGACCGCGCGATCGAGGCGGCCGCCGTGCTTCTCGGCCCGCGCCGCGCCGTCGTCGTCGACATCGGGCCGACGCTCACGGCGGCGGAGAGTGTCGCCGCGCTCTCGTCTGTGGTCCCCGGCAACGCGTTCGAGGATCTGAACATGTACAGCGCCCTGGAGAAGGCGCGCGCCGGGGCCGGTCGCGCGCGCGAAGCCGGATTCAGGGCCGAGCCGCGGGCCGAGCTCGTGGGGCCGGTATGGGAGGGCATCGTCGACGCGGCGGACGAGATCGGCGCGGCCGTGATCGTGCTCGGCTCGCGCGGCTTGCAGGGCATCCGCGAGCGTCTCGAGGGAAGCGTCTCGCACGAGGTCGCCGAGCACGCAGGCCGCCCGGTGTTGATCGTGCCGCAGGCGCACAGGCACTGACCACCGCCCGTGGCGGTTGATCAGCAGGCGCGGCGGCGCACGATCCGACCGGCCAGATCGACGCCACCGGTGCGCGTCGCGGTCGCCCCGCGCACGATCATCCTCTTCTTCGCCCTCGCACTCGGCAGCATCGTGCTGCTCGCGGCCGTCTACGCGCTGCGCACGATCGTCATCCAGCTCATCCTGGCGATCGTCCTCGCGATGGCCGCGGAGCCGCTTGTCCGCTTCTTCGAGCGCCGTGGCGCCCCTCGCGGCCGCGCGGTCGGGATCAGCTTTGCGCTCGCCGCGATCGTGCTGTTCGCCTTCAGCTACGTCCTTGTGCGGCCGCTCGTCGACGAGTCGACGCGGTTCGTCCACGACGCCCCCGCGCTCGTGCAGAACCTCTCGCGAGGCGACGGCAAGCTTGGATTCCTCGAGACGCGCTTCCACGTCGTCGAGCACACGCGCGACGCCGTCGACTCGGGCCACCTGACCGCCGCGGCGGGACCCGCGTGGGGCGTCGCGTCCTCCGCCGTGCGAACCGCCGGCGCGCTGCTCTTCATCGCCTTCCTGACGCTTTTCGTCCAGCTCGGCGGCCGCCCGTGGTTCGAATCGCTCGTCGAGGTCGCGCCGGAATGCAACCGAGCGCGGATCCGCCGCGCGGGCAGCGGCATCTCGACGGCCGTGGGCGGCTAGGTCACGGGCAACCTGCTGATCAGCGTCATCGCGGGGACCGTGACGACGCTCACGTTGCTCGCGCTGTCGGCGCCGTACGCCGTCGCGCTCGGCGTCGTCGTCGCCATCTTCGACCTCGTCCCGCTCGTCGGCGCGACCGCAGGCACCGTCTTCGTCGCAACAGTCGCGCTCGGCACGCGCGGCTTCGCGGCAGCGGCGATCGCAGTCGCGGTCATGATCGTCTACCAACAGGTGGAGAACCACGTACTCCAGCGGCTCGTCTACCACCGGACCGTGAAGCTGTCGCCGCTCGCGATCGCGCTGAGCGTGGCGGCCGGCGCCGAGCTCGCAGGCGTTCCGGGCGCCCTGCTCGGCATTCCGCTCGCCGGCGCGCTCAAGGTCGTCTCGCAGGAAGTCGTCGCCTGGCGCCGCGGCGAGGACGCGCCCGCCTAGCTTCCGCTACGCGGCGGGCGCGTCCTCGCCCCGGCGCCAGGCGACGACTTCCTGCGAGACGACCTTGAGCGCGCCGGCGAACGGAATCCCG
>DASUZD010000247.1:0-2121 GCA_036377055.1 Gaiellaceae bacterium | reverse complement strand
GGGCCGTCTGGGTAAGCCGGAAGACGTCGCAAACCTCGCGCTGTTTCTGGCCTCCGACGAGAGCTCGTACATCACGGGCATCGATGTCGTCATCGACGGCGGGATGAAGGTGTGGTGACCAGGCACCGCGCAGGCTTTTCGACTGTCGCGTTCGCCTTCCTGATAGTCATGGCGTTCGCGACGCTGCCGAGCCCGCTCTACGGGCTGTACCGGGAGCGCGATGGTCTCTCGGCGTTCACGATCACCATCGTCTACGCGATCTGGGCGGGGGGCACGATCGCCGCGCTCATCGCCGTCCCGTTCATCGCGGAGCGCATCGGCCGCCGTGGCGTGATGCTCGCCGCGGTTGCGACGATGATGGTGGCCTCCGGCGAGCTCGCGGCGTGGAAGGCGCTGCCGGGCCTGCTCCTCGGGCGCATGCTGACCGGTGTGGCGGTCGGGATGGCCGCCGGCACGGCGATCACGTACCTCAGCGAGCTCCGTCTCCGTGCGGATCCGAATGCCTCGCCGGGCCTCGCCCGGACGATCGGCACGTCGGTGAACGTCGGCGCGCTCGGGGTCGGTCCTCTTGTTGCGGGCTTCCTCGCGCAGTGGGCAGGCCGGCCGCTCGTCTTGTCCTACCTCGTCTGGATCGCGCTCGGAGCGGTCGCGTTGGTCGGCCTCGCGGCGGCGCCGGAGACGGGTGCGCCGGCCGCGGCTCGAGCTCCGTTCTCGGTCCGGCTCCCCGTGCCGGCAGGCGCGGCGACCCTAGCCGCCTTCGCGGCCAACGGACTCTTCGCCGGGCTGTCCGGGCTGCTCCTCGCCACCACCTTCCACCACGCCTCGCACGCACTTGCAGGCGCGACGCTGTTCATCGTCTTTACGGCCGGGGTGCTGTCGCAGCTCGTGACCGCGAGGCTGCGGGCGTCGCGCGTGTTCGCACTCGGCACCATCTCGATGCTCGTCGGTCTCGTGCTCCTCGTGACCGCTGTGCGCCTTTCGACCCCGAGCCTTGGACTGTTCCTCGTCAGCGGCGGCCTGATCGGAGCGGGCGCTGGCGCCGTCTTCAAAGGAACGACAGGTCTCGTGCTGGATGGGACGGCGCCCGAGAACCGCGTGGCGATGACCGCGGAGTTGCTCATGGCGCTCTTCGTCGGGCTCTCCGTTCCGGTGATCGGGGCGGGAATCGCGCTCGACCAAGGTGCAAGCGCGCCGAACACCGTGCTCGGCTTCGCAGTCCTCGTTGGTCTCGGTGTCGCCGGCGCCGGATGGGGACTGCTCGGCCACCGGCCGAAGAGCTCGCCCCAGGCGGCATGACCACCCCCCAACGACCACAACTCGGAAAGGAGTCAGATTGACAACCGAGACGACAACCATCACCTCCGAGCTTCCGGACTATGCGCCCGTGCCGCAGTCCGCGCTCGGACCGGCCCTCAACGAGCAGGGCTACTACGTCGGCCGCGTGGAGCGGAACCTCTACTGGGTCACCGACGGCACGTACCAGTCGGCGTTCCTAACGACGTCGGACGGCGTCGTGCTGCTCGACGCGCCGCCGACGATCGGGAACAACATCCAGCGAGCCGTCGACGAGATCGCGTCCGCGAACGGCGTCAGCAACAAGATCAACTACCTCATCTACTCGCACCATCACGCCGACCACGCAGGTGCCTCGTTCCTCTTCGACACGGACGTCACGCGAATCGGCCACGAGGAGACGCGGAGGCTGCTGCTGCGCGACGACGACCCGGCGCGGCCGCCGAACGAGGAGACGTTCCAGGACCGCCGCACGCTCGAGATCGGCGGCGAGCGCATCGACCTGGCCTGGCACGGCGCCAACCACTCGCCCGACAACATCATCATCCACCTGCCCGGCCACGACACGCTGATGTTGATCGACATCGTCAATCCGGGCTGGGCACCCGTATACGTCTCCAACCTGACCGAGGACATCCCTGGCTATCTCGAGGCGCCGGCGAACGCGCTCGCCTACTCCTGGAAGCACTACATCGGCGGCCACCTCGGCCGGCTCGGGACCCGCGACGACGTGACCTTGCACCAGCAGTACATGGCCGACATCTCAGAGAGCTCGAGGAAGGCGATCGACACCGTCGATCCCACGCGGTACTTCGTGAAGTACGGCGA
>DASUZD010000246.1:0-18467 GCA_036377055.1 Gaiellaceae bacterium | reverse complement strand
GCGTTCCTCGACGACGACGACCTCGCGCTCCCCGGCCGGCTCGAGCGCCAGCGCGAGCCCCTCGCGCGGGACCCGGGCGCGGTGCTCTCGTTCGGGCGCGTGCGGGTCGTGGACGACGCAGGCCAGCCGCTCGACGACTGGAACCGGCTGCTCGGCGAGCGGTTCACGCGCCTCGAGCGCAACGGTGCCGGGTACGCCGACCTCCTCGCCGCGCAGGCGCCGATCTACACGTCAGCGACGCTCGTCCGGCGCGACGCGTTCCTCGCCGTCGGCGGCTACGACCACCGGTTCGAGGCCTATGAAGACCTGGACCTCTACCTCCGGCTCGCGCGCGCCGGGCGGCTGGCGCCGACAGAGGGCGAGCCGGTCACGATCTACCGCCTGCACGGCGCGAACACGCCGTCGCCTGAGCTCTACGAAGGGGCGCTCGCGGTCGCGGAGAAGCACCTGCCGGACGCGCGCGGGCGAGCGCGGCGGCTTCTGCTCGAGCGCCGGGTCGACGCGCTCTGGGGGCTCGGGCGCTTCGCCGAGGCGCGCCGCGCGGCGCTCCAGGCGGCGTCGGCACATCCGCTCCTGCTCGGCCACGCGCGCTTCGCGAGACGGCTCGCGTCGTCCGCGCTGCCGCAGCGGGCGCTCGAGGCACGGCGCCGATGAGGATCGCGCTCCTGACGGAGATTCCGGCGCCGTTCCGGATCCCGCTCTTCGACGCGCTCGCGGCGCAGCCGAACGTCGACCTCCGCGTCCTCTTCCTCGCGGAAAACGACCCACGGAGAGACTACCCGCGCCTCGAGCACGCCTTCGCCTCCGAGATCCTGCCGGGGCGGGACTTCTCCGCGCGAGGCCGCTGGACGGTCGTGAACGCCGGCGTCCTCGGCCGCCTTCGCCGTTTTCGGCCGGATGTCGTGCTCGTCGGCGGCTGGAACCAGCCAGCGTTCTGGCAGGCGGCGGCGTGGGCGCGCGCAGCGCGGCGGCCGCTCGTCGTCTGGGTCGAGTCGACGGCCCGGGACGAGCGCAGCGGGGCAGCGCCGCTCGAGCTCGCGAAGCGCGCGATCCTTCGGTCGGCGGCCGGCTTCGTCGTCCCCGGGCGGGCCGCGGCCGAGTACGTGACGACCCTCGGCGCGCGCCCGGAGCAGATCGCGGTCGCCCCGAACGCGGTCGACCTGACGCTCTTCGAACGGGCACCGCCGAGGGAAGAAGCGCGCGCCGGGCTCGGCCTCCGAGGTTGCACGTTTCTCTGCGTCAGCCGCCTGTCCCCGGAGAAGGGCGTCGACGTCCTCGTTCGCGCGTTCGACGGCGTTCCTGGCGAGCTCGTCCTGGTCGGAGACGGGCCGGATCGCGAGCGCGTGGCGGCGCTCGCCGGCGACCGCGTCCGGCTGCTCGGCCGGATCGAGCCCGACGAGCTGCTCCGCTGGTATGCGGCGGCCGACGCGTACGTGATGCCGTCCCGGTCCGAGACCTGGGGGATGGCGATGCAGGAGGCGGCCGCGGCCGGGCTGCCGCTGATCGCGAGCGAGGCCCCCGGCGCGGGGTACGACCTGATCGAGGAGGGCGTCAACGGGTACCGCGTCCCGGTCGAAGACGTCGAGGCGCTGCGCGAAACGCTGACACGCGTCGCCGGAGACGGAGAGTGGCGAGCCGCCGCGCGCCGGCGCACGCGCGAGCTCGCGACGACCTACACGCCCGAAGCCTGGGCCGAGTCGGTCACGCGTGTAGCGGCAGCGGTCGCCCGGTCAACGCGGTTCTAGCGCGCTTAAACGGGCCTTCGCGCATTAGTCATTTGCAGTGAGATCGTGCTAGCGTCGGCGGTTGCGGAGGCGGCATGGAGTATCGGATCCTCGGCCCGCTCGAGGTTCTTGACAACGGACGCTCAGTGGCGCTGGGGGGCGCCAAGCCTCGCTCGCTGCTCGCGATTCTCCTGTTGCATGCCAACGAGACGGTTCCGGCGAAACGCTTGATCCATGAGCTGTGGGACGAGCGTCCACCGGAGACGGCCGCGAACGCGCTCCAGGTGTACATCTCGCAGCTGCGGAAGGTGCTGGGCCCCGACTCCCTCCTCCGACGCGCGGGTGGGTACGAGCTGCGGCTCGACGGCAACTTCTTCGACCTCGCCCGCTTCGAGGGCTTGGTCGCCAAGGCTGCGGGGCAGAAGCCGGCCAAGGTCGCCGCGGTGCTGCGCGAGGCGCTCGGCCTTTGGCGCGGCGCTCCCCTTTCTGACGTCGGCGGTGAGCGCTTTGCGCGGTCGGAGAGCCAGCGCCTCGAGGAGGTTCGCCTCGCCGTCCTCGCCGACCGCATCGACGCGGACCTCGCGCTCGGGCGGCACGCCGAGCTGGTCGGCGAGTTGGGCCGGCTGGTCGCCGCGCATCCCCTCCGGGAGAGGCTCCGGGCTCAGTTGATGCTGGCGCTGTACCGATCGGGTCGCCAAGCCGACGCGCTCGCCGTCTACCAGCGGACGCGCAAGGAGCTCGTCGAGGGGCTCGGAATCGAGCCGAGCCCCGCGCTCCAGCGCCTCGAGCGCCGGATCTTGCAGCAGGATCCGGAGCTGGAGGTCGCCCTTCCTCCCGCCGAGCTCGACGGCGAGCCGATGATCCCGCGGCTGCCGGTCGCCGCGCGCGTGGACGAGCGGCGGAAGGTCGTGACCATCCTGTTCGCGCTCATCGAGGTGGATCCGGAGCTCGATCCGGAGCTGCGGCATCGCGTCACGCGGCGGGCCGCCGACGCTGCCGTCGCCGTTCTCGAGAATCACGGCGCCGCGGCGGAGGCCGTTCCGGGGTCGCGCGTGCTCGGCGTCTTCGGCGTTCCGTCCGTGCACGAGGATGACGCGCTGCGAGCACTTCGCGCCGCCGTCGAGCTGCGCGAGACGATCGAGCGGCTCAGCCCCGAGCTCGTGCCCGAAGCCTCGCCGCGAATCGCTACGAGGATGGGGATCGCGACAGGTGAGATCCTCGTCGAACGGGGCCGCCCGCTCGCTGCCATCAGCGGCCCGGCGGTCGAGGATGCGGCTCGCCTCGAGCGCACAGCGCAGCCGGAGGAGATCCTGATCGCCCGCGCGACCGAGCGGCTCATTCGCGGGAAGGCGCTGGTCGAACGAGGCGGTGAGGCCGCCGCTCGCCTGCTCGAGCTCACACCGGACGCGCCGCTCCTTCAGCGGCGGCACGACACCGCGATGATCGGCCGCGAGCGCGAGCTCGACCAACTACATGAGGCGTTCGCCCGGGCGGTCCGGGAGCGATGCTCGTACCTCTTCACCGTCCTCGGGCCCGCGGGCATCGGCAAGTCGAGGCTTGCCGCAGAGCTTCGAGCGGCACTCCCCGCCGACGTTCAGGTCCTGGCCGGGCACTGCCTCCCCTACGGCGAAGGCATCACCTACTGGCCGGTCGTCGAGATCGTGAAGCAGCTCGTCGGCGAAGGAGGTCGCGACGAGCTCGCGACGCTCCTCCGAGATCTGGACGGCGCGGAGGTGGTCGCCGACCGGATCGCGGCCGCCATCGGACAGGGCGAAAGCGGAGCGAAGCCGGAGGAGACGTTCTCGGCCGTCCGGAAGCTTCTCGAGCGGCTCGCGCGCGAGCACCCGCTCGTCGTGTTCTTGGACGACCTGCAGTGGGCCGAGCCGAGCTTCCTCGACCTCATCGAGCACGTGGCCGATCTCGCACGGGACTCGCCCCTTCTGGTGGTCTGCCTGGCGCGACCCGATCTGCTCGACGAGCGGCCGACCTGGGGCGGGGGAAAGCCGAATGCGACGTCGCTGTCGCTCGGCCCCCTGAGCGCCGGCGAATCGCACGCGCTGCTCGCGAGCCTCAGCGTCGACGGGCTCTCGCCCGACGACCGAGCGCGCATCGCCGACGCGGCCGAGGGCAACCCGCTCTTCCTCGAGCAGATGCTCGCGATGGTGCAGGAGGCGACGGGCGAGCCCGGCGACGGGAACCGCCCCCTGGTCGCGCCGCCGACGATCCACGCACTGCTCGCGGCGCGGCTCGACCGCCTCGATTGGGAGACGCGCCAAGTCCTCGAGCGAGCGTCGGTCGTCGGCAACGAGTTTTCGGCGCGCGCGGTCGAGGAGCTCGCGAAAGGAGACGTCGACGATCTCGACGCAGACCTGGAGACGCTCGTCCGGAAGGAGCTCATCCATCCCTACCGCTCGCGCTTCTTCGGCGAGGAGGCATACCGCTTCCGGCACCACCTGATCCGGGACGTCGCGTACGAGTCGCTGCCCAAGACCGCGCGTGGCGACCTCCACGACCGGTTCGCGCGGTGGCTTTCGAGCGCCGCAGGACCGGGAGCGGCGGACTACGACGAGATCGTCGGCTACCACCTCGAGGAGGCATATCGCTACCGGCTCGAGCTCGCGCAATCGCTCGAGACCGCCGCCGACCTCGGGCGCGCCGCATTCGACCGCCTCGGCGCCGCCGGACGCCGCGCGTTCGCTCGCGGGGACTTTCCCGCAGCTCTCTCGCTCCTGCGCCGCGCGCTTGCGCTTCTACCGCCAGGCGAGGCCGAGCACCAGCTGCTCTCGGTCGACTTCGCCGACGCTCTTCGCGCGACCGGCGACCTCGCAGAAGCCCAATCCGAGCTGACCCGCGTCGAGGCCGCCGCTGCGGCAGCCGGAAACGAGGCGGCCGAGGCGAACGCCAGCGTCCGGCTGCTGCGTCTCGAGATGCAGACGCGGCCACGATTGTCCCTGCGTGCAGTGGAGCATGACTGCCGCCAGCTGATTCGGAAGCTCGGCCGGCTGGAGGACGAACGCGGGCTCGCGGCGGCGTGGGACCTCCTCGCGCGGGTGTCGTGGTTCCGCGGACGAGCCAGGGCGACTGAGGAGGCTCTCCGGGAGGCGATCCGATACGCGGACCGGGGCGGCCACCCGAGTGTCCGGAACGACGCGCTCTTTCTGATGTCGGGCGTGGCCTACACAGGGCCCCGGCCGGTCGGCGACGCGATCGCGCTGTGCGAGTGGGTTCTCGGCCAGGGGGGAGCGATCGGGCACGCCGCCGCCGCGGTCTACCGCGCACTCGCAGGTCTGCACGCGATGGCCGGCGAGTTCGAGCTCTCCTCCGAGTACATCGAGCGCGACCAGGCGGTCATGGACGATCTCGGACGAAGCGCCGTTCTGGGCAGCGCGCGCATCCTCTATGCCGAGGTCGAGGCGTTCGCGGGAGACTACGAGGCCGCAGAGGTGGAGATGGCTGCCGCATGCGATCACCTCGAGCAGATCGGGGATCTGGCCTCGCTTTCCACGGCGGCCGCCCTGCGGGGTCAGCTCCTCTACCGGCGCAGCCGATTCGACGAGGCGCGCCGCTGGCACGCCGTCGCCATGGAGACCTCGTTCGCCGACGACCTCCAGACGCAGATCCCGGCGCGCGGCTTGGGGGCGAAGCTCGCCGCTCGCGACGGCGACGGGCCTTCGGCGCGCGCCCTCGCCGAGCAAGCCGCGGCACTAGCCGAGGGAATCGACCTCCCGAGCTACGGGGGCGGCGCCTTCCGCGACCTCGCCGAGGTCCTCGAGGTGCTCGGAGATCCGGCCGGAGCGCGTGCAGCGCTCCAGCGCGCCCTCGCGATCTTCGAAGCCAAGGGAAACGCCGTCTGGGCGGGGGCTGTCCAGAACGACCTATCCCGGCTCCGCGCTGAAGCGATCGTAAAGAACCGCTGAAATCGGCTCGCGCGGCGATTGCGCCGTGGAGGCGGCCGACGTAGGTTCGAGCACCGGCTCTCGTCTCGCTCGCCCAGTGAGCGGCGACTCGATGGAGGTGACCCGATGCACCTTTTCGTTGCTGCGCGCCGCGTTGGTCCGTCGTCGATTGAACGCGCAGGCCGACCCCGACGGCGGCCTCGGTGGTCGCTCGTCGCGGCCGGGGCCGCGGTGTTCGCCGCTGTGCTCGGTCTCTCGGCCCCTGCGCGGGCGTCGCACGACTGGGACGGTTCGAGGCCGTCCCGCGGCGTCCGCCCTCCTGCGGTCCGGCTGAGCCCGCTGGCCGCGAACTACTCGTCGACGGTGTTGGCGGATGGGCCGGCGGTGTACTGGCGCCTCGGTGAGTCGTCCGGGACGACGGCAGCCGACGCGTCCGGCCACGGTCTCAGCAGCACGTACTTCAACGGAGTGACCCTGGGTCAGAGCGGCGCGATCACCGGCGATTCGAACACTGCGGCTCGGTTCGACGGCATCGACGATCGCGTCAACGCCTCGGTCGTGACGACGCAGACGACCAGCGTGACGCTGGAGGCGTGGGTGAACTGGGATGGCACGGCCGGCTCGTCGGGCGAGGCGCCGATCATCGTCTACAACGGCCACTCGGGCCAGAACGGCTACGGCCTGATGATCGACATCGGGGTCGGCGCCTGCAACGGCGGCGGTCAGGTCGTGATCGTGCTGCTCGGCAACGTCAACTGCCGCGCGGCGTACTCCGATTCGGGCCTGCCGGTCGGAGTCTGGACGTACGTCGTGGCGACGAGGAGCGGCGCCGGGACCTGGACGATCTACATCAACGGCGTCGCGCAGTCGCACACGGGAAACCTGAGCCCGAACGCCCCGACCACGGGCGGCACGAGCATCGGGGCCAACTTCGACGGCAGCAACAACCACTTCAAGGGCCGGATCGACGACGTCGCGATCTACAACTCCGCGCTGACGCCGCCCAGGATCCTGGCGCACTATCAAAGTGCGACCGCGACTCCGCCGGCGAACGTGTCGCCGCCGACGATCGACGGAGCGGCTGACGTCGGCCAGGTCCTCCACGCGAACGCTGGAAGCTGGACCGGGTCTCCGGCGCCGAGCTTCGCCTACCAGTGGCAGGACTGCACGGCCACGACGTATCGCGACGCAGTCCTCGCCGACTCGCCGCTCGGGTACTGGCGGCTCGGCGAAGGGGCTCCGTCGACGACGGCGTTCGACGAGAGTTCGAACCACTCGAACGGGACGTACCTGAACGCGCCCACGCTCGGGCAAGCCGGGCTCCTGACGGACGACGACAACCCCGCCGTCGACTTCAACGGCTCGAATCAGAGCGTCACGACGTCGGTGACCAACACGGCCGCGCAGCTTGCTCAGTTCACGTTCGAAGCGTGGATCCAGACGACCGGAACGAAGACGACGAAGCAGGCGATCATCGGCAACTCGGTCAGCGGGCTCGAGATCGCGGCCAACTCCTCGAACGTGAGGCTCCAGTTCTCGAACGGCTCGGCGACGCAGACCGTGACGGCGCCTGCGATCGTGACGGACGGACGGCCGCACCACGTCGTCGGCACGTGGGACGGGTCGCTGCTTCGGATCTACGTCGACAACTCGGCGCCGACGGTCGCGACACCGGTCGGCACGCCGACCGGCTCGACCGTGGGCATCGCGATCGGCAACTACACCACGATCGCGTCCGCCAACTTCGGCGGCCGGCTCGACGAAGGTGCGTTCTACCGCACCGCCCTGAGCGCGGCGCGCGTCCAGGCGCACTATCTCGCCGGCACCGGCGACTGCCAGAACATCAGCGGCGCGACGGCCCCCGACTACACCGTCGGCACAGGGGACCGCGGGAAGCGGATCCGCGTCGTCGTGACGGGGACGAACGCCGGTGGCACGGCTCAGGCGGTGAGCGCGCGCACGGGGACGATCTCTGCCGCGCCGACGAACGACGTCGCGCCGACGGTCTCGGGCACCTTCGCGGTCGGCCAGACCCTGACCGGCTCCGACGGCCAGTGGAGCGGCGGCCTGCCGATCACCCTCTCCTACGCCTGGTTCCGCTGCGGCTACTACCACGAGGTCGTCGGCCTGAACCCGACGAGCTACTGGCGTCTCGGCGACCTCCCCGGGACGACGACGGCGGCCGACGCCTCCGGCCACGGCCACAACGGCGTCTACCACCACTATCCGACCCTCGGCGTTCCGGGCGCGATGAACGGCGACCCGAACACGGCCGTCAGCTTCAACGGCAGCGACAACTACGTCAGCGACAGCTCGAGCTCGTATCCGAGCGGGTCCGCCGCGTCGTCGGTCTCGTTCTGGTTCATCTCGCCGCGAATGCCGCCCTCGAATGGGGCGACGACCGACCTCGCGGGCTACCCGGGGCTGTTCGTGAAGCTCGCCGCGCTCGGCAAGCTCCAGATCAACTCGTCGGTCAGCCCGACCGTGCTGAGCGCGAACGTCTGGTACCACGTGGTCGCCGTCGACCCCGGCGGGGCCGGCGCGCTCAAGCTGTACGTGAACGGCCAGGTCGACCCGCTGACCGGAACGGCCCAGTCGACGAAGGCGGGCGGCGAGTTCGACGTCGCAGGCGACTCCGCCGGCAACGCGGCGAACGTGACCGTCGACGAGGTCTCGGCCTTCCCGTCCGCGCTGACGGCCGCCCAGGTCCAGGGGCTCTACAACGCAGGAATCCAGGAGAGCCCGCCGGACGGCTGCACGCAGATCGTCGGGGCGACCTCGAGCAGCTACCAGGTGCAGCAGGCGGACGAGCAGTCGAAGCTCTCGCTCCAGGTCACGGCGCAGAACGCGTCGGGCAGCGCGACGGCGTCGTCGACGGAGAAGATCGTGCGGACGCCCGGCCCGACGAACCTCGACCCGCCGGCCGCCAGCGGGACGCCGAGCGTCGGCCAGACGCTGAGCGTCACGAACGGCGGCTGGGACGGCGCCGGGCCGATCACGTACAGCTATCAGTGGGAGCGGTGCGGCTACCGCGACGCGATCCTCGCCGACCAGCCGCTCGGCTACTGGCGCCTCGGCGATGTGGCGCAGAAGACCGTCCTCGACACGTCGGGCAACGGCAACGTCGGGTCCTGGAGCGGTGCGAGCGCGGTCACCGGCGCGCTTCGCGGCGACGGTGACGCCGGCTTCGTCGGCGGCCAGGCGTCGATCCCTTCGGTCGGCGGCCTCACGCCGCACGGCGCCTTCACGGTCGAGGAATGGCTGAAGCCGGCGACCGACTCGCTGCCGATCAAGGTGATCGCGATGGAGGGCGCCGACTGGCAGTTCCGGCTCGAGAGCAACAAGCCGAAGCTCGACGTCCAGAACACTGCGTTCGCCCACTCCGTTGCGCTCAGCAGCGTGGCGATCACCGACGCGACGCACTGGTACCACCTGGTCGCGGTCTTCACCGGGACCCAGTCGCAGGTGTACGTGGACGGCGTCCTGCGCGGTACCGGCGGCTCGATCTCGGGCAGCGTCCGCAGCGACAACGGCGGGCCGCTGATCTTCGACGGAACCGCAGGCCCGGTCGACGAGGCTGCCTTCTATCCCGTCGGCCTCAGCCCGGGCCAAGTGACGGCGCACCTGAACGCGGCTCCGTGCACCGACATCACCGGCGCCGTGAACCAGACGTACACCCTCGCCGCTGCGGACGCCGGCAAGTGGGTCTCGGCGATCGTGACGGCCCAGAACTCGCAGGGATCCTCGAGCTCGAGCTCGACGACGACGCTCATCAGCGGCTCGACGGCGCCGCTCAACACGGTGCGCCCGTCGGTGAGCGACCCGGCGGAGGACACGCGGCAGCTCACGAACCCGAACGACAACACGGTCCAGATCGGCGACGTCCTCTCCGAGAGCGACGGGACGTGGGTCCCGTCGAGCGGGCTCACGATCACGCGCCAGTGGCAGCGGTGCAGCTATGCGGCGGCAGTGCTCGCCGATCAACCGGCCGGCTACTGGCCGCTCAACGAGCCGGCTGGGCCGAAAGCCGCTGACGTCACCGGGAACAACAATGACGCCACCTATGGCGGCTCGCCGCTCTTCGGCGTCCCGGGCGCGCTGGCCGACGGCGCCGACACCGGCGTACGCATGTCGGATCGCTCTGACATGGTCTCAGCCCCGGCCTCGGCGTCTCTCAATCTCGCGTCCGTCTTCACGGCGGAAGCCTGGGTCAGGCTCGCCGCCAAAGACGCGAGCGGTGTCCTCTTCGACAAGGGCCAAGTCAATATCGGCCCAACCGATCCGAAGGGTCTGGTGGTGAAGATCTCGCCCGACGGCACCCTTTCCGTCGGGCAGTCGCTCGGCAACACGATCGTCTATTCCAACCCGGGCGCGGTGCCGCACGACGGCGCCTGGCACTACGTCGTCGGCTTGGACAGCGGCGGTAGCACCGGGCATGTCTACGTCGACGGCGTGAAGGTCGACGCTGTGAGTGACAACACCCAGCCCATCTCGCAGATGCCGGACCACTCCCTCGACATGGCGAAGGTCGGGGCGGACGTCGACGAGCTGGCGATCTATCCCACGGCGCTTTCACTCGCGCGCATCCAGGCGCATTACAACGCCGGTCGTACGCCGTGCGCGGACATCAGCGGTGCGACCGGAACGAGCTACACGGTCAGCTCGGCCGACGTCGGCCAGTCGATCCGAGTAAAGGTGACGGCAACCGGAACGGGCGGTACCACCGCGGCGGCCTCGAACGGGACCGACCCGGTCGTCCAGCAGGGCGGGCTCGCACTCGACTCGCCGCACGACGGTTCAACCGTCCGCACGGTGACGCCGACGCTCGCGATGGTGCCCGTGGCCGCGAACGCGACGACGCAGTACGAGTTCGAGGCCGCGACCGACTCCCTCTTCTCGAGCGACGACCACAACTCCGGCTGGCTCGCGGCCGGCAACTACACGTTCACCGTTCCGACGACGTGGGGGCTCAAGGACAGTGAGGTTTGGTACTGGCACGCGCGGACGAAGTCGTCGTCCGGCACCGTGTCGCCTTGGCTTCCGCCATGGAGCTTCCACGTGGAGGTCAACGTCCTCGGGGTCGACGACCCGTGGTCGATGGCCGCCTTCGGCTCACTCGTGATCAACAAGCTGAACGGGAACCTGCTGTTGAGCGCACCGACGCCCTCGTATCCGGTCGCGAACTCCGCCCTGTCGGCGTCGCTCACGTTCAACTCGCTCGACACGAAGAACACCGGGTTCGGCAAGGGCTGGACGTTCGCCGGCGGACCCGACGGGTCGCAGGCGCCGACGCTCACGGACCTGAGCGCGAATCCCGCGCCCCAGGACGCGGTGCAAGCGGACTGGCCGGACGGAAGCACGACGATCTACGGGCACATCGCCAACTCCGGCGACTACCGCTCGCCGCCGGGCGACAGCACGCACCTGTTCAAGAACGACGACGGGACGTGGACGCTCACGACCCCCGCCGGCGACGTCTACTCGTACGCCAGCGACCTCACCGTGACGGGGTACCAGAGCGAGGTCGCCACTCCCGGGCAGGTGACGCTCTCCTTCACCTATTCGAGCGGAAAGCCGACGCGTCTCGCGGACGCTTCGGGACGGGCGCTCACCTTCACGTGGAACAGCCTCAATCCCACCGGGTGCCCCGGCGCGATCCTCTGCCTCACGGGCCCCGACGGACGGACGTGGCGCTACGTCGGCCACAACAACAGCGGTGCGGGTGCGCCGCTCGAGCGCGTCAACGACGGTACCCGCGACGTGCTGGCGATCGCCTACGACGCCAGCGGGCGGATCATCAAGATCCAGAATGCGAACGATCTGAACCCGGGCGGCGCCACACCCGGCTACGACCCGACACACTCGCTTCAGATCGGCTACGACGCGAACGGTCGCGTCACTAGCGTCGACAACGGCCCGATCACCGGCCAGACGCCGAGCCACTCGATCTGGACGTTTGCCTACAGCTTCGCGAACGTGCAGACCGACCCGACGCGGGCGGCGCACACCGGCGTCGCCGTCGGGACGCGCCGGACGGCGATCTCCTCGACGACGGTCTTCAACCCGAGCCAGAACGGGGTCCCGAACCCGGTGGGCACGACCACGTACTACGACGAGTTCGACAACGCGATCGAGATCAAGGACCCGCTCGGAAACGCGAGCCTCAAGGGCTTCACGACGAAGAGGCAGCCTCTGTGGACCGAGGATCCGAACGGAAACGCGACCGACAACACCTACCAGCCGGTCCGGAACGAATTGATCGCGACGGCCACGCCCGACCCGAGCAGCACGACCGGCTCGGTGACGACGCGCTACCGGTACGACGAGGCCTCGATCGGAACGGCGTCGACCGCCGGTCCTTCGATCGCAGGGCTTGCGGCGACGTACTACAAGAACCCGAGCCGCGCCGGCCGCGGCGACGGCCAGCGCACCGATTCGACGATCGACTTCACCTGGGGATCCGGAGGCCCCTCGCTCCTCGGCGGACAGAGCGACAACTTCTCGGTCCGCTGGTCGGGCTACCTCAACGTCGCGCAGACAGGCGACTACGTCTTCTCGACGGTGGCCGACGGCGGGACGAGCCTCGTCCTCGACGAGTACACGGCGATCAGCGACATCGGGGGATCCGGGCTCCACACGAAGACGTCACAGTCGATCCGGCTCAAGTCGGGGCTGCATCCGATCAGCGTCGCGTACGCGGACACGACGGGCACCGCGGAGGTCCATCTCCGCTGGCGATGCGGGACCTGCGCGACGCCGATCGCAACGCAGGTCGTGCCCGGGACGGCGCTCCAGCCGGACTACTCGAACAAGACCTCGACGGTCACAGCGGGCGGCGCCGTCGCGTTCACGCACTTCGCGGCGCCGTGGCGAGACCTGGCCGACTACGACCTGCGCCAGGTCGGCGGCGCGAACCTCGTGACCAGCTACCGCTACGACGCGTACGGCCGGTTGACCCAGAGGGTCATGCCGAAGGGGAACGCCGGTCGGACGATCAACGCGAACGGCGACCTCGTCGGGGCGGTCGACGGCCGCTTCGTCACCAACTACGCGTACTACGGGGACGCCGAGTCGGCGGCGCCGCCGTCTGCGTGCGGCGGGTCGGCGGTCTCCCAGGCCGGCTTGCTGAAGTCGACGACGCAGTTCGGACTGCGCCCGCAGATCGCCGTCTACGACATAGCCGGACGGGTCGTCGCCCTCACGGCCGGCGCCGGCACCACCTGCAGCACGTACGACGCCGAGGGCCGCCTGACGCAGGAGACGGCTCCCGGCGACCCCCAGCCGACGACCTACACCTACGACCCCGCAGCCCAAACCCGCACCGTGACCAACGCGACCGGCACGGTCACGGAGGGATACGACGAGGCCGGACGTGAGATCTCGTCCATCGACTCGTTCGGCGCCGAGGCGAGCTTCGCGTACGACGCGGACGGGAATCTCGTCCTCCGCCGGGCCGCGTCGGGATCCCTGTCCCTCGGGCCGACCTACACGACGCAATACGGCTACGACGCAGGCGACCAGATGACGTCCGTCATCGACCCCGCGGGACGCAACTACACGTTCAAGTACACGACCTGCGGCCAGCTCAAGGCGACGCAGTATCCGAACGGAACCTTCAGCTGGAGCGACTACAACCGTGCGAACCAGATCAAGGCCGTCTACAACCGGCATGGGACGCTTCCTGCACCGCTTCCGGCGACGGTCCCAGCCGACTCCATCGGGAGTCCGATCGCCGACTACGCCTACTCGTTCAACGTGGACGGGCGGAAGTCGCAAGAGGTCCGCACCGGCGGCGGGCTGACCACGGAGACGACGACGTACGCGTACGACCAGCTCGGGCGCCTCTCGTCGGCCGGGCTCCCAGGGAGCATCCAGCGAACGTACGCCTACGACCTGGACTCGAATCGCATCTCGTTCGCGGACAACGGGCAGACGATTGCGACGTACAGCTACGACCCCACCGCGACCCCGGGCGTCGACGAGCTCACGAGCGTCACGCGCAGCGGCCAGACGACGACCTACCGCTACACGCCCGACGGGCAGGTGGCGACCCGAGGTGCGGACACGCTCAGCTGGGACGGCCGCGGACGTCTCACGGGCGGCACGTTCGGCGGCACGACGGTCTCGTACTCGCTCGACGCCATGGGCTTCCGGCGACAGCGGGTCGGTGGCGGGCAGACGACGCGGTTCCTGCTCGCCGGCCTGTTCGAGACCGACGGCGCCGGCACGATCACGGCCTCGGGCATCGGTGGGGCCGACGGCGACCTCGCGGCGTATTCGGGCCCTCCGACCTCCGCCACCGCGGTCAGCTTCCTCTACTACAACGGCCACGGCGACGTGGCAGCGCAGGCCGGCACGACGGGCACTCGAACCGCCGCGTACACCTATGACCCGTTCGGCGCGCCGAACCAGGCCCCGCCGGCGAACACGACCGTCAAGCGCTGGGACGGGCGCTGGGACAAGAAGCTCGATACGACCTCGTCGCTGATCGAGATGGGCGTACGCCCGTACGATCCGGGGCTCGGACGGTTCCTCGCGGTCGACCCGTTGGCGGGCGGCGCGTTGAACAACTACGACTTCGCACTCCAAGACCCCCTCAACCAGGAGGATCTCAGCGGTGAAGGGGTCTGCGGCCCCGGCCACGGGTGGCTCGAGAAGGTCATCATCCCCGACGGCATCCCTGGAATTTTCGACTTCCACACCGCATGCGACTTCCACGACAAGTGCTGGGGTCACTGGGGCTGGTACAAACGCTACTGCGACAGCGGCTTCCTCGACCGGATGAACAAGATCTGCGACAAGATCGGCGACGTCCACGACCCGCTCTTCGACCAGTCCGTCCCCGGGACCGGGAAGGTCGGCCAGAAGTCGTGTCACGGCTGGGCGCTCGCGATCTACCACGCGCTTCAGACCAAGCCCGCGAAGGACCACTTCGTCGACGTGCAGGTCGGCGTCTGCAAGAAGCTCGGGTTGTTCAACGGCGACGTCGCAGAGTGCAGGCGACGGGCCGAGCGCCGGACGGTGTCGTAGGGTCGGGCGGGATGCGGCGCGTGCTCACCTGCTTGGTCGCGACCGCCGCCCTCGGCCTCGTCGCGGGCATGGCCGGCTCGGCGGCGTCCGGGCCGCCGCCGCACGCCGCCGGCGGCCCGTGCAGCCTGAGCGCCGGTCGACCGGTCGCCGCGAGCAAGGTCGCGTCCGTCCTCCGGCGGTACGGCTTTCATCTCTATCCCGACTCGCTCGGGTCGTGCTCCTCGCGGCTCGTCGCGCAACTCGTGAACGTCGTCTACTCGGGCCCCCACGAAAACCTCGACCGGCGGAACGAGATCACGGCGCGGGAAGGCGACCTCTTCTGCGACGTCTACAGAAGACCGCGAGCCGGAGTCACCACACGGCATCCGACGACGCTCTTCCAGTTCAGCCTGCCCGATCCGACGGACAAGGGTGCCTGGCTCCTCCTCGGCAACGTCGACTGCAGCCTCTTCACCGACCGCCCCGCCATCGTGAAGAGGCTCCGAGCCGGGATGCGCGCGATCCAGAAGGGGTTGCCGCGTCCGGCGACGCGCGGCTAGAGCCTTCCAGAATGGCCGCCGTCGCAGCCGCCGTCGTCTGTTGTGCCTGCGTTCTCGGCGCAGCTGCGCTCTGGGTGGGGGCCGGGTGGCCCGACGGAATCGGCACGGCGATCTTCGACCTCGTCACCATCGCCTGGCTTGCCGTGCCGAGCGCGCTCCTCGCCGGCCTCATGTACGGCGGGCACCTCGGTCGTCGCGTCTTCGTCGCGGGCGCCGTGACGATCGAGCTGGCCGTCGCGGGCTTCGCGTACGCGAGCGCGTCCGACACGAGCTCATCGACTGGGGGCGTCGGCGTGCTCGTGGCGCCGATCTGGGGTGTCGCGGCCGCGCTCGTGCTGTGGGCCGCCCACGCAGCGTTGGGGCGTCTGGCGGCCTGCGGTACCGAGCAGACCTCCTAGCTCGATAGGCTCGTTCGCGCCCCGTCGTGAACGGCCGCATCGTCGCCATGTCCGCTGCGATCGTCGTCGCAGCGCTCTCTTTCGCCTACGGCGCGGGCTGGCCCGACGTCTCGCGGCTCGCGCTGACCCAGTCGCTCGTCTACGACGGGACGCTTCGGATCGACCGCTTCGCGCGCCAGACCGAGGATCGCGCGGACTTCGCCGGCCACAGCTACTCGGACAAGGCGCCGGGGATCTCGTTCCTCGCGGTTCCGTCGCTCGAGGCGGCGCGGGCGGTCGGCGCCGTCGGCCGCGGCGAGGGAACGGCGGGAGTCTGGTGGAATCGGTGGCTCCTCTGGAGCCTCCGCGTCCTGACGGGCGGGCTCGCCTTCTGCGTGGCGGTCGCGCTCGCGGCGGTCGCGGCTCGCCGTGTCGCACCGGAGACGACGACCGCCGTCGCTGCGACCGTCGGCCTCGCGACGATGGCCCTGCCGATGGCGGCGACGGTCTTCAGCCACCTCGCCGCGGCGAGCCTCGCGTTCGCCGCGTTCCTGCTGGCCTGGCGCGGTGGGACGCGGCTGATCGCGCTGGCCGGCGCGGCGGCAGGAGCGGCCGTCGTCTTCGAGTACCAGGCCGCGGTCGCAGCGGCTGTCGTCCTCGGCTACGTCGTCCTGCGCACGCGGTCCGTCCGGGACGCGGCGACGTTCCTCGCGGGAGCGGTTCCCTTCGCCGTCCTCCTCGGCGCGTACAACAACGCCGCGTTCGGATCGCCGCTCCACTTCTCGTACCGCTACGAGAGCGCGACGTTCCCGCAGCAGCACTCGGGCTTCTTCGGGATCGGCGTGCCGGGCGGCCACGCGCTCTTCGAGACGTTCCTCGGCCGCCGGGGGCTCTTCGTCGTGTCTCCCGTGCTCGTCCTCGCGTGCGCCGGCCTCGCCCTGCTCTGGCGTCGCGGATTACGGCTCGAGGCGGCGGCTTCCGGCGCGATCGCCGCAGCGTTCGCAGTGCTCGCCGCCGGTTACTTCGACCCGTACGGGGGACTGTCCCCTGGCCCGAGGTACTTCGCTCCGGCGCTGCTCTTCCTCGCGCTCGGCCTGCCCGAGGCGTATCGGCGCTGGCCGCGGACGACGACGGCGCTCGCGGCGATCTCGGTCGCGGCGACGCTCTTCCAGGCCGGCACGTGGGGGCCGAACTTCGACTGGTCGACGATCTGGTGGTGGGCCGGCCTGCCGCGGCTCGCGGGCATGGCGCTGACGACGGCGACCGTCGCAGGCGCGGCAGCGCTCGTCGTGCCCGACCTCCAGGAGCTCGCGAGGCGGGCGCCGCGACGGGCGCTCGCACCCGCGCGAGCGCATTAACCTCGGCCTGTGGCGACCTTCTCGATCATCGTCGGCACGGCAGGCCGGAAGACGCTTAGGCGGACGCTGAAGTCGATCACGTCCCAGCTCGAGCCCGGCGACGAGCTGCTGCTCCTCCGTGACGACTCGGGCGACGCCGGCGACACGCCACGGAATCAGTCGATGCACCGCGCGGCCGGCACGCACCTGCTCTTCATGGACGACGACGACGTGTACGTCCCCGGCGCGTTCGCGAAGATCCGCCGCTTCGCCGACGAGAACCCGGGCCGGATCGGGATCTTCCGGATGGAGTACACGACCGGGCCCAAGCGCTGGCAGGTCCCTGAGCTGAAGAACCGGAACGTCAGCACGCAGATCTTCCTCGTCCCGAACGTGCCCGGGAAGCTCGGCGTCTGGGAGCACCGCGGCACCGTCCACGGCGACTACACGTTCATCGAGGAGACCGCGCGGCTCCAGGGCGACCCCGTGTTCGTCGACGAGGTCACGGTCCGCGTCCGCCCGATCCGCAACCCTGTGAAGGTGCTGTACATGCGCGCCCGGTACCGCGCGCGGCTGGGCACCAGGCTTCGGACGGCGCGCGCTAGGCTCGGCAAATGAAGCTGGCGCTCGTCACGGGCTCGAGCGGCCTGATCGGCTCCGAGATGGTCTCGTTCCTCGACGAGCGCGGCTGGCGCGTGCACGGCGTCGACAACAACATGCGCGCGGACTTCTTCGGCCCGCACGGCGACACGACCTGGAACCTCGAGCGGCTGCGGCGGACGACGCGCAGGTTCGAGCACCACGACCTCGACGTCCGCGACCGCGGCGCAATGGCGCGGATCGTCGCCGAGACGAAGCCCGACCTCGTCGTCCACGCCGCCGCGCAGCCTTCGCACGACCTCGCCGCGCAGCGGCCGTTCGACGACTTCGACGTCAACGCCGTCGGGACGCTGAACTTGCTCGAGGCGGTGCGCGCGCACGCGCCCGAGGCGCCGTTCGCGTTCCTCTCCACGAACAAGGTCTACGGCGACGCGCCGAACGAGCTCGAGCTCGTCGAGCTGGAGACGCGCTGGGACTACGCCGACGGGCGCGACGGGATCGACGAGACCATGCGCATCGACAAGACGATGCACAGCCTCTTCGGCGCGTCGAAGGCCGCCGCCGACATCCTCGTGCAGGAGTACGGGCGGTACTTCGGAATGCCGACGGTCTGCTTCCGCGGCGCGCCGCTGACCGGCCCGAACCACTCGGCGGCCGAGCTACACGGGTTCCTCGCGTACGTCGCGCGCGCCGCCCGAGAGGGGCTCGTCTACCGGGTCTTCGGCTACAAGGGCAAGCAGGTCCGCGACAACATCCACTCGTACGACGTGTGCACGGCGATCATGGCCTTCGCGGAGAGTCCGACGACCGCCGCCGTGTACAACCTCGGCGGCGGCCGGGCCAACAGCATCTCGGTGATCGAGGCGATCGAGCGCTTCGAGGAGCTCTTCGGCAGGCCGATCGAGCGGCAGTACGTCGAGGAGGCTCGCCGCGGCGACCACATCTGCTACATCAGCGACCTCGG
>DASUZD010000245.1:0-3640 GCA_036377055.1 Gaiellaceae bacterium | reverse complement strand
TACGAGCTCACCGACCACTCGGCCCTCGCGCGCTACCTCCCGCGCGTCCTCGCCGAGGACGGCCTGATCGTCTTCGAGACCGCGGCGAAGGTGGAGCCGGAGCTGCCGCTCGCGCTGCGGACGAGCCGCCGCTACGGCGCGGCGCGCCTTACGCTCTACGAGCACCAGTGATCACGGCGATCTATCCAGGGACGTACGACCCTGTCACGCTCGGCCACGTCGACGTGATCACGCGCGCCGCGGCGATCTTCGACCGGCTCGTGATCGGCGTCGTCGCCGAGCCGCGCCACAAGAAGCCGCTCTTCTCGCTCGACGAGCGCGTCGGGTTCCTCGAAGACGCGCTCGCCGCCCTCGGCAACGTCGAGGTCGACGTCTTCCGCGAGCTGGTGGTCGAGTTCGCGAAGAAGTGGGACGCGAAGGTGATCGTGAAGGGCCTGCGCGTGATCTCCGACTTCGAGTGGGAGTTCCAGATGAACCAGCTGAACCGAACGCTGGCCCCCGACGTCGAGACCGTCTACGTGATGGCGAGCCCGAACGTGAGCTTCGTCTCCTCGAGCGGCGTGAAGGAGATCGCGTCGTTCGGCGGCCGGGTCGACGAGCTCGTGCCGGCCGCCGTCGCGCGCCGTTTCTCCCAGCTCTACCCCGACGGCCGCCCGGGAACTCCCGAGAATCCCGCCGAGTGAGCGCCCGCTCCGTCGAGCTGCCGGATGGCCGGAGGCTCGCGGTCCACGAGGGCGGCGACCCGACCGGCCGCATCGTCGTCTACCACCACGGGACGCCGTCGGACGGCAGCCTTTACCGCCCGTGGATCGAAGATGCGAAGCGCCGCGGGATCCGTCTCGTCGGCTACGACCGGCCCGGGTACGGCGGGTCGACGCGTCGTCCCGGCCGCAGGGTGGTCGACGCCGTGCGCGACGTCGAGGCGATCGTCGAGGCGCTCGGCGGCGGTCCGTACGCGACCTGGGGCGTGTCCGGCGGCGCGCCGCACGCGCTCGCCTGCGCCGCTGCGAGCGCGGACGGCCTCGTGGCGGCGGCGAGCCTCGCCGCACCCGCGCCGTACGGCGCGGAAGGCCTGGACTGGCTCGACGGCATGGGCGACGCGAACGTCGCGGAATTCGGCGCGTCGCTCGAAGGCGAGTCGAAGCTCCGGCCGCTCCTCGACCGAGTTCCGGGCGGGATTGCTCGACGCGGCGCCCGAGCACACGCGGGACGCGATGTCGTCGGTGCTCTCCGAGGTCGACTTTGCGGCCGTCTCGGACGAGCTGGCCGAGTTCCTCCACGCGACGATCAGCGGCGGTCTCGCGCAGAGCGTCGACGGGTGGCTCGACGACGATCTCGCCTTCGTCGACGACCGGGCTTCGAGCTCGGCGAGCTTCCGACGCCGACGCTGCTCCTCCAGGGCCAGCAGGACCTGATGGTCCCGCCCGCCCACTTCCGCTGGCTCGAGGGGCGCCTCCCGAGCGTCGAGGCGCGCTTTGCCGACAACGAAGGCCACCTCACGCTGATCGAGCGCGTCATCCCGGCCGTCCACGAATGGCTGCTGCGGTTCTTCTGACCGACCGCCACGCATCTTCCAGAGGCTCGGCGTCCGCGACCGCATGCAGGCCGCCAAGACCCTCCCAGCCTGTCCGATCCGGGCCAGTACACTGCGTGAGGCCCCATGGACGTCCTCGTCCTCATCGACAAGCTCGACGACCTCGTGCACAACGCGAAGGCCGTCCCGCTGACCGACCAGGTGCGCATCGACCGCGAGGAGATCTACGACATCCTCGACCAGATGCGGGCCACGATTCCCGAGGAGATCAAGCAGGCGCGCTGGATCGTCAAGGAGCGCCAGGAGATGCTCGCGGAAGCGAAGCGTGAGACCGACCGGCTGCTCGGCGAGGCGCGCGAGCAAGCGGTGCGCGAGGCCTCGCAGACCGAGATCGTGAAGCTCGCCGAGCGCCAGGCGCAGGACATCGTCGAGGACGCACGCCGGCAGGCCCGCGAGACGCGCCTCGAGATGGAGGACTGGGCCGACGGCATCCTCTCGACCCTCGAGGTCAACCTGGAGAAGTTCCTGGCCGCGGTGAAGCGTGGCCGCGAGCGCCTGCACGAGCGCTCGCAGGAGACGGTCGGCGCCGGCATCGCGCCGACCGACGGCTCGCCTGACGAGAGCTTCCGCTAGCGGCGCCCGCAGGTAGAACCTCGGGCATGGAGCCGAGCGTCTCCGAGCCCGTCCGAGTCACGACGCTCGAGCTCTTCTTCGACCTCGTCTTCGTCTTCACGATCACGCAGCTGACGGCGGTGCTCTACCACGCGCCGACGTTGCGCTCGCTCGCGCAGGTCGTCCTGATGCTCGGCGTGATCTGGTGGATGTACGGCGGCTATGCGTGGATGACGAACGCGGTCAGCGCGCACACGACGATCCGCAGGCTGCTCCTGCTCGGCGGGATGGGCGGCTACTTCGTCCTCGCGCTCTCGATCCCGCACGCGTTCTCGAGCAGCGGGCTCGCGTTCGGGCTCGCGTACCTCGTCGTCGTGGGGGCGCACTCGACGCTCTTCGCGCGTGCCTCTTCGGCCACCGTGACCGCCGCGATCCTCCGCCTGACGCCGTTCAACGTCGCGTCGGCGCTCGTCGTGGTCGCGGGCGGGGCTGTGGGCGGCACCGCGCAGTACGTCCTCTGGGCGATGGCCGTGGCGTTCGAATGGTTGACGCCGCTGATGCGGAAGCCGAGCGGCTTCGCGATCGGCGCCGCGCACTTCGTCGAACGGCACGGGCTGGTCGTGCTGGTCGCGATCGGCGAGTCGGTGGTGGCGATCGGGATCGGCGCGTCGCACCTGCCGGTCAACGCGGGGCTCGTGGCGGTCGCGGGCCTCGGGCTCGCGCTCAGCGCGTGCCTCTGGTGGCTGTACTTCGGCGGCGGAGGCGACGACCGCGCCGAGCGCGCGCTCGCGTCGATGCCGCCGGTGGAGCGCGCGTGGGCGGCGCTGACCGGCTTCGGCTACTGGCACATCCCGATGCTGCTCGGGATCCTGACCGTCGCCGCGGCGGAGCGGCGTGCGCTTGGAGATCCTTTCGCTGCGTTGAGCTGGCAGCTCGCAGGGCTGCTCGGCGGCGGGATCGCGGCGTTCCTCGTCGGCGACGCGCT
The DNA here is from genome assembly GCA_036377055.1 of Gaiellaceae bacterium. GTDB lineage: Bacteria > Actinomycetota > Thermoleophilia > Gaiellales > Gaiellaceae > DASUZD01. Next base: position 509 of record DASUZD010000245.1, on the reverse strand, counting down.
CTTCCGTCGCGCACTCGGAATCGGGCGGCTTGGCGTTCGGGCCGCCGCGGCCGTTTTGGCCGTCGGGACGCTCCCGCTCGGCGCGGGTGTGTTCGCGGCGGTGCAGATCGGCGCGCTCGTCGTGCTGCTCGTCGCGGCGATCGTGGTCGAGGCGCGGCTCGAGCGTGCGCCGGCGCACGCGGTTCCAACCACGGCATAAAAGGGGAGCAGCTTGTGACGATCGTCGTGCGGGCGGCAGCGGAGCTCTTCGGCGGCCAACGCTGACGGGTCTCTGTGCGCCCCGGCTGTGGGCGCGCGTGCGCGTGGTTCGCGCGAAACCGGGGTCAGACCCCCGGTTTGGAGGAGCGGCCACGGCGTGCGCTTGCGATGGGGCTCAGCGCGCGCGGCTGTGGGTCCATCTGCGCGTTGTCGGCGCGGATTCGGGGTCAGACCCCGGTGTTGGCGCTCGGGCCGCGGACACGGCTCTCGCGGCCCCGGCTGGCGAGCTACGCGGCGAGCGTCTCTTCCTG
>DASUZD010000244.1:0-4823 GCA_036377055.1 Gaiellaceae bacterium | reverse complement strand
GGCGCGCGGAGCTACGGGCAAGGCTGAGAGCGAGGTGGATAACGGCGGCTCACTCTGGACGAACGGCCACACGAGTATCTCGCAGAAACGAGCCGGTTCAGACACCCGAAAGGGTGAGTTCCGCGCAAAGAGCGGCAGACTTGTGTTAGCCCGCGCCGCCAGGTCCGTTGCGCGAACGGGCGGATCCCGAGGTTGTGTCGTCAGGAGCCGGTGGTACGTCTGCCGACTCCGCAGCAGCCGTGATCGACCCGACCAGCGGATCCCCGAGACGGACGCAGTGCCGCCGGCCGAAGCGTCAGCGAGGGCCGAGCCTCGAGCGCCGCGCTAAGCGAAAACCGAGTGATGCGAACGCGCGTCGCGTCAACTCATTAGCGCAGGCGTGCCGCTACCTTAGGCATCTGTGGGCTTCGCAAAGCGATGGCAGATGGAGCAATGGGAGCGCGGCTTCAACTACGTCGCCGATAAGTACGTCTGCGGTGATTGCGTCGACGATGAGCCGCTCCGCAGGTACATCCGCGAGCGAACTGAGTCAACGACCTGTTCGTACTGCGAGCGCGAGGCGGGAGAGCCGATCGCTTGCGAACTCGATCTCCTTCTCCAGGCGTTCGCGGACGCAATCGCCGTGGACTGGAGAGACGCCATCGACCAGATGCCGTACGATGGCGATGACTGGGCTCTTCCGGAAGCGAACCGCCACATCTACGAGCTTCTGGCGGACGGAGACCTGGGCGTCGACGTTCATCCGGAGCTCTTCGATGACGTCGTAAAAGCCTTTTCCGACCGAGTGTTCGCTCCTCGGTACTTCTTCGACGTTGGCCCGGAAGACGCGCTGAACTTCAGCTGGGATGCATTCGTTGATCAGGTCAGCCACCACACTCGTTACCTCTTCCCCCTCGGGCTCGGGATGCGCGCAGAGCTGGCGGGCCTGAAGGTCCCTCCGGAACGGATGCTCTCTCAAATAGGAACGATGGCGCGTGATCACGAACTCGTGCGTTCAGTTCCAGCTGGCACGGTTTTTGCTCGCGCCCGCTTACACGAACGCGCAGAAGCAGCACGGCCGGCTTCTGCCGCCGCGCTCGGGACGCCCCCGAGCATGTTTGCGACGCGTTCAAACCGCATGAGCCCTCTCGGGATTCCGATGTTTTACGGTGCCGTCGACGAAGAGACCGTCGTCGCGGAGGCGACCTCGTCTGGTTGGTCGGTCACACACGACCTAACGATTGGCTGGTTCGAGACCTTGAGAGACTTGAACCTGCTCGATCTGAGCGAACTGCCTCCGATACCGAGTCTTTTCGAGCCGGAGTCGCTCGACGTGCGGCCGTCCGTGATCTTCCTGCATCGCTTCGCGCGGGAGGTGAACAAGCCTGTAGCGCCCGATGCGCTCGAGCACATCGAGTACGTTCCAACACAGATCGTTACGGAGTATTTCCGGCACGGCTTCGAGCCTGAGTTTGGAGTGCCGATCGACGGGATCCGCTATCGCTCGGCGATTCGGGATGGCGGCGTTTGCGTTGTCCTCTTCGTCGACAACGAGCAGTGCGTCGACGACCCTGAGAGCCTTGTCGGCGTGCTCCTCCTCATTCAAGCCTACTCTCTGCTACGGCCCAATCATTGAGGGCTTCGACCGGGGAATCGCTCGGTGTGAAAACGTTCCGAGACGCTCTCAGTCGATTACGCCGCAACGAACTCGGCAGCGGCGTCGACCATCCGCTCAAGGCGCGGCACGACGTCGAGGACGCTCTCGCGCGCGCACCACGCGATGTCCTCCTTCAAGCCGGGAGGGCCGTAGGTGCGCGCGTTGAGGCCCGCGAGGGCGTCGGGAAACGACTGCGCCACGAGCTCAGCCGCGATCGCGGCATCGGAGCGCTCGCCGTCGAGCAGCGCGACGATCCGTCCCGCGCAGTAAGCGTCGTCCAGGGCGAACGCTCCTTTGAAGCCGGCGCAGAGCACGGCGACGTCGCCGCCGAGGGCACGAGCGCGCGAGACCACCGCCGAGAGGTTCAGCAGCGAGCCGAGCAGCACCTCGTCGCAGCGTGAGGCCGCGGTCAGGATCGCCTGCGTGCCGTTCGTCGTCGAGAGGATCAGCGTGTCGGCGCGCGGCTCGAGGAACTCGCGCGGCGACGCGCCCGCGTCGAAGCCTTCGACGCGCACGGCGTTCCGCTCACCGCCGACGATCGAGCCTGACACAGACGCACGCAGCGCGAAGGCCTGCTCGATCTCCGCGCAGCACAGGACGCGCCGGTAGCCGGCCGCGAGCGCCTGCGCGATCGTCGAGGTCGCACGCAGGACGTCGACGACGATCGCGATCGGCGCGGCCGCCTCCTCCGCCGGCGTGAAGGCCACGTGGACGCGCACGGTGGTTACGCTAGTCGGCGTGTCGCAGGTGATGACGTGCTACCGGCACCCGAACCGGGAGACGAGGCTCTCGTGCTCCGAGTGCGGGCGACCGATCTGCACCGAGTGCATGACGATGGCGCCGGTCGGGCTCCGCTGCCCCGACCACTCCGGCAAGCCGCGCGGCGCCGCGAAGGTCACGAGCGGAGTCAGGCGCTGGAGCTTCGAGAGCACCGGCTCGCTCGTCACGAAGGCGCTGATCGCGATCAACGTGCTCGTCTATCTGCTCGAGATCGCGGACGGAGGCTCCGTCAATGGCCCCGGCGTCGACTTCCAGGTCCGCTGGGCGCTCTACGGGCCTGCGGTGGCGCAAGGGGACTGGTACCGGCTGATCACCTCCGGCTTCCTGCACGCGAATCTCCTCCACATCGGGCTCAACATGCTGATCCTGTGGCTGGTCGGGTCGCAGATCGAGGAGGTGCTCGGCCGCGGCCGCTACCTGCTTCTCTATCTCGTATCGCTTCTCGCCGGCTCGGCGGGTGCGCTGCTCCAGTCGCCGTTCGGCTACACGCTGGGCGCCTCCGGAGCGATCTTCGGACTCTTCGGCGCGCTGCTCGTGCTCGAGTACTTCGCGACCGGCCAGATCGTCGGCAGCCAGGCGTTCGGCCTGATCGTGATCAACCTGATCTTCAGCTTCTACTTCGGTGGGATCTCCTGGGGCGGCCACATCGGCGGCCTGGTCGGCGGGATCCTCGGGACGCTCGCGCTCGCGCAGTTCCGGCGCGCTCATCCTGGGTACACGCGACTCGGCCTCGCCAGCGTCGCGGGTCTGCTGCTCGTCGGGGCCGCGAGCGTCGCCGTCGCGTACTGGAAAGTTCGCGGTTACGCCTGAGTTGCAGCACCTCGCGCGCCCCGCGGCCGGCGAGCCCGAGGGCGCGCTCGTCCTCCTGCACGGACGCGGCGCCGACGAGCACGACCTTTTCCCGCTGCTCGACGTCCTCGACCCGGAGCGGCGGCTCTACGGCGCCACGCCGCGCGCGCCGCTCTCGCTCCCGCCCGGCGGCGCGCACTGGTACGCGGTCTACCGGATCGGCTTCCCCGACCGCGAGACGTTCTTCGCGACGTACCCGCGCGTGGCGGCGTGGCTGGACGAGCTCACCGAGGAGAGCGGCGTCGGGCTCGACCGGACGATCGTCGGCGGGTTCTCGCAGGGCGCGGTGATGACGTACGCGCTCGGGCTCGGCGCCGGTCGGCCGCGCCCCGCGGGGCTGATCGCGCTCAGCGGCTTCATCCCGACCGTCGAGGGCCTCGAGCTCGACCTCGGAAGCGCGCCGCCCGTCGCGATCGGCCACGGTGTGTACGACAACGTGATCGGCGTCGAGTTCGGCCGCGACGCGCGGCGGCGCCTCCAGGAGGCGGGCGTCGAGCCGCTCTACCGCGAGTACCCGTACCCGCACGCGGTCGACCCGCGCTTCCTCGTCGACCTCCAGCCGTGGATCGCGCAAGCGCTGGCGTGATCGAGGAACACGATGTCCGGACGGCCGACGGGCGGACGCTCGCCACCGCGGCGCTAGGGCCGCCGGACGGGTTTCCGGTCCTCTGGCACCACGGCAACCTCGGCAGCCGCGTCCCGCCCGTCGCGGAGTCCGTCCTCGAAGCCGCGCGCGTGCGGATGATCACCTACGACCGCCCCGGCGGCGGGCGGTCGAGCCCGCGCCCCGGCCGGTGGATCGCCGACGCCGCCGAGGACGTCGCTGCGATCGCCTCTGCCTGGAACGTCGACCGGTTCGGGACGGTCGGCATCTCCGGCGGCGGCTCATTCACTCTCGCGACCGCTGCGCTGCTGCCGGAGTGCGTCGTCGCCGCGGCCGTCCTGTCGGGGGCTGCACCGATCGATGCGGAAGGGCTCGGCTTCATCGAAGGGATGAGCGAGACGAACGTGCGGGCGGCGGAGGACGAGGTGGCCGATCGAGCGGCTGCTCTCGCGGAGATGGAGCCGATCCGTCAAACGATCCTCGCGAACCCGCTCGGAGCGCTCAGAGGATTCGCCGAGGAGTTCCCGGAGTCGGACCGGGCGGCGCTCGGCGAGCCCGAGATCGCGCATCCGATCGCCGAGGGCATGGCCGAGTGCGTGCGCAGGTCGACGGAAGGCTGGCTCGATGAATCGATCGCGTTCGCGAGCCCGTGGGGATTCGATGTCCGACGCATCTCCTGTCCCGTCTCGATCTGGCACGGCCGAGCCGACACCGCTTCGCCGATCCGACACGCGCGGTGGCTCGCATCGCGAATCCAAGGCGCCGAGCTCCACGAGCTCGACGGGGGCCACTTCGCGCCGTACAAGCGCTTCCCGGAGATCCTCGCGTGGCTCCGCGAGCGGTCGCTTACCGCTCGTACGAGATGAATTCGAGCAGGCTGCCGTCCGGGTCGCGGAAGTAGACGCTCGTTCCGGAGCCGCGCGCGCCGAACCGCTCGACCGGGCCCAGTTCGAC
>DASUZD010000243.1:0-5468 GCA_036377055.1 Gaiellaceae bacterium | reverse complement strand
GCGGCGCTCGCGCTCGTGGAGCGCGCGCGGACGGAAGGGCTCGGAAGCCTCACGGTCGTGGTCGGCGGCGCGGACGCGCTCCTCGCGGGGATGCGGGTCGTCGAGCGCGACGAGCTGCTCTCCGTCGAGGCGGGCGTCGCGGTCACGCGTGAGGGTCACGGCTACGACCCGGAGCGCGGCGTGGTCTGGTTCGCGGGCGAGGCCGCGGAGGCGCTCCTGCTCGAGCTCGAGGCCCGTCGCCGGGAGCTTCGAGCCGAGATCGACGATGTCGGGGCGCGGGTCGTTGCTGCGGCGGCTGCGGCGGAGCAGGCTCGGGCACGTGCGGCGGAGGCGGCCGCTTCGACGGCGCCGCGGAGGCGCGGCGATCCTCGGCTGCTCGCGCGGCTCGCGGCGGTCGTCGAGCGGGTCGACGCCGCGCTTGCGTCGGGCGCGAAGCTCGCGGCGAGGCTCGAGACGCCGCTTCGGGCGCGAGTCGACGCGGGCGCCCTGCGAGCGTCTGAGCTGGCGGCGGAGCTGCGCAGGCTCGGCACGGTCGAGGCCGAGCTTCGTCGTGAGGCCGGGGAGGCGGGGGAGCGCGCGGCGGCGATCGAGGTCGAGCTGGCGCGTCTCGAGGCGGAGCTCGCCGCGGCGCGGGAGCGCGCAGGGGACGCGGAGGCGGAGGACGGCGACGACGCCGAGGAGTTGCGCGCGAAGCTCGAGCGGGTCGAGCGGCGGCTGGCTTCGGTCGGCCCCGTGAACCCGCTCGCGAAGGAGGAGTACGAGCGCGAGCTCGCGCGGCTCGAGGAGCTCGAGGCGCAGCGGGCGGACGTCGAGCGCGCCGGCGCCGAGCTCGAGCGGCTCCGCGCCGAGCTAACGGAGACGGTCGAGCGCCGGTTCGAGGAGACGTTCGCGGCCGTGCGCGACGGGTTCGCCGAGGTGGCCGCGACCCTCTTCCCGGGCGGCGAGGGCCGGCTCCGGTTGACGGAGGGAGGGGAGGAGGACGAGCCGCCGGGCGTCGAGGTCGAGCTCCGGCCGGCCGGGAAGAAGGTGACGCGGCTGTCGCTCCTGTCCGGCGGTGAGCGCTCCCTCGGGGCGATCGCGTTCCTCTTCGCGCTCTTCCTGGCGCGGCCGTGCCCGTTCTACTTGCTCGACGAGGTCGAGGCGGCCCTCGACGACACGAACATCGGCCGCTTCGTCGAGCTTCTGCGGCGCTACGCGGACCGGGCCCAGTTCGTCGTCATCACGCACCAGAAGCGGACGATGGAAGCCGCCGACGTCCTCTACGGCGTCACGATGGGCGGCGACGGGATCTCCCAGGTCGTGTCGCGCCGGCTCCCGCGCGAGGACCGCGCGGCCGCCGCGGTCGCGTAGCCCGTTAGCCGCTCCTCCTGCGGCAACGCGTCTCGCCGGGACCGGTCCGTGGGCCTGACCCCAGGTCACGTCCCGGCGAGACGGGCCCGAACGGCCATGCCCCGCCCGCGATCGCTGCCGCCACGCGGCCGATCGTCTCGCCCCGACCGGTCCGTGGGCCTGACCCCAGACGGGCGCTGCGGCTGACGCCGCTATCGTGGCGCCGCGATGGCGAGGTCGTGGTCGGAGCTGCTCGGCGAGGAGAACGCGCGTCCCGAGCCCGAAGAGGCGCGCGGCGGGATGTTCGCGCGGCTCCGCGAATCGCTCTCGAAGAGCCGCCGCGCGCTGACGCAGGAGATCGCCGCCGCGGCCTTCGACCCGGGCGACGACGCGGCCTGGGAGCGGCTCGAGGAGGCGCTGATCGCAGGCGACGTCGGCGTCCGCGCGACCGCGGAGCTGATCCGCCGGCTCGAGGGCCGCACCGACCTGTCCGACCTCGGCACAGCCCTGGCGGAGGAGATCGCCGTGCTGCTCGGAGAGCCGGGCCGGCTCGACGTCGACTCCGACCCCAGCGTCGTCCTCGTCGTCGGCGTCAACGGAACCGGCAAGACGACCACGATCGGCAAGCTCGCCTTCCGGCTCGCGGAGCACGGCCACTCGGTCGTCCTCGGCGCCGCCGACACCTTCCGGGCTGCCGCGGAGGAGCAGCTCGAGATCTGGGCCGACCGAGCCGGGGCGGAGTTCGTCGGCGCCGAGCGCGGCGGCGATCCGGCGGCGGTCGCCTACGACGCGATCGAGGCCGCGCGACGAGATGGCCGCGACGTCGTCATCGTCGACACGGCCGGCCGGCTGCACACGCAGACGAACCTGATGGAGGAGCTCGCGAAGGTGCGCCGGGTGATCGCCGGCCGAATCGAAGGGGCGCCGCACGAAACGCTGCTCGTGATCGACGCGACGACGGGCCAGAACGGCCTCCAGCAGGCGCGGCTGTTCGGCGAGGCGGCCGGCGTGACCGGCGTCGCGCTGACGAAGCTCGACGGCTCGGCGAAGGGTGGCGTCGCCGTCGCGATCGCCTACGAGCTCGGGCTGCCCGTGAAGCTGATCGGCGTCGGGGAGCGGCTCGAGGACCTGCGCCCGTTCGACCCGCAGGACTTCGCGCGCGCGCTCGTCGCGGGGTAGCGGTGCGCAGCGACCTCACAGCCGGCGCGCTCTTCCCGGACCTCGAGCTCCCCGACCACGCCGGGAACGTCCGCCGCCTCTCCGAGCTCGCGGGCGGTGACCCGCTCGTCCTCAACTTCTACCGCGGCTGGTGGTGCCCTAAGGAGCAGGCGCTCTTCCGTCTCCTCGTCGGGTTCCAGGCCGAGGTCGAGGTCGCCTACACGCGAATGGTCTCGGTGAGCGTCGACCCGCCGGAGGTAGAGGCCGCGTTTCGCGCCGGGCTCGGCGCGCGCTGGACGTTCCTCTCCGACGCCGACCGCCGCTACCAGGCCGAGCTCGACCTGCTCGAGACGACGGACACGGTGCACGACCCGTACGTGCCGACCGCTTTCACGCTCTTCCCCGACCTGCGGATCCACCGCGTCTACAACGGCTACTGGTTCTGGGGCCGGCCGACGCTCGAGGAGCTGCGGCGCGACCTCCGTGAGATCTCGCGCGAGATCCGCCGCGACTGGGAGCCGCCGCCGCCCAAGGGGCGATGAGCTGGGCCTGGCTGGTCGTGCGCGACGACGAGCTCCGGTTCGTGTCGAGCGACGAGCCGGAGCCGGAGGGCGCGTTCCGCGTCGACCCGCGCGTGCACGACGCCAAAGGCGATCCGGCGTGGGTATCGCTCGTGCGCGCTCCGCGAGGCGTTTCGATTCCCTTCGACGACCCTGCCGTCTCCGGCGCGCTCCGCGACCTCCTCGCGGGCCCGCCGCGGCGCGCGGTGACGACGCTCCTCCGCGACGAGGTGCGCTTCGCCGGCGCGCTCCTCGCCGCCGACGATGGCGCACGGCTTCGTCCGAACTCGTTCGCGCGGATCTTTCCCGCGCGCGTCTTCCGCGTCGAAGCAGGCGTCCTCGGCCGGCGCCCCTGGCCGACCGGCCCCGGCATCGCGCGCTACGCCGGCGGGGCGCCCTGGCCCTGGGACCGCTTCGGAACCTAGACGTCCGCCTCGATCCGGACGACGTACTCGTGGATCACGCCGGGGTTCGTGACGTTCACCACTGCGCCGAAGTGGACGCTCGCGTCGTGGTCCCCAGCGGGCCAGTCGTGGTTCGCGAGCGCGTCCTCGATCGCGAGGTGGAACCCCTCGTGGTGCTTGATCTTGTCCTTCGGTCGGTGGCGGCCGACGAGCTGCCGCTTACCGCCGCCCCCAGACTCGGTCATCGTCGCTCCCTTCTCGCGCGGGCCGCAGAGCCATCCACGATACGCCGTCGGCTGCGTTCGAACAACGCCAGGGCGGCGACGTTCCCCTTGCGGCGGTAGAGCTCGGTCGCATCCGCGCGCGCGGCCGCGGCGTCCTCGTCGAGCTCGAGGGCGTCGAGGACCTCCGCGAGCACGACGAGTGCGTCGGCGCGGAGGTTGAGGGCATCCGTGTCGTCAGTAAGCCGCACCGCCCCGCGCGCGAGCGCCTCGCCCCGCTCCTCGTCGGCGTGGAGGATCGCGAGACGGGCGGTCGCCGTCCGCCACAGCACCTGCTGGTGGGTCTCGCCGGGGAGCGCGACGGCGCGGGCCGCCCGGGCGACCTCCTCCGCCTCGTCGTGCCGGCCCTGCTCGTAGAGCGAGTGCGCGAGCAGGCTGTAGTGGAGGCCGCTCGACGCCCCCGAGCCCAGGATCTCGAGCCCGCGCCGCAGCCACTCCTCGGCGCCGACGCCGTCGCCGGCCAGGAGCTCGACCATCCCCGCGATCTGCGAGAGCCCCGCCAGCGTCATCCGAAGACCGAGCTCCTCGAAGATCGCCGCCGCGTCGAGGCACCGCGCCCGGGCAGCATCGACGTCGCCGACCATCGCCTCGAGCCCCGCAAGCGAGCTCGCGACGTTCGCCTCGAGCAACGGCGTCCGCCTCGCGCCTGCGAGCACCTCGTGGCACCGCTCGATCGCCGTTTCCGCGTGCGTCGGCCCGAAGAGGAGGCTCGTGCACAGGATGTCGACGGCGCGCGCCTCCTCCTGAGCGTCGCCCGCCTCGCGCGCGTGCCGAATCGCCTTCTCGGCCGCCTCGCCGGCGATCTCGTAGCGGTTGCACATGCGGTGCGCGAGCGAGACGCGGCGCCACGCGCGCGCAAGGCCGACGTGGTCGTCCAGGCCCCTGAAGATCTCGACGGCCTCCTCCGCGACGCGGAGCAGCTCGTCGGCGGTCTCGCCGCCGGCGGTGTGCCGGCGCGCGGAGCGGTCGAGGATCGCGTACCACTCCTGCCGCCGGTCCCCGGCCGCGGCCGCTGCCTCGAGCAGTCCGTTCAGGAGCGACTCGGCGCGCGCGACCTCTCCGACGGCCCAGAGCGCGTAGCTCAGCTCGCGCTGGAGCTCGAGGCGCGCCGGGTCCTGCTCCGTCGCGAGCGCGAGGGCGCGGTCGAGCAGGCTGACGGCGGCCGGCGCGTCGTCGCGAGCGAACGCGCGCCGTCCAGCTGCGCCGAGCACGTATGCCGCTCGCTCCGCGAGCGAGCGCGTCCGCTCGTCGACCGGCCCGAGCTGCTCGCGGAGCCGGTACGCCTGCTCGAGGTGGTAGCCGCGGATCTCCTCGAACTCGACCGCGCGCTCCCGTTCGTGCTCGTCGAGCCAGTCCGAGAAGCGCTCGTGCAGGTCGGCGCGGAGCTGCTTCGGCATCCCGTCGTACGCGACGTCGCGGATCAGCACGTGCCGGAAGCGGAACGCGTCCTCGCGCTCGAACTTCGCCGTGTCGGGGAGGATCAGCTCCTTCCGGACGAGCGCCATCAGCTGGTGTCCGACGGAGTCGCGGAGCTCCGGCGGCGCGAGGTCGTGGACGGCGCTGCGCCAGAACCCGCGGCCGACGACGGCCGCGCGCTCGATCACCGCGCGCTCCTCCGGCTCCAGCCGGTCGAGCCGCGCCGCGAGGAGCGCCTGGATCGTCGGCGGGACCGCCAGCGGAGCGCCTTCGCCGGCCTCCGCGGCCATCGCCGCCATCTGCTCGACGAAGAGCGGGTT
>DASUZD010000242.1:0-10003 GCA_036377055.1 Gaiellaceae bacterium | reverse complement strand
CGGCTCGAGCCGTACGTGTTCGCGCACGACGAGCGCCCGGTGGAGGCGCTCGTCCTCGACCTCTGCCGCGAGCGGGGCTGGAGCCTCGCGACCGCGGAGTCGATCACGGGCGGGCTCGTGGGCGCGCGACTGACGTCGATTTCCGGCTCGAGCGACGTCTTCGTAGGCGGAGTCGTGGCCTACTCGAACGAGCTCAAGGAGCGCGCGCTAGGGGTGCCGGGTGACGTCTTGACGAGGCATGGGGCCGTGTCGGCCGAGACCGCTCGGGCCATGGCGGAGGGCGCGCGCGAGCGCCTGGGTGCGGACGTCGCGGTCTCGATCACCGGAATCGCGGGCCCCGGCGGCGCGACCCCGGAGAAGCCGGTCGGACTCGTCTTCCTGCACGCCGAGACACCTGAAGGCGGTCGCGGCGCGGAGTTCTCCGTCCCGGGCGATCGCGAGACGATCCGCCGCCGAGCCACCGTGATGGCGCTGCACCTCCTCCGCCGCGTCTTGGCACAGAATCGGCACGAATCGGGGTGAGCGCGACCGGTAGCGTGCGCGGCGGTGAACGGATCCGCCTCTTCTGCGGCCTCAGGCTTCCCGACGACGTCGCCGGCGCGGTCGCTGCGTGGCAGGACGCAGAGCTGCGCGACGGCCGCGTCGTCCCCCGCGAGCACCTGCACGTCACGCTCGCGTTCCTCGGCCACCGCCCCCGCGAGGAGGTCGAGCCCGTCGCCGCTGAGCTTCGAGGAGCGGCCGCGGCTGCCGCGCCGATCGTCTTCGAGCCCGTGCGCTACCGCGAGACGCGAAGCGTCGCGATGGTCGTTCTCGCTGACGCGGGCGGCGCCGCCGGCGACCTCGCGCGCGACCTGCACGAGCGCCTGCGCAGGCTCGGCGTGTACGAGCCCGAGAAGCGGCCGTGGCTCGCGCACCTCACCGTCCTGCGCTTCCGCCGGCCTCCCCGCCTCGCGCCGTCTCTCCCGGAGCTCGGCCCGTTCCGTCCGTCCGACGCCGCTCTCTATCATTCGGTGCTGCGGTCCAGCGGGGCGCAGTACGAGGCACTCGAAACGTTCGCCCTAGGAGGTTGACGATGGATCGCGACCAAGCACTTGACGCAGCCGTCTCTCAAGTCCGTCGTGCGTACGGAAGCGGCGCGATCATGCAAATGAACGAGAATGCGCTTGCCGCGGTCCCTGCGATCTCGACCGGCTCCTTATCGCTTGACCTCGCCCTCGGCATCGGCGGCCTCCCCAGGGGGCGGGTTATCGAACTGTTCGGGCCAGAGTCTTCAGGCAAGACGACACTCGTCTATCACGTCATCGCCGAAGCGCAGCGTCGCGGCGGGAAGTGCTTATTCATCGACGTTGAACATTCGATGGATCCCCAATATGCGAAGCGCATCGGCGTCGACATCGATGATCTGCTCGTCTCTCAGCCGGACACGGGCGAACAGGCACTCGAAATCGCTGAGCTGATGATCCTTAGCGGCGCTATCGATGTTGTCGCGATCGATTCGGTTGCCGCTCTTGTGCCAAAAGCCGAGATCGAGGGTGAGATGGGCGACACTCAGGTCGGGCTCCAGGCGCGATTGATGAGCAAGGCCTTGCGGAAGTTGACGGCGACGCTGAACCGCACTGACACGATCTGCCTCTTCACGAACCAGCTCCGGGAGAAAATCGGCGTTATGTTCGGGAACCCCGAGACGACGCCGGGCGGACGCGCTCTGAAGTTCTACGCGTCCGTGCGCCTCGACATCCGCCGGATCGAGACGCTGAAGGAGGGCGTGGAGGCGATCGGCAACCGCGTGCGCGTGAAGGTCGTCAAGAACAAGGTCGCGCCGCCGTTCAAGCAGGCCGAGTTCGACATCATCTACGGCTCGGGGATCTCGTGGGAGGGGACGGTGCTCGACTCCGCGCTCGAGCGGAAGATCGTCCAGAAGTCGGGCTCCTACTTCAGCTTCGAGGACGAGCGGCTCGGACAGGGCCGCCAGAACGCGACGGCCTTCCTGCGCGAACACCCGGACGTCGGGCAGCAGATCCTGACGCGGATCCAGAGCCTGACCGGTCCCGACCAGGTCGTCTCGGCGCGGCTCCTGCCGGCGGCGGCGCAGGCGGAGAACGGCGCCAAGGCCTCAGCCGAGCCGGCGGAAGCGGTGGCGCAGACGACGTAGGCCTCGCGCAGAGCTCCGCCGTGGCACTCGTCACCGCACTTCGCAGCGCCGGCCGCGGCGGCAAGGTGCACGTCGAGCTCGATGGTGCCGCGTGGAGGACGCTCCCGCTCGAGGTCGTCGTGCGCGCCGGCCTCTCAGCGGGTTGCGCCCTCGACCGAGCCCGGCTCCGGCTGCTGCGCCGCGAGCTCCGTCGCCACGAGGCGCTCGAGGCTTCCACTGCCGCGCTCCGGCACCGCGACCTCTCCGCCCAGGAGCTCGAGGCTCGCCTTCGGCGCCGTCGGGTCGCGCCCGCCGGACGCGAGGAAGCGCTCTCGACACTTCGTTGCGCGGGCCTCGTCGACGACGACCGCGTCGCCCGCTCGCGCGCACGCGCCCTCGCCGACCGCGGCTACGGCGACGCGGCGATCCGCGCGGACCTCGAGCGGCGAGGGATCGACAGCGCCGCCGCGGAAGCCGCCGTCGCAGAGCTCGCGCCCGAGCACGAGCGCGCAGCGGGCCTCGTCGAGAAGCGTGGGGGAGGCGTGCGAACAGCGCGGCTCCTCGCGCGTCGAGGGTTCACCGAGGACGTGGTGGAGGCGGCCATGGCCGTCCAGGCTGGCACGGAGGAGCCGCGGGCGCTACGATAACGAGCGCATCTTCCCAACGTTTTGCCTGCATAGCGTTCTTTTCCTGAATCGGCTTCACCTTCATCTCCTTCGACCGAATACCACGAAACGAGTGCACATCCGTCCTGAGGAGCGAGCGCCGGCGCTGAGATAGGCAGGCGCTTCTCTCGGAGCCTCCGAGGCGGCTCCGGGCACCGATTCGGTGAGACCCATGCCGGCCCGACCGCGGGTGGTGCCGCGGCATTGCCGCGAACAACCGAATCCGACTCCTGACCGGCCCCGGCCGGCGCAGGCGAGAGGAGCGCGATGCCCGTCGTCACTGCGGTACTCGTGGTGCTGGCCCTGCTCGTGGGCGTCGGCTGCGGGATCGCGGCCGTGGCGTTCAGGAGCGGGTCGAGGCTCGGCGCCGCTCGCCGGATACGCCAGCAGCTCCTGGCCGACGCGCGCAGAGAGGCCGAGGCGCTCCGGCGCGAGACGCAGATCGAGGCGCGCGAGCACTCGGTGCGGCTGCGGGCGGAGCTCGAGGAGGAGCTGAAGGAGCGGCGCGCCGAGGTGCTGCGTGCGGAGGAGCGCAACCGCTCACACGGCCAGGAGCTCGAGCGAAAGCAGACTGAGCTCTCACGCCGCGAGCAGGGCGTCGCGGACCGGGAGACGCACACGAAGCAGCTCCAGGAAGACCTCAAGGCGGCGAAGGACACCGAGCTGAAGGAGCTCGAGCGGATCTCCGGCATGACGGTCGGCGAGGCGAAGGCGCACGTCCTCGAGCGCTCCGAGGACCTCGTCAAGCACGAGCTCGCTCGCCGCGTGCGGCAGCTCGAGGAGGAGGCCCGCGGCGAGGCGAAGCGGAAGGCGCGCAGCCTCGTCGCCGACGCGCTCCAGCGCGTGGCCGCTAGTCACGCCGCGGAGACGACGGTGTCGATCGTCGAGCTCCCGTCCGACGACATGAAGGGGCGGATCATCGGGCGCGAGGGCCGCAACATCCGCGCGCTCGAGCATCTAACCGGCGTCGACTTCATCATCGACGACACCCCGCAGGCCGTCGTGCTCTCCTCGTTCGACGGCATCCGGCGCGAGGTCGCCAAGCTGACGCTCGCGAAGCTGATCGAGGACGGCCGGATCCACCCGGCCCGGATCGAGGAGATGTACTACCAGTCCAAAGCCGAGATCGACGAGCACGTCGTCCACGCTGGCGAGCAGGCGGTCTTCGAGGCGAACTGCGGCGAGTTCCACGAGGAGCTCGTGAAGATCCTCGGCCGCCTCCGCTACCGGACGAGCTACGGGCAGAACGTGCTCAAACACACGCTCGAGGTCGTCCACCTCGCGGGGATCATGGCGACGGAGCTGGAGGCGAGCGTGAAGACGACGAAGCGCGCCGCCCTCCTCCATGACCTGGGCAAGGCGATGACGCACGAGATCGAGGGCTCGCACGCGCTCATCTCGGCGCAGCTCGCGCGGCGCTACGGCGAGTCGCAGGGTGTGGTGCATGCGATCGAGGCGCACCACTACGAGGTACAGCCGCAGACGGTCGAGGCTGTGCTCCTGATCTCCGCCGACGCGATCTCGGCCGCCCGGCCCGGCGCGCGTGGGGAGAGCCTCGAGAACTACATCAAGCGCCTGGCCGCGCTCGAGGAGCTCGCGGGCCAGAAGAAGGGCGTCGAGCGCGTCTACGCGCTCCAGGCGGGCCGCGAGATCCGCGTGATCGTGAAGCCGACCGAGATCGACGACGACGGCGCGGTCCTGCTCTCGCACGAGATCGCACGCGAGATCGAGGCCGAGCTCGAATACCCAGGCCAGGTGAAGGTGACGGTCATCCGCGAGAGCCGGGCAGTCGAATTCGCTAAGTGAGCGCGTCGTGCACGCGCTCGAGCGCTAGCCCGTAGATCGCCCACAGCGGAAGGAAGTCCGGCCGCACGAGCCCGTCGACGTGGTAACGCGCGTACGAGTAGTCCCACGGCGCGCGCCCAAGCGTCCGGCGGAAGACCCGACCGGCCGTGTACTCAACGGCGAGGATCCCGCCCCCGTAGACGAGGCCGCGCGCCGCGACGGATCGCCCGCGGAGGCGATCGTGCAGCGGCTCGAACAGCGGTTGCGCCAGCGCGTAGACCGGCGCGTTCCAGAGGCTCGAGCGGCGCGGCCGCCCGGTTCGGCGCAGGCTGTTCAGCGCGGTGAAGCACGCGTCGACGCCCCAGCCGGCGGCCGCATACGCGACGAGCCGGCCGGGGCGCGAGACGCGCGTCACTTCTTGATCTTCAGCACCGCGTAGAGCGTCGGGGCGCTCCCGCCGAACGGCCGGATCAGGACGGTGAAGAGGTCGCCGACCGAGGCGTTCGACGGCACCGCGAGGTTGTAGACGTACAGTTGGTCGGTCTCCCGCATGACCCCGCTCGTGTCGGCCGACGAGACGCTGTCGGGGACGGTGTACGACGGGTCGCCCGGATCGACGTTCGGGTCGTAGTCGCCCGACCGGATCGAGATCAACGGATGCAGGCCGCTGGTGAAGCCGTTGCAGCCGACCGTGATCTTGACCGGCACGACCTGGCCCTTCTTGACGAGGTTGAAGGCGCCGCCCGTCAGGGGCGGGACGATCTGGGCGTCGTAGACGGTGACCGGAGCCGAGGTGAACGGAGCGGACACGCCTCCGTCCTTGTCCTGCGCCTTCGCGTCGACCGTATGTGTCCCGCAGGACGAGAACGTCGCTGGGAAGCCGTTGCTCCCGAACGCCCCGAAGCCGGAGCCCGCGTCGAAGGCCCACGTGAACCCGGCAGCCGTGTCGGCGCCCGACGGGTCGGTCGCGGCGCCGGTGAAGGTGACCGGCTCGCCCACGAGCCCGTTCGACGGGTTCGGCGTGAGCGACGTGACCGTCGGCGCGACGTTCAGAACGTCCACCGTCGCCTGGGCGACCGTCGAGAGCCCGCCGTTGTCCGTCACCTGCACCTTCACGGTCGGCGTCGCTGGCCCGTCGCCCGCCGGGAACGTGACGTTCTGCCCCGGCGTCTCGAAGCTGCCGTTGTCGTCGAGATCCCACGCGTACGAAAGCGGGCCGCCCTCGGGGTCCGTCCCCGAGGCGCTCAGCCCGACGGAGCTGCCCTCGGCCACGCTGTACGGGCCGCCGGCGCTGGCGCTCGGCGGATCGTTGAGCGTGACCTTCACCACGGACGGGTCGTGGTCGGACGCCTGGTCGGCGAACTCGGCGTTCACGTGCACCGGGTCGAAGACGAACGGCCGCCCAAAGAGCGCGCCGCTCGTCAGGATGTGGTCGAGCGTCTGCGAGTTGCCTTCGAACACGTAGCTGTAGCGCTCGTTCTCGGGCAGCGTGTCCATCAGGTCGTGCAGCACGCCGCTCTTCAGGATCGAGACGGTGTCCGACCATTCGAAGTCGTTCAGGTCGCCGTCGACGACGACGTTCGCGTTCGCGTCGTCGGCGAGGATCGACGCGACGAAGTCGTGGACGATCTGCGCCTGCTGGTGGCGCTGGACCTCGGAGCTTCGCGTCGGCGGCTGGAAGTGCCCTTCGAGCGGCTGGTCGCCGCCCTTCGAGTTGAAGTGGTTCGCGATCACGAACAGATGGTGGCCGTTGAACAGGAACTCGCCCGCGAGCGGCTTGCGGCTCGTGTTGAAGGCCGAGTTCGTCGGGTCGATCCGTCCCGGGCTGAACGAGAGCTCGGGCCCGTTCACGCCGTTCACGACCGTCGTCGGCG
The DNA here is from genome assembly GCA_036377055.1 of Gaiellaceae bacterium. Lineage (GTDB taxonomy): Bacteria > Actinomycetota > Thermoleophilia > Gaiellales > Gaiellaceae > DASUZD01. The sequence goes on along the minus strand of DASUZD010000242.1, from coordinate 3,548 downwards.
TTGTCGAGCCGCCGCCCGGGCGGTCGATGAACGAGACGCCGCGGTCGGTGCGGTAGAGGAAGACCTGGCGGATGTTCCCGCCCGGCTCGCCGCCGTCCTGGTCGTTCACCGGATTGATGTAGCGGTACTGGTACGGCGGCCCGCCCGCGGCCTGGATCGCCGCGACGAGCTGGTCGAGCGTCTGGTTTGCGGTGACGACGCCGTTGTCGGTCGGCCCGTTGTCGTCCTGCACTTCCTCGCCGCTCACGATGTCGGGGGCCTTGAGGTTGCTCACGAGGATCGCCGCGAGCCGGTCGAACTTCGACTGCGGGTCGGTCGGGTCGAGGTTCTCGAAGTTGAAGGTCCCGATCGAGACCTGGTTCAGGCCGGCCGCGGTCGTGCTCTCGGGCGCGACGCCGTCGTGGATCGCCCCGACGCCGGCGCTCGTGACCTCGAGGAAGAAGTTGCCGAAGTTGTAGTCGAGCACGCCGACGAGCGGCGCGTCGTAGTGGTCGCCGACGTTCATCGACGGCAGCGGCGTGAGGACGTCGTCTGCGACGACCCGCTCCGGGTTCCCGTCGGTCGGCCGGAGTAGGAGGCCGCCGCGCGCCGTCCGGAGCACCGCGTTGGCGCCGTCGTCGCCGACGACCTGCGTCTCGCCGAACGCGTTCGTCGGCCCGACCGCGACCGCGTTGTTGAGCTGGACGCGCATCCCCTCGAGGCTCTCCCAGAAGTCGAGCCCGTCGCTCGCGGGGTCGAAGACGCCGCTCGTCTCGACGTCACCCGTCGCATCGTCCTCGATCACCTGGTTCGGCGGGATGCGCCCGCCGGCGCCGACCACCGTCGTCGCCGGAAGCGGGTTCCCGCTCGAGAGCGCGGTGGTCGTCGGCGTCGTCAGCTCGGTCGTGGTCAGGTTCCCGCTCGACGCGCCGCCAGGCCGGAACTCCTGCACGCGGCCGTTCACCTTCACCGCGTCGCCGACGTTCACCGAGCTCGGCGCCGAGGACGTGAAGACGAAGATGCCCTCGGACGTGGCCGGGTCGGCGTCCGGGTTCGGATCCTGCATGTAGAAGCCGTTGGTGCGCTTCGCGGTCACGATCCCGTTCACGTTGGCGACGTTCTGGCCGGCCTTCGGCGAGATGTGCGAAGCGCCCTGGATGTCGTGGATCGCGACCGGCGGCGCGACCGTCGTGAAGCTGAAGACGTAGTTCGCGGCCATGTTGTCGGGCGGGTCCTGCGTGTCCTGGTCGGTCACGTTCGCCGCGAACACGGTGACCGTGCAGGTCTCGGCCGTGGAGAAGTCGCTCGTCGGGTCGAGCGTGAAGGTCGTCGGCCCGCCGGAGGCGGTCGCCGCGTGGGCGCCGCTCGTGGCGCACGAGATCGAGAACCAGCTGCCGCTCACGTTGACCGGCTCGCTGAACGTGATCGCGATGTTGCTGTCGACGGGGACGTCGGCGCCGCCGTCCGCGGGCGTGGTCGCGGAGACCGAAGGCGCCGCGTCCTGGCTATTGCGCGGGTTCGGGGCGCCGACGCTGAAGTCGGACGCGTTGTTGTTCGTGTCGACTGAGCCGGCCCCGTTTCGCAGCGCCGCAGTCGTGTTGCTCGGCGCAGCCGTCGGGCCGCTCCCCTCGAAGCAGTTCGCGGTGCTCCCGTAGCCGACGAAGTCGAGGATCGACGCGCCGCTCGGACATGCGCCCGAGAGCGCGGTCGTCGTGTTGACGAGGGCGACCTTCCCGGCGGTCGCCGCCATCGCGATCGTGCCGGTCGCGTCGGGCGTCGGCAGGTTCGTCGTGCCGCCGGCGCCGGCCGCCTCCTGGACGAGGTAGTACTGGCCCGGCTGGAGGGTGAAGCTCGTCAGGCTCGTGACCTGCCAGGTCGTGCCGGTCGCCGACGAGTACTGGACCGACCAGCCAGCGAGGCTGACCGCGCTCGCACCGCGGTTGTAGAGCTCGATGAAGTCGTTCTTGAGCGTCGCACCGGCGTTGCCGCCGCCGCCGTACACCTGGCTGACGACGATGAGCGGCGCGGCCGCGGTCGTGAAGCTGAACGTCGGCGTGTCGGCGACGTTGTCCGGCGGGTCGTTCGCGTCCTGGTCGGACACCTGGCTGCCGTTCACGCTGACGGTGCACGTCTCGCTGTACGCGAAGTTCGCGTCCGGGTCGAGCGTGAAGACGGTCGGGCCGCCGCTGACGACGGCGGTATGCGACCCGCTGGTGCCGCAGGAGATCGAGTACCAGCTGCCGCTGACGTTCACCGGCTCGCTGAACGTCAGCTCGACGTTCGCTCCGATCGCGACGCCGCTCGAGCCGTTGGCGGGGGACGTCATCGACACCGTCGGCGCCGCGTCGCCAGCGCAGCTGAACGTGGGGGAGAGGCGGTTCCGTGGCGTCGGGGCGCCGACGGTGAAGTCGGACGCGTTGTTGTCGGTGTCGGTGCAGCCGTTGCTCCCGCGGAGCGCCGCGGTCGTGTTGCTGAGCGCCGGCGTCGGCGAGCCTTCGAACATGTTGGCGCCGTCGTAGCCGACGAGGTCGATGATCTGGGCGAGCGCCGCCGCGCCGCACGGCGTTGCGGCCGCACCGCAGTTGAGGTTGGTGGTCGAGTTGACCAGCGCGATCTTGCCGCCCGTGGAGCTCATCGCGATCGGGGTCGCGTCGGTGATGTCCGGGCTCAGGGGGGTCGTGCCGCCGGCGCCCTGCGCCTCCTGCACGAGCAGGTACTGCCCGGGCGAGAGGAAGCCGGAGAGCGGTGTGCTCTGCGTGTCGTTCGGCGCGATGTTCCCGGTCGTGGAGCCGTACTGGACGGACATCCCGGTCGTGTTGATCAGCGAGAGGCTCTTGTTGAAGACCTCGATGAAGTCGTTCGTGTACGTCGCGCCCGCGTTGCCGCCGCCGCCGTACACCTGGCTGAGGACGAGCGTGGACGAGACGGCGCTCGCGGCGTGCGCCCCGACGAGCGAGGACGCAGCGACGACGAGCACGGCAACGAGAAGGCGGAAGCGGCGGACCGACGGCATTAGGGCTCCTCCCCTGACGAGTGTTGCCTACCGTAACACTGTCCCTGGGAGAGGTGGTAGCCCCCGACGGAAATGCGTCTAGCATTTCCGTCGCCTTGAAGCGGTATCACGTCACGACGTTCGGGTGTCAGATGAACGCCCACGACTCCGAGCGGATCAAGGGACTGCTCGAGTCGCTCGGCCTCGGCGAGACGCACGAGCAGGCGCAGGCCGACGTGATCGTCTTCAACACCTGCACGATCCGCGAGAAGCCGGACCAACGGTTCGCGGCGCACCTCGCCCAGGCGGCGGCGCTGAAGCAGCGCGATCCCGAGAAGATGATCGCCGTCGGCGGCTGCTACGCCGAGGCCCAGCGCGAACGGATCTTCGAGCTCTACCCGTACGTCGACGTCGCGTTCGGCCCTGGCTCGATCCCACACCTCGGCGAGTGGATCGGCGCGGGTGGCGAGGCGCCGCGCGGCCGCTTCGCCGAGTGGCGCTCGTTCGCGGCCGACCTGCCGACGCGGCGCGAGCGCGTCCACCAAGCGTGGGTGCAGATCTCGATGGGCTGCAACTC
>DASUZD010000241.1:0-5222 GCA_036377055.1 Gaiellaceae bacterium | reverse complement strand
GCGCGATCTCGGTCGTCGCTCCGATCGCCGGCGCCGCGGCGGTTGTCCCGGTCGTCTGGGGACTCGCGACCGGCGACCACCCGAGCGGCCTGCAGGACCTCGGGTTCGTGCTCGCGCTCGGCGGCGTCGTCGCGACGTCGTGGGAGCGGAGCCCGCAGTCGGCCCGGGTCGCCGCTGGCGTCGGCTGGGCGGCGCTGACGCTGATCGCGTTCGGCGGCTACTACGTCCCGATGCACACGGCGAGCCAGGACGACTTCCTCTGGGCGTCGCTCGTGTTCCGGATGACCTCGACGTCGCTGGTCTGGACGACGGTGCTCGCGCTTCGGCGCCGCATCGAAGCCGTGCGCCGGCACCTGCTCCCGCTCGCCTTCATCGGCGTCGTCGAGACGGCCGGAAACGTCTTCTTCGCGGCCGCCGCCGAGGAGCACGGGCTCGTCAGCGTCGTCTCCGTGCTCGCGTCGCTCTACCCGGTCGTGACGGTTCTGCTCGCACGGGTGGCGCTCGGCGAGCGCGTCCAGCGGACGCAGGAGGCGGGGATCGTGGTCACACTCGCTGGCGTGGCGATGATCTCAGCGGGGTAGGCCGCTCTCCTCATACATCGTGCAACCGACTCGCCGCGGATCGCGCAAACTCCTCTTCGACCGACGTACGACCGGCGCGCGCGTACTCGTCCTCCCACCGTAGATCGTCCCGAACCTTGGCGATCGCTCCCGCGAAGGCGCGCGCGAACAGCCGCGTAGCATCGTCGCGAGCCGCCTCCACGAACGTGTCGCGCTGATCGCGCAGGCGATCGTGAAACTCCTCCAGAACGTCGTCCCATCGCTCTTGCACGATCAGCGCCTGCATGTCACGAAGCTCCGGGAGCTCGACGTACCCGTGGCGCGTCAGCTCGCCGTTGTCGGCGAGGTACCTGACCAGCAAGGACCGCAGCCGCGCCACTAGCTCCTGCTGAGGGCGAAGCGTCGGCGCCATTCAAAGTCCATGGTAGTTGAGTAAATCTGAGGACCTCGGACGGCTGAGTTGTGAGGACAAAAAGTTCCACATTTGCAGCCGCTTCTGTGGTCCTCAGACTCTCAACGACCTGATACTGAGGAACCTCTGCCACGCGCTTCGCACGCTGACCGAGCGAGATTTAGACGCAACTCCGCTAGGGACGGATTCCTGGATACAAGATGCTCGAGGTCGAGTCCCCGATCTGCGCGAGCCCTCGACTTCCGTGGCGCGAACCCAGGCGCGCTCACCCAGGACGCCTAGTTCACGGCGTCGGCTGCGGTGCCTCGGCGCTTCAGCGCGGTAACTCGGCGACGCGTCGCGCGATCTCGTCTCTCACTTCGCGCGCGTCGGTGAGGCAGATGCCCGCTGGATCGGGCAGATCCCACTCGACGTAGCGCTTGCCTGGCAGGACCGGGCACGCGTCGCCGCAGCCCATCGTCACGACGAGGTCGGCCCACTCGACGTCGTCGCGCTCGAGGCGCCGCGGGACCCGGCCGTCGAGGTCGACGCCGACTTCCTGCATGACCTCGACCACGACCGGGTGCACCTCGTCCGCCGGCGCCGAGCCTGCCGAGCGCGCGGAGCCGCCGAGCCGCTCGTACAGCGTCTGCGCCATCTGCGACCGACCCGCGTTCTGGACACAGACGAAGAGGACGTTCGTCATCCGCCGAGCGCACCGCGCAGCGACTCGATCGCCTCCGGCACGAGCCGGTAGTAGGCCCATGTCCCGCGCCGCGTCGAGTCGACGAGGCCGGCCTCGCGGAGGATCTTCAGGTGGTGCGAGATCGTCGGCTGCGAGAGCTCGAACGCGGTGTTGAGCTCGCAGACGCAGACCTCGTCCGCGGCCGAGAGGCGGTTGACGATCGCGACGCGTGTCGGGTCGGCGAGCGCCTTGAAGCGCACCGCGAGCTCCTCCCGCGCCTCGACCGGCAGCGGTAGGGCCTCGGGCCCGCAGCAGATCGGGGGCAGAACGGGCAGGGTCTTCATTGACATCCATCAATGTAGCAGCTAGCCTCGCTGTATCGAAGAACGTCGATGAAAGGAGCGGAGATGGCAACCGACGTCAAGGAGCAGGTGCGAGAGCACTACGCGCAGGCCGCGCTGAATGCCGGCTCATGCTGCGGCGACGACTGCTGCGGCTCGTTCTACGGCGACGCGGAGCGGTCCGAGCTGCCGGAAGCGGCCGTGTTCGCGAGCCTCGGTTGCGGCAACCCCACGGCCGTCGCCGAGCTGCGCGAGGGCGAGACGGTCCTCGACCTCGGCTCCGGCGGCGGGATCGACGTCCTCCTCTCGGCCCGCCGGGTCGGGCCAAGCGGGCTCGCGTACGGGCTCGACATGACCGACGAGATGCTCGAGCTCGCGCGCCGGAACGCGGCGGAGGCGGGTGTCGCGAACGCCCGCTTCCTCAGAGGCGAAATGGAGGCGATCCCGCTCCCGGACGAGTCCGTCGACGTGGTGATCTCGAACTGCGTCGTCAACCTCTCGCCCGACAAGCCGCGCGTCCTGCGCGAAGCGTTCCGCGTCCTCCGGCCCGGCGGTCGCGTCGGAATCAGCGACATCGTCGCGGAGGACCGGCTGACGCCCGAGGAGCGCGCGGAGCGCGGCAGCTACGTCGGCTGCATCGCGGGCGCGCTGGCGAAGGGCGAATACGAGCGTGAGCTCGCGGCGGCAGGGTTCGCCGAGATCTCGGTCGACTTCACCCACGAGGTCGCCGACGGGATCCAGAGCGCGATCGTCAAGGCGGTGAAGGCGCCGACTCGGCGGCGCCGACCATCAGGACGCGCGGGCTCTGCCCGTGCGTCCGTCTGAAACGACCGGTCGACACCACTGACTTCATCCAAGGCCGCCAAAGCCGGCTAGACGTTGAAGCGGATGTTCAGGACGTCGCCGTCCTGCACCTCGTAGGTCCTTCCTTCGAGACGCTGGAGGCCACGGCGAGCGGCCTCCGTGTGCGAGCCGGCCTCGACGAGGTCGTCCCACCGGATCACCTCGCAGCGAATGAAACCGCGGGCGATGTCCGAGTGGATCGTCGCCGCCGCGTCGAGCGCGCTGCCTCCGCGGCGCAGCGTCCACGAGCGGGCCTCCTTCTCGGCGACCGTGAAGAAGACGAGCAGGTCGAGCTCGCCGAAAAGCCTGCGCACGACCTCCCCGAGCGCCGACGACGCGCCTTCGCGGAACGCCGCCGCCTCTTCGGGCGGCAGCTCGGAGAGCTCCGCCTCGAGCTTCAGGTCGATGCCGCCGGGCCCGTTCTCGAGCGCGATCAGCGGCTTCGTCGTCAGCGGCTCGAGCTCGGGCGGCAGCTTCTCGGGCCAGTCGCCGAGCGTGCCGCCGCGGTCGAGGTGGTCGAGGATGCGGCGCAGCTCCTCGACCTCCTTCCGGAGCGCCGGATCGCCCGACTTCGCTTGCTTCTCGACCCGCTCGAGCCGCCGCTCGACGTGATCGCGGTCGGCGACGAGCAGCTCGAGGCGAAGCGTCTCGAGGTCGTCGGCCGGGACGCGCGTCCCAGAAAACCCGTCGAGGACGACGAGGAGCGCGTCGACCTTGCGCAGGTTCCCGAGCAGCTGCGGCCCAGTGCCCTGGACGTCCACGACGCGGATCGCAGCCGGCGTGACCTTCTTCGAGGCGACCACGTTCGCGAGCTGATCGAGCCGCTCGTCCGGAATCGGCGCCATCCCGACGTTCGTCGAGGCCGGCGCGTGCGTGAGCGCCTCGAAGAGCGTCGTCTTGCCGGCGCTCGGAAGGCCGACGATCCCGGCCTCCAGAGGCACTACGGCTTCCGGGGGACCTGCTTCTGGAGCGAGACGAGCGCGCGGTGCTGGAGCGACTTGATCGCGCCCTCGGTCTTGCCGAGGATCGTCGCCACCTCGGCGTTCGGGAAGTTGAAGACGAACTTCAGCGTCAGCACCTGCTGCTGGTCGATGGAGAGATTCTCGATCAGCTCGAGCATGCTCTGACGGCCGATCGCCTGCATCGCCTCCTCCTCGGCGGAGGCCTCCTCGGAGTTGGGCTGCTCCGGGACGTCCTCCTCCGGCTGCCACCGTCGGCTTGCACGGAAGTGGTCCATCGCGAGGTTGTGGGCGATCCGGAAGAGCCACGCCGAGAACGGCGCCGACTGCCACCGGAACCGGCCGATCGCCTCCAGCATCTTCAGGAACGTCTGCGTCGTCAGGTCCTCCGCGTCGTGCCGGTTGCCGACGCTCATGTGCAGGTAGGAGTAGATGCGGTCGAAGTGGATCAGGTAGAGCTCCTCGAGCGCCTCCCGCTCGCCGGCCTGCGCCTTCGCGACCAGCACGCGCATCTGCGCGCTCGACTCGCGCGGCGCGGGCGCGACAGCCTGATCGGCCTCGGTCATCCGTGGTTGGATGCCCGACGGCCTCGTACCGCTAACTACTGACTGCCGAAGCCGACGCGGCTTTCGCGCGAGAAGCGCTTGAGGTAGACGACTCGGCGCAGCGCGACGGTGTAGCGGCCGTCCGCCGCCTCGAGCGTCAGATTCGCGTCCTCGCCGCTCGCGAGCGCCTTGTCGAGCGCGTCCGCGGATTCCGTGGAGACGAGCGCGCCCATGATCTGGCCGCCGTCGAAGGCGATCTCGAGGCGGACGTGATCAGCCATGCGCGACTAGCTCCGCGAGGACGCCGTGGACGGCGTCGGGGTGGACGAACGCGACCTGGAGCCCGAACAACCCTTCGCGGGGCTCCTCGTCGATCAGCTCGGCGCCCGCGGCTGCGAGCCGTGCGAGCGTCGCGCGGAGGTCGTCGACCTCGTACGCGACGTGGTGCATGCCTGGGCCGCGCTTGGCGAGGAACCTGCCGACGGGCGTGTCCTCGCCGGTCGCCGCGAGCAGCTCGACCCTGCTCTCGCCGACACGAACGGACGCGGCCTCCACGCCCTGGTCCGGAACGGTCTCTCGATGCTCGAGCTGCGCGCCGAAGAGCCGCGTGTACGTCGCGAGCGCCTCGTCGAGATCCGCGACGGCGACTCCGAGGTGATGGATGCCGCGGGGGGCCATCGGCCCGATGCTATCCGCCGAGGCGCGCGCCGCGTCTTTGCGACCTCTAACCGGGGCGCCGCTCCAGACGGCACGTGCCGCTTGGCGGCCGTCGCGCGCCGCGCATCGGCGTGGAGCGATCGTCACGGAGCCGGCACACGGGACGCCACCGGGTCTCGATAGCGTTTCGGCAGGGGTCCCGGGGATCCCTTGGGGGACGTTAGGGGGTCGCGGCGCTCGT
>DASUZD010000240.1:0-31756 GCA_036377055.1 Gaiellaceae bacterium | reverse complement strand
CTGGCCGACTAGCTGCACCTGAACTTTCGGCCGAGTTCTCAGCCGACTCATGACGCGCTCCTCGCTGCGGCGTCCTGCCGGATCACGATCACGTCGCCCCGGTAGAGGACATGGCGCGACGGATTTGCGAGCAGCGTGTCGGCGACCTTCTTCTCGCTCGTCGGGTCGAGCACAAGCAGGCGGTAGCCGCGGGTCACGGTCTGCGAGCCGACGATTCGCAGGCGGAACTCGACGATCTTCTTCAGCTCGTCGGCGGTCAGGAGCTCGAACCGGCCGTCGAAGGCGATCCGGCCGCGAAGCTCCGGATGGTCGAGGACGAGCCAGTCGGCGTACCGCTCGTTCGCGAAGATGCGCGCGCCGGGATGTGCCGCGGCGAAGCGGGCGACTGTGTTGGACGCGGCCGGCGGGAAGCTGCGCGTGTACCAGGCCGCGGGATGCGTCAGCGAGCCGGCGACGACCCACGCGCAGATGAGCGGCGCCGGAAGCGCGATCAGCCGGTTCAGGTGGCGGTAGCGCGGACTCCCCCAGTGCGAGGACAGGACGCCGTCGAGCGCGACCGGAAGGAGGATGAGCGCGCTGAGCATGAACCAGACGACGCTCCGGATCGCGAGCAGGGCGAGCACGAGCGTGACGAAGAGCGCGGCCTGTTCGAACGGGGTAAGCCGCGACCGGCACCGTCCGGCGAGCCATGCCGCCAGCAGCGCGAGCGCGTAGAACGGCACCGTCGCGAGCGAGAGCTTCGTCGGCGCCCACTCCGTGACGTACTTCGCGAACGACGGGTTGAGCAGCAGCTTGTGGTAGTAGCCGAGCAGCGAGAAGCCGTACGGCGAGGCGAGCAAAAGCGCCGGCGAGGCCATCAGCACGGCGGCCGTCGGCACCCGCGCCCGCAGCGGCCGGTCGCGCTCGAGCAGCATCGACGCCCCGCGGAGAGCGACGAGCGCGGACGCGAGGAACGCGGTGCCGTGGAGGTTTCCCCAGAGCGCGACGATCGGAAGCGCCCAGAAGACGCGCCGCGACGGTCGCCGGCTGTCGGCCGCCAGCAGCCAGAGCAGGACGACGAAGAGCGGGAAGACGAAGCTCTGGACACGCAGCGTCCACGAGCCCCAGGCGACGACGAGAAGCGACCCGAGCGCGAGCCATGTGACGCTGCGCGTCGAGCCGCCGTGCCGGCGCGCCGCGACGAGCGCGAGCGCCATCGCGGCGCCGAGGAAGACGGTCTGGAGCGCGAGCGCGCCCCGGACGCCGCCGACGACGTAGGCGCCGTAGAAGGTCAGCTGGCCGAGCCACTGCTGGTCGACCCAGGTGCGGCCGTGAGCCCAGACGGTGAGCGTGTCGTGGCTCGGAAGCCCGTGGTGCACGATCTCGCTTCCGTACGCGAACGTCATCCACGTGTCCGACGCGATGTGGCTCGGCAGGTGCCACGTGAGGCTGACGACGTAGATCCCGAACAGGACGACGAGGAACGCCTCGCGCCCGAACCAGTCCGCTACGGCGGCAGCGCGAGCGCGAGCGACCGCAGCCCCAGGGCGGTAATCGAGACCGGCTCTCGGGGCAACCGGTACTCGCGTCGACACGGTTGCGTCGAGGTGCTCCCCCACGAGTCTGGATGCAACTCCAGAGCGCGGATCGGCCCAACCGACGAAAGGTTAGGAGCGGCTAGCCGGACGACGCGCTGGCTTGGCTCCTAGACTCTCGCACTGCTGTCGCTGGCCTTTCGGTCGTGTCGCCCGTGCGCGCGACAGCGGAAGCTGGAGGCGTGGCGGCGCCACGGTCCCGGATCGACACGCAGGTGCGCGGAGTGGTGGAGCTCGCGGTCAGCACGTTGCCGGCGCTGATCGCGCCCGTCGTGATCGTCTGGTACGTCGCCGGCGCCTACCCGGTCAAGCCGTACACGATGGACGGGAAGTACTTCCCGGACGGCGGGTTCCTGTTCGACCTGCACATCCTGTGGAAGGCCGGCCACGACGTCGTCACCGGCCACTCGCCCTACCCGTTCGTCTACCCCGCGCCCGCCGCGATCCTGATGGCGCCGTTCGGGGCGCTCCCGTGGACCGTCGCCGTCGCCGCGTTCTCGGTCGTCGCGATCGGAGCCGTCGTCCTCGCGCTCCGAGTGTTGGGCGTGCGCGACTGGCGTTGCTACGGGCTCGCGCTCGGATGGCTGCCGGTCGCGAGCACCACGACGCTGGGCGCGCTGTCGACGCTGCTCGCTCTCGGCACGGCGCTCGCGTGGCGGTACCGAGACCGACGCGTGGTGGTCGCCCTGGCCGTCGCCGCGGTGGTGGCGCTCAAGGTCTTCCTGTGGCCGCTGCTCCTCTGGCTGGTCGCGACGCGACGCTTCCGGTCGGCCGCGACGAGCGTCGTGACGGGCGCCGCCTTGGCCGTCGGCTGCTGGGCCGTGATCGGCTTCGACGGGATGCTCGACTACCCGCGCCACCTCGGCGACGTCGCCTCGTCTCAGCAGGGACGTAGCTACTCGCCGTTCGCCCTGATGCGCGCGCTCGGGCTGTCGAACGGCCTGTCGCGCGTCGGTCTCCTCGTGCTGACGGTGATCGCTCTCGGCCTGGTCTTCGCGCTCGCACGCGGGCGCGACGGCGATCGGCGCGCGTTCGTCGCCGCGGTTGGAGCCGCGCTTGCGGTGTCGCCGATCGTGTGGCTCCACTACTTCGCGCTCCTCTACGTCGTCATCGCGCTCTACCGGCAGCGAGCGCACGTCGCCTGGTTCGTGCCGCTCGCGTTCTGGCTGACCCCGCACCAGGACGGCGCCGCCTCGGCCGCGCGCATCCTCTTCGCGTACGCGATCGCCGCCTTGGCCGTCGGTCTCGCGACGTCGCCGGGCCTCCGGTCGAGCCGCTCGACGCGAGCGATTCCCGCGCCGCACTCCGCGCGCACGTAGGCCGGTGTCTGTCGACGCCTCCGTGTGGACCTCCCGCGAGTGGTCCCTCCGCGCCGCTTTCTCCCGCGCTCACGCGATCACCGCCGCCGGCTTCTTCGCGGTGTCCGCGCTCGCGATGCTGATCGTGTCGCCCCGGTTCACGATCGGCGGCCTCTCGCTCGTCGACGACTGGTCGGGCTATGCGAAGTCGCCGCACGCCCTGGAGCGGCTCCTGCGTCTGTCCTACGATCCCGCGGCGGTCGGCGATCCTCACCGGTACCGCCCGGCGTCGATCGCGGTCTGGAACGACCTCGTCTGGCACACGCTCGGCGCCCCGGGGAGCCTGATCGGGCCGAACGTCTGGAACACCCTCAGGATCCTCCTGTACGTGGGATGTGCGATGGCTCTCCTGCTCGCGACCATTCCACGACCCGTTGGACTGCATGGTCGGGTTGCGTTGGCGGCCGGCCTTCCGGCGCTCGTCCTGGCGACGCCGGGCTTCGGTCCGGACTTTGCCCGTTTCGGACCGGCAGAACCGCTCTTGCTCGGCGGGATGATCGGCGGCGCGCTGCTCATCGTGCTCGCGACCGGAAGGTGGCTCGCCGGCGCGGCGTGGTGGCGGATCACGCCGCTCCTCGCCGCGGGCTACGCGCTGTGGCTCTTCGGCGTCTACCAGAAAGAGACGTCGGTGTCGTTCCTGGTCGCCGCGCCGTTCGTCTACCTCTTCCTCGATCGCCGCTGGCGCGCGACCGGATTGATCCGGCGACCGCTCCTGGCCCACGGGCGGTTCCAGGCGGTTGCAGTGGCGGTTCTCGTGCCGGTCGTGCACATGGCCACGGAGGTTTGGCGAGTAGCGGCCGCCGGGACGACGGTGTACGGGCAGCAGGTGCCGCGAGGCGCGGGCGGTGTCGTCGGCCGCCTCGTCTCGGGAACGGCGACGCAGTGGGCCGCGATGACGTTCGCGCTCGGAAGTCCGCTGTGGGCGGTGCTGAGCCTCGGCTGCGTCGTCTTGGCCGTTCGAGCGCTCCGGCGTCGCGAAGCGCTCGACTGGCTGCTCGTCGGCTTCGTGCTCACAGGCTGGTCGGCGCTCGCCTTCCAGGCGCTCAGCGGAGCGGAGATCGTCTCGCGGTACTACTTGCCCTCCGTCACGCTCTTCGGCGCCGCGGCGGGTCTCGCGCTCGCCCGGAGCAGGCCGAGCCTCGGACGGGGCGACTTCGTGGCCGGAGGCATCGTCCTCCTGCTGGGCGCATTCGGCTCGTACTGGAGCGTGTCGGTATGGGCGGCAAACGAGCGCGAGGGCAATGCCCTCGTCGACCGGATCGCCGCGCTGGACCCGCAGAGCTGTCCTGTCTACATGGGCCGCCTGGAGACGGAGCTCGCGCGGGCAACTCCCGTTCTCGTCGCGCTGGAAGGCCGGAGCGGAACCCGGTGCGCGACCGGCGGCGAGGCGGTGCTCGTCGCCCGTCGCGGGCCGAAGCCGTACCGCTCGTACACATCGGCGACGGACGATCGGATCTTCGCCGTGTGCCAACCTCCGGGTTGGACGCCGATCACGCGCACACGCCACTTCCAGCTCCTCGCCTGCCGGCGCCTCACCCAAGGCACGATTCGAGGCAGGAGCGTTCAGGCCGTCCTGGCACGCGACCGGCTCGTGCTGCCGCGGGCGCCTGACTAGGACGTGTCGCTTTCCGCTCTGCTAGGCCTTGGATCCGTGGCCGTGTTCGCCGGCAGCCTCGTCGGTGCATGGTCGACCTTCGATTTCTGGGGGACAGTCCCCATGGTCCCTTGCGTCCTGGCCGCAGGTGTTCTCGCAGGGCTCGCCTTGTATGTGCGACGCGGCGGTTCTTTGGGGCCGATGCTGCTCGCACTCGGAGTCGCCCTCATCACCTTCTTCGGCACGCTCGCCGTCACGCTTGGACGCTGGGAAGGCTAAGCCCGCCTATTCCCCACGCCGCTGGGCTATGAGCAGCTCGCGAGCCTCGTCGAGCTCGTCGCTTCGGACGAGGATCTCGCGCCGGGCTCCGTGGTCTCCGACCGCTTCGCCATAGGCGTCCGTGACCCGTTCGAAGCATGCGATTCCGTGAACCCGCAGCAGCGAGCAGATGATGTCCGACTCACCCTGATTGGCGACCACGGTGAGCCGCACGACGTCGGGCGTCACTCGCGCGCGACGAGCTCCGTCAGGCGGTCTTCTGCCGGGCGTCGCTCGACGCCGCCATCGGCGGCGAGCGTTGCGCCCTCGTCGACGATGTAGAGCGGCCGGCGCTTGACCTCCTCGAAGATCCTCGCCGTGTACTGGCCCATGAAGCCGAGCACGACCAGCTGGATGCCACCGACGAACGCGAGGACGACCATGATCGAGACGTAGCCGGGCGCGTTGTACGCGCCGGCGAGCTTGGAGGCGAGCGTCGCGAGGCCGAAGAGAAACGAAAGCACCGAGACGGCCAGCCCGATCTTGATCACGAGCATCAGCGGCTCTTGCGAGAACGAGAAGAGCGCGTCCGTCGCCAGTCGCATCATCGCCGAGAGCGAGTACTTGCTCCGGCCGCCGAAGCGGGCAGGGCTCCTGTACATGAGGCCGGTCTGCCTGAAGCCGATCCACGCGAACATGCCGCGGACGTAGCGGTGCCGCTCGCGCATCGACGTGAACGCGTCGCGAACGCGCCGATCGATCAGCCTGAAGTCCCCCGCGCCGTGCGGCATGTCGACCTTGGCGACGCGGCTGATCAGCCGGTAGAAGAGATCGGCCGAGCGGCGCTTGAACCACGTCGCCTGCTCGTGCTCGTCTGCGATCGCGTAGACGACGTCGTACCCCTCCTGCCAGCGTTCGACCAGGCGGTGGATGACCTCCGGCGGATGCTGGAGGTCGGCGTCCATCACGACGATCGCCGCCCCGCGCGCGGCGTCGAGGCCGGCGGTGATCGCGACCTGGTGGCCGAAGTTCCTCGAGAGGCGCACCACCCGGAACCGCTCGTCGCGGCGCTCGAGCTCCGCGAGCAGCACCGGTGTCGCGTCGCTGCTCCCGTCGTCGACGAGGACGACCTCCGACGCGCCGTCGAGCTCGTCGAGGGCAGCCGCGAGCCGCCGGCCGAGCTCGAGGAGCGACTCCTCCTCGTTGTAGACCGGCACGACGACGGAGTACCGAGGGCCTTCGATAACGGAATCCTCGCGCCTGAGCGGCGCCGGTTCCCTATCCGACGCGGCTGCGGCGCCTAGCCGAAAGGACGGGCAGCGTCGCGGCGGTCAGCAGGAACACGACGATGCTTGCGATCGAGACGCCGAAGCCGGCCTTCAGTCCCGGCGTCTCGTAGGCGAGCCTGAACCGGTGCGTGCCGGCCGGGACCTCGACGCCCGTGAGGATCCTGTCGACCCGCACCACCGGCGCGCGCTTCGAGTCGACCCACGCCGACCACCCCGCGTCCCACGCCTGGCTCACGACCAGCAGGCTGCGGTGGTCCGCGACGACGCGGCCGGTCACGGCACTCGTGCTCCAGCTCACGCCGCCGACGCGGCCGGAGCCGGAGGCGCTCAGCGCCTGCGACGGTCGCTCGACGAGCGCCGTCGTCGCGGGGTCGAACGTGCCCCGGCCGTCGAGGTACGAGCGGATCCGAGCGTCCGACGCGACGATCGTCCGGCCGACGAGGAACGCGTCCGGAACGCGGGGGCGGTACTCGTATCGCACGATCCCGCCGGACGTCCCGCTCTCGACGAGCCACGCCGGCGGCCGCGCAGGCGCCTGCTTCTTCGGGACGAGCACGAGCGAGATCCGCAGCAGGTCGAGCAGAGGCGAGCGCCGCACCAGGAACTGCCCCGGCCGGCGAACCGCGCCCGTCGCCGTCATGTCCCCGACAGCCGCGAGGTAGCTCGAGGAGGCGAGCGGGTCGTAGCCGTTCGCGGACCGCATGCCCTTCAGGTCGGTGAGCTGCGGCAGGAACGGCACGATCGGCGGGACCGACATCCCCGCGTAGAGGTAGCGGTCGATGCCGCCGGGCACGTCGGGAACCGTCCCCCACGGCGCCGGCTCGGAAGGCGAGTACGCGGCTCGGGCGGCCGCGAAGGTCGGCGAGTCACGCCAGCCGAAGAAGCCGCCGAAGGAGAAGAAACCGTCGAGCGGCACGAGGACGAGGCAGAGCGCGGTCGCGACGCGCACGCTCCTCCCGAACGCGAGGCAGGCGCCGGCCGCAGCGACCGCGGCGAGCAGCGGGACTGCGACCGCCGCGACCGTCCCGAAGCCAGGCGCGACGTGGTGGGCGACGGGAGGCACGAGCGGAACGAGGGCGCCGGCGGCAGCGAGGGCCGCGGTGACCGCGACGGCGCGGCGGCACGCCGCTCGCCGCGCGCTCGGGCCGGCAGTCCGCAGGTGCGCGACTCCGTACCCGGCCAGCACGGCGACGGCCAGGTCGGCCACGACGACGTAGCGCGCCCACGCCCGGAAGTGCCCGAGGGGCGGCACGAGCCAGACGAAGAAGGCGAGGCCCGTGCTTCTCCCGAGCGAGATGAGCAGCATCAGCGCGGCCGCGCTCGCGAGCGCGAGCGCACGTCGGTCGCGCCGGATCCGGGCCGCACCCGCGGCGACGAGCACGAGGCACGCGAGCCCCGGGTAGCCGGCGAGCTCCTCGAGGTTCCAGTGCCCCTGGTAGGGAGCCGTGAACGGCCACGTCGGAAACTGGTTCCCGAACAGGTACGGGAAGAGGAGAAGGGGCAGGTGCGTCGCCGAGGACGAGAACGAGGTCGCCGCCGCGTAGCTGAAGCTGCCTCGTGCCGAGCCGAAGCTCGCGACGGCGGTGGGCACGAGCTGGGCCGCCGCGAGACCGACCGCGAGGATCGACGCGAGGGCGAGCAGCCGGAGCGCGCGAGGCGTCCGCCCGATCCGCGGCAGCCTCCGGTTCAACGCCTTCAGCACGAGAAGGCTGACGAGAGCGATGACGGCGATCAGGTCGACGAGCAGGACGGCGGCGATCTCCGGCCTCGAGGTCGGCAGCAGCATCTCGACGGCGGCCACGGCGCCCACAACGATCACGCCCTTCCGGAACGTGCGTGTGCGGCGGGCGTCAGCCAGCACTTCCGTCACGACCGCGTACGTGACGAGCGTGAGCAGGGTCATGACGAGCATCTGCGGCTGCCCCGCGAGCGCCGCCATCGCCAGCGCGCCGCCGAGGAGGAGGACGTCGGCCGCGCGGCCGCGCTCGCGCAGCCGCTCGTACGCGAGCAGGGCCCACGGCAGCCACGCGACGCTCGCCTCGATGCTCTGGTGGCCGAGGTGGCCGTAGAAGAACCCGCACGAGCCGAAGGCGAGGCCGGCCAGCACGGCGCCCGCATCGTCTCCCGTCAGCCGCCGGGCCAGCATCGCCGCGCCGGTCGCGGCGATCGCAATGTTCAGCAACACGAGGACGTTGTTCGCGTAGAACGCGGGCAGCACGAGGAAGAGCGCGTTCAGCGGGTAAAGGACCCCGCCCTGTGCCGTCGCGAGCAGCGGTTGGCCCGCGAACGCGAAGGGGTTCCAGCCCGGGATCTCGCCGAGGCGCCACGACGTCTTCGCGAGCTCGTGGACCGGCAGGTAGTAGCTGAGGCCGTCGCCGGGGACGATCACGCGCCCGCCGGCGATCGCGAGGGCGAACGCAACGACGGGAAGAAGGGCCGGCAGCGTCGCGACGAGCGCGACTCGGCGAACGCGGCTCCCCCGCGTCCAGGCGAAGATGGGCGCGACCGGGCGCGGAACGTCGGCGTCCGAGGCGGCGCTTGCGCTCACGCCCGACGGACGAAGAGGCTGGCGTCAGCGCTTCGAGCCACGACGCGGTAGCGCCGGTCCCGGCTCAGCCTGTCCGACGCAGGAGAGCCGCTCGTCACGAGCACGACCCGGGCGGTCCCGAGCAAGCCATCTCCCGCCGGCTTCCCCTGGAGCCAGTCGAGGTACGCGGCCTGGTCGCTCCGCCGAAACGCGTCGAGCGGGTTCGAGATCCAGACGTGGCCGCCGGCCGCCGCGACCCGCTCCGCCGTGGCCGGCTCGGCGAGAATCGGCCGTCCTTGCGCGACCTCGAGCGCGCGCCGGACGAGCGCGTCGCTCGCTCCGGCCGTCATCGGGCCGCGGACGATCGCGAGCGCGCCGAGGACGAAGCACACGAGCGCGAGGCCGTGGACGAGCGCCGGATGCGGCGTCCTCCGTACGCGCAGGGCCTTGGCGGCGGGCGGCGCGACGAAAAGGAGCAGCCAGACGCCGCTGCGCGCGGCGTGGATCGTGGCGGCCGCGAGGAACGCGGCGACCGCGAGCTCCCAGACGCGCGGGCGCGCGCGCAGGAACGCGCCCACGAGGAGCACTGCAACGGCGATCAGCATCACGTCGAACGCGCGGTGGACCGACAGCGGCGCCCACAGGCCGTAGCCGCGCCTCGCCGCCTCGCTCGACGCGACGGCGGCGTAGTAGTGCGGCGTTCGCGCCAGGGCCGGCGTCGCGCAGAGCGCGACAATCGACGACCCCGCGACCACGAGGCTCTCGACGCGTCGGCGGCGCACCCGGTCGAGGAGGAGATACACGAGCGCCGCGACGAGTCCGTAGAGGGCGGCGCCGTGGAGGTTCGACCAGATCGCGATCAGCGGCGGGAGGAGCCAGATTCGCCGCGATGGTTCGCGCGCCTCGGCGCGCAGCAGCGCGGCGAGAACGGGGAAGAGCGCCAGCGAGAACAGCTGCGCCTTGATGCCGGCGAACGCGAGGAGCGCGCCTGGCACGAGCAACGCGAGGACGAGCGCCGAGCTCGCGTCGGTCGCGCCCAGCCGGCGCATTGCACGTCGCGTCACCTCGAGACAGAGAGCCACGGCGGCGAGCTGCGCGAGTAGCAGCCCCCGATCGCCGAGCGCCGCGCTGAGGCCGCGGAAGATCACCTCGGCGAGGATCGGCACGTTCGGCCAGTCGGCCGACGGAGCCACGGCGAAGGGGACGCCATCAGGGATGCCACGCCCCACGACGGTGCGGCCAAGCGCGACCAGCCAGCGCGCGTCAGGCCCGATCGTCGCGGTGAGCGCGGTGACCGCCGCCGCAAACGACAGCGCGAGCGCGGACCACGAGGCAGGGACGGCGAACGACCGTCGCTCGACCTCGGCCCGATTGACGGGAGCGGGGATCGGCCGCGCGATGCTGCTCACGCCCCGCCCCCCGTCGGAACTGCCTCTTCAGGTCCGCCGCCGTCCGGCCGATAGGGTGCGCATGACCGGCGGCGCAGGTTCCTCGTGAACCCCCAGATCTTCTTCAACCCCCAGGCGTTCGGCATCTTCTTCCTCCTCGGAACCGCTGCCATCGCGCTCTGGTTCGACGCCCGCTTCCCCGGCCTTGCGCCGGCCGATCTCAGGCGCGCGATGCTCCGGGCAGGAATCGCCATGGCCGCGGGCTGGGTGCTCTTCCCCCCGATGTGGGACGCCGTCTCGAAGGGCTCCGTGCTCGTCGCGTTGTTCGCGATTGCGTTTCCCTGCCTGACCTACACGCTCCTAAGTGCGGTCTGGGCGATCAAGAAGCTTCAAGCCGCGATGCAAGGCTTCCGCTGAGAGGCCGCTACGCGGACCGGCCGCGGCGCACCCGCAACAGCGCCCAGAGCAACACGACGAAGATGACCGCAAGGACGATGTAGACGGCGACCATGGCACCTCCCTTCGCTTCCGTTCGAACTCGTTGTCCGCATCCTCAGCGGGAGCGATTCGCCGCCGAACCGCCTTCCGGCTAGGACCGCGCCCCCCTTCGGCTAGTCGTCCGTGCGATCAGCGGCGGACGCCGGTCATCATCCGCTGGAGGACGCGCATCGCCCACAACGTCGCGAGGAAGACGTAGCCGAGGCTCGGCAGGGCGAACATGAACACCGCGAGCAGGGGTCCCGTGGGCGCGGAAACCGCGAGGGCCGACTCGATCCCCGGTGGGACGAGCAGCCACCCCGCGACGAGCGCAAGCGCCACCTGGAGGATTGCGCCCCGCAGACTCTCGGGCCCCAGGCTCGGGAAGCGGACGGTGGTCCAGAGCGCCAGCACAGCGGCGCCGCAGGTGAGGATCGCGATGAATGCGCTGAGGCTCACGGGAGTGGAACGCCCTCGGCGCGGTTGAGGTTACGCCATTGCCCGGACGCTCCGCCTGGGGACCACCCGCTCGGAAGGCTGGCCCGGTCTGGACCTTCAGCCGTCAAAGGCGCGCTCGCCCCTTGAGATAGTGCGAATGCGTTGGCGCGCGAACAGAAACCGACGACCGTGGAAGGACGGTAGGCATGGCTCGGCGAGAGGGCCGCATCGAGTCCGAAACAGGGATCGTGTGCGAGAGCTGCGTCGTCGCCGACAGCTTCGGGCGGCGGTTCCTCGGCCTGATGGGACGTTCCGCTCAAGGCGCCGACGAAGGTCTTCTCCTCGTCGGCAGCCCGTCGCTCCACACGAGCTTCATGCGCTTCCCGATCGACGCCGTCTTCCTCGACCGCGAGCTCCGCGTCGTCGGCGTCAAGGCGAACATGCGCCCGTGGCGCTTCGGCGGCCGGCGGGGGGCGAAGCACATCCTCGAGCTCCGGTCGGGAGAGGCCGCGCGGCGCGGAGTCGCCCTGGGCACGCACCTGCGCCTGATCGAGCCAGCTACGGCGCCGGCGACTCCGCAGCCCGCGCGGCAGACGGAGGAGCCGTCGGGATCGATTCGCGTCGTCCTCGCGGCGTCCGACCGAAGGTTCCTCCGCGTCGCGAGCTTCCTGCTCGGCCGAAACGGTTTCTCCGTCTCGAGCGCGACGCGCTTCGCCGACCTGATGGGGGCGGTGGAGCGCGGCGGCGCGGACGTCGTCGTGCTCGACACGAGCGGGTCCGGCCGGTGGACGGCGCGCGCCGCGGCCGCCCTCGACGCCTGGAGATCCGACGTCGGCGTCCTCTTCGTGACGGACGAGTCGACGACCATGCCCGACGCCCTGCCGAAGTGGGGCTCGTTCGACCGCATCGTCGCGGAGATCCGGCGGGTCCACGCGCGCGACCTCGCGGGAGCGTCGCTCGCGTGACCGAGCCCGCCGTCATTGCGTCCGCCCTCCCCAAGCGACGCCGCGTGGCGCTCGCGGCGGCGCTCGTGGTCCTTCCGCTCGCGCCACTCTTCTTCGGTACCGGCGCTGCGGCGCTTGTCGGAGGCGTCTTCCTGGCCGTGCTCGCCGTCCTCGCGGTCAAGGATCTCGAGGAGCGCCGGATCCCGAACGCGATCGTGCTCCCTGCGGCCGCGCTCGTCTTCGGCGCCACCGCGCTCCTACGGCCCGATCACGCGCTGGAGTCGTTTCTCGCAGCGGTCGGTGCGGCGCTCTTCTTCCTCGTGCCCGGGCTCCTGTCTCGGGGCGGGGTCGGGATGGGCGACGTGAAGCTTGCGCTCCTCCTCGGCGCGGCGCTCGGACGCGGGATCGTCCCCGCGCTCCTCCTCGGGTGCCTGGCCGCGAGCGCCGTCGGCGTCGTCCTGCTCGTGCGCCACGGAGCGGCGGCGCGGCGTACGGCGTTGCCCTTCGCGCCGTTCCTCGCCCTGGGCGCTATCGCAGCGCTCGCGCTCGGCGCGCCCCACGCGCTCTGACGGTCACGGTCAGACGTCTTGCGGTCGGAGACGAAGGCGCCGTCCAGCGCCTCTCGCTCGACGACGCCCGCTTCGACGAGCGGAGCGCGTCCGCGCGGCCGCGCACGCCGCACACGATCGAGAGCGCCCGCGAGTTCCTCGCGAGCGAGAAGACGTTTCAGCTCGCAGGCTTCGCCGGCGGAGAGCCGGTCGGCCACCTGCTCGCGTACGAGCTGATCCGCCGCCACGGGGACGGCAAGACGATGCTCGTCTACGAGATCGGCGTGCGCGACGACCACCGGCGGGCGGGCGTCGGCACCGCGCTGTTCGACGAGCTCCGGCGGATCTGTCGGAGGCGCGGCATCTCCCGCGCGTTCGTGATCACGAACGAGAGCAACGAGCCTGCGATGGACTTCTACCGGTCGCAAGGGGGCAAGCGGCAGGCGGCGGACGACGTCGTCTTCGACTTCGACTGGCCCTGAGGTGGTGCCAACCTCCGCCGCGCCCTACCCTCCGAGAGGATGACCGGGAAGGAGGCCGAAACGGGCCGTGCGGAGACGGCACACGACACGCCCCTGCTCGACGCGACCGCGCGTCGGTTCGGACGCGTCGCCCACGGGGTCGGAGACCCCGCCGCGGCGCTCGCCCGCGCTCGTGCACGGGCGCGACTCGTTGCGTCGCGAGACGGAGACGCCGAGAGCACCCGGTTTGCGGCGCTGGCGCTCGCGGCCGACCTCGTCGTCTCGTTCGCGCTGGAGCGGGACTGGGAACGTGCGGAGCTCGACGCACTCGTCGCCGACCTGGCCGCGACGCTCGAACTGGCGACCGAGACCGTCACGCTCGAGGTCTTCGCGCGCGCGGTCGCCGACACGCGCTTCCTCGAGCCGCTGCCGCGGCTCGTGATCGCGACCCAGCTCCGCCTGCTGACGGCGTTCTGCGCCGTCGACGACGCCTCGGTCTGGCTCGGCGACTCGCGCTCGCGCCCGCAGCTCATCGCGTCGGTCGGGCGGGAGCCCACGCGGTCTGCACGCTTCGCCGCGCAAAGCGCGCTGGCCGGTGAGGCCTTGCGGCCGGGAGCGCTCCTTCGTGCGTTTCCGATCGTCCGGTGGGAGCAGGTCGAGGGCGCGCTCGTCCTTCGGAGCCCGCGCCGCGACGCCGGCCGCGCGGCCGCGCTCGCGGCGGAGCTGGTGCCGAGGATCGCGCCGGCGCTCGAGCGGGAGCGGTTGCTCACGCGGATCCGCGAGCGCGAGGCGGCGCTGGTCGAGGCGGCGGAGCGTCGGCTCGCGCGTGTCGGCTTCGACCTCCACGACGGCCCCCTCCAGGAGGTGTTCGCGCTCGGCGGCGAGCTGCGGCTGTTCAAGGAGCAACTCCAGCGGATCGTCGCGGGCGACCGGGCCGGCCCGTTGATCCTCGGGCGCGTCGACGACCTCGAGGCGCGGCTGATCGCGCTCGAGGCGGAGCTCCGCGAGCTCGCCCGATCGCTCGAGTCGTCGGCCGTCCTGCGCACGCCGCTGCCGGAGCTGCTGAAGAAGGAGGTGCACGAGCTCGAGGAGCGTTCGCGTCTGAGCGTCACGCTCCGGCTCGACGGCGACCTCGAGACGCTGACCCACTCGCAGACGATCGCCCTGCTCCGGCTCGTCCAGGAAGGCCTCGCCAACGTCGAGACGCACTCCGGCGCCGCGACGGCGACGGTGACCGTGACCGCGAGCGTGGACGAGCTGCGTGCGGAGATCGTCGACGAGGGGCGCGGGTTCGAGGTCGAGCGGACCCTCGTCGACGCCGCGCGCGGCGGCCGGCTCGGTCTCGTCGGCATGAGCGAGCGCACCCGCCTGCTCGGAGGAAGGCTCGACTTGGAGAGCCGCCCCGGCGGGCCGACGCGCGTCTCCGCGGTGATCCCGCGCTGGCGCCCCGGCGACGCCGAGTCCTGAGGCCCTTTATCGGCGTCCGACGCCGCCCCGACAAACGTCTGAGCGTCCTAGCCGAACCGCCGTGGTGGCCGCCGCGCTCGCGCGCAACGCTGGAGCCGTGACCGTCGCGAGCGATCCGTCGGTCGTGCGACCCTACGAGCGTCGAGGGCTCGGCGCTGCGCGGATCGTCGACGCGATCGTCGGCTTCAGCCTCGCCGCGGCGATCCTGGTCGCGCCCCTCCTCGTGTGGGTGCACATCGACCGCACCGTGCAGTCGGCTCGGCTCGACGCGAACGCGGCGGCCGTCATCGGCGCGAAACAGGCCGGACTCGACCCGACGGTCTACGAGCGCGTCGAGCGGATCGTCCCGCCGCACGCCCGCTACTGGATCGACGCGTCGCCGCTCGTCGGCGGGGCGGCGACGAGAGACGCGTTCATGATGTGGGCCTCAGGCGCACTCCTGCCGCGGATCGCCGTCTCGCACCCACGCCGGGGCGACTGGATCGTCCTTTGGGGCTCCAGCCCGTCGCGGCGCGGGCTGCACGTCGTCGGCCTGCACGTGCTCCCGATTCATGCGCGGTCGCGGCTTCCCGTCTACGTGGGTCGTCTGGCGTGATCGCCGACGTCGCCCGGCTGCTCGCCGCGAACGCGCTGTTTCTGGTCGCGGGAGTCGGCGTCCGTCGAGCCCTTGCGCGAACCGATTGGCCGGGGCTCGTGCGCGGTCTGGGCCTGACGTATCTCGCCGGCCTCGCGGCCTTCGGCGTCGTCGCGCAGCTTGCTCTCGTTGCCGGGCTCTCGCTGAACCTGCCGGAGGCGTGCGCGATCGCAGTCTCGCTGTTCGTTGCCGGGCTTCTCCGCCGCCCAGCCTTGACGCCTTCGCCGCCGCCCGTGTTCACGACCTCTACCACCGCGGTTGTCGCCGTCGTCATGACGGCGCTCGGGATCCGCTCGCTATACGAGCCGCTCGCGTCGTGGGACGCGTGGGCGTTCTGGACGCCGCGCGCGCAGTCGCTCGTTCTCCTGAACGGGCTCGACAGCCACTTCCTCCATGCGCCGTCAACGCCGAACCCCGACTACCCGCTCCTGCTGCCGTCGATCGAGGCGACCGTCTTCCGGTTCATGGGCCACTTCGACACGCGCCTGATCCACCTCCAGTTCTGGCTCGTGGTCGTCGCGTTCCTCGGCGCGCTCGTCGCCCTGCTGCGGGACCAGGTGCGGCCCGCGGTCCTACGGGCCGCCGTCGTCGCGATCGCGTGCGCTCCGGCCCTCGCCTCGAACGCCGAGAGCGCGTATGCCGACGTTCCTCTCGGCGTCTTCGTCGCCCTCGCCGGAGTGCTCGGCTGGCGCTGGCTCGTGCTCGGCGAGGAGTCGGCGCTGCACCTGCTCGTCGTCTTCGCGGCCGCCGCGGCGGCGACGAAGGTCGAAGGCCGTTTGTTCGTCGGCGCCCTCTTCGTCGCGCTCGCGGTCCTCGCAGCGCGCGATTCGCTCCGCAGGAGCGGCCGTTGTGTCGCGGCTGCAGCCGTCGCGGGTGCGATCGGGATCCTGCCCTGGTCGGTGTGGACGCACGTGCACAACGTGCACGGGGCGTACCACGCCGATCTGCGTGGGCTAGCGGGCCACGCCGACCGGCTCCCGCCGACGCTGGCCACGCTCATCGGTCACGCCGTCGATCCGCTCGAGTGGCTGCTTCTCGTTCCGGCGGCACTCGCCGCCGTCGTGCTCGCCTACCGCTTCGCGGGGGAGCGCCGGACACCGAGCCTCGCGACGTTGGCGTTCGTGCTCAGCCTGTCTTTCCTCGTCGCCACCTACTGGGCGACCTCGTACGTGTTCGAGGCGCACTTGCGCACGTCGGCGGATCGAGTCGTCGTCGCGCCCGTGCTTCTCGCCGCGGCGCTGACGCCCGTGTTGCTCGAGTGGGTGCTGCGCGCCGAGGAGCGGCGCGCGGCCTACTCCTGAACTGACCAGACCCGGCGCGCGGCCGGCTCAGACTGGTGGGTACGAGCGATCGGTGAGCGCTCGCAGCGCGAAGAGCGCCTGAACGGCCCCTGCCGGAGCGGGTAGGGCCATGCTCGACCTTCGCTTGGTGGCCTCCGGCGGCCGGAAGCGTGCAATTTCGGTATGGCCGCGACAACCACACCGCATGCATCGCTTCGGGCGCGAAGAAGCGGCGTCGACCTCGTGGCGTGGCCTGCGGTGCTCCTCGGCCTGTTCGCGACGGAGGTCGTGCTCTTCGCAGCGGCGAACACCAACATCTACGGCTTCGACTTCCGCGGAGGCGCCTGGGCCGCGGGTCGACACATCCTCGCCGGAACCTCGCCGTACCTGACCCCCGATCCCGCCAAGCTGCTCGTTCCCGGCAACTCGTACATCCCGCCGCCGCCGCTCGCGGTTCTCGTCGTCCCGTTGTCGGTCATGCCGTTCGTTCCGGCAGTCGTTCTCTGGGGCCTCGCCTGCACGGCGGGACTGGTCTTCGCGCTGAGGGTCGCCGGCGTCCGTGATCCGCGCGTCTTCGGGCTCGCGCTCACGTCTTTTCCGTTCGTCGCGAGCGTCGGTCTCGGCCAGCCGGACGGTCTCCTCGCGCTCGGCGTCGCGATCGCTTGGCGTCAGCGCGGCTCGTGGCGGGGCGCAGCGGCCGTCGGGCTCGTGATCGCGCTGAAGCTGCTCGCGTGGCCGCTGCTCATCTGGCTCGTCGCGACGCGGCGCTTCAAGCAGGCTGGTGTGGCGACCGCGGTAGCCGTCGGCACCGTCCTGGGCAGCTGGTCACTGATCGGGCTCAAGGGCTTCACGCAGTACGGGGACCTCCTCGCCGCCGACGCGACCGCGTTTCAAGCTCGATCGCATTCGGTCGTAGCGGCTGCGCTCCGGCTCGGAACGAGCGTTCAGCTTGCGAGGCTCCTCGCGATCGTCGTCGCGCTCTTGATCGCGGCGCTTGCCGTGAGGGTTGCCACCGACCGGGATCTGGGCCTGTTCGCAGCCGCGCTCGCCTTCGGCCTCCTCGTGTCGCCGATCCTCTGGACGCACTACCTCGTGATCCTCTTCGTGCCCCTCGCGATCGCCCGCAGGAAGGTAGACGCCGCCTGGCTTCTGACGATGGCGTACTGGATCTCCCCGGTCGAGCCCCCGTGGCACGCGTGGCAGATCGTGGTCGTGCTCGCGGTGACGACGACGATCACGGTCCTCAGCGTGCGGCGGGTGGGCCCTCAGCAGGTGCCAACGCCGACGGTGTCGAGGGCGGCGACGGGTGCGCTGACGCCCACGTAGTCGCCTCGGCCTGCGGGCTCGCGTCTAAGCCGCCGGCACGACGTCGTCGACGAGGCCGTGCTGGTACGCGTAGCGCGAGGCTTCGGTGCGGTTCTTCACGCCGAGCTTGCGGTAGATGTTCGTCAGGTGGAACTTCACCGTCTGCTCGGTGACCCAGAACTCCTTGCTGATCGCCGCGTTCGAGAGTCCGCGCGAGATCGCGCGCAGCATGGCGAGCTCGCGTTCCGTCAGGCCGACGGCGGCGGCGGACTCGTCCTCCTCGCCCAGGTTCGTCGAGAAGTAGATCGCCGGCTGGAAGACCTGGCGCAGCGCGGTCGGGATGTCCAGCGGGTTGACGGTCTTGACGATGTAGGCGCTCGCGCCTCGCTTGAGGGCGGCGCGCACGCGCGAGTGCTCGTCGAACGCCGACAGCATCACGACCTTCACCGAGGGGTGGAGCTTCCGAATCCGCTCCAAGCACGCGAGCCCGTCCATGTCCGGCAAGCGCATGTCGAGCAGCACGAGATCGGGATTCGTGCGCACGATCATCGGCAGGACCTGCCGCCCCTCGCTCGCCGTGCCGACAACCTCGATCCCATCGACGCCCGCGAACGCGAGCTGAAGGCCTTCGAGGACGAGCCGATGGTCGTCCGCGAGCAGAACCCGGATCGTCATCCCTTCCCCCGTTCTCTCCCTACTACTGAGCGCGCGCCGCATTGCGCGCTCCGGCACGGCCGCATTGGTTTTCCACACGGAGAGTTCCACCTGTGGAGGGGAGTCTCAATAGGACATCCGTACCTATCGCGAGGTCCGATCCGGGAGGAGAAGCGGGCCCGAGACGCGAACAACCACGGCCCCGAGCCGGACGTTTCCACAGGAACTGTCGCTTGACAATCCACAGCTGCGGAACTAGAACGGGTGAAGACCCGACAGGAGGATCTTTGGACGAAGCGCTCCATGCGGCGAACAATCGGAGCGTGAGTGCCGCAAACGAGACCAGCTCGAACGCGAACGGGTCGGGGCCCGACGACGTCCGTGTGTTCGTCGTCGACGACGACCGGCTGTTCCGGGAAGGGCTCGCCGAGCTCCTCGGCGCCAAAGGACTGACGATCGTCGGCACGGCCGGCAGCGGCGAGACGCTGCTGGAGAAAGTGTTCGACGCCGACCCCGACGTCGTCCTCATGGACCTTCAGATGCCCGGTCTCGGCGGCGTCGAGACGATCTACCGGCTCCGCGCTGTGGCGCCCGACGTCCGCGTCCTCGTGCTGACGATCTCAGGCGCGGACGAGGACGTGCTCGAGGCGATGCTGGCCGGCGCGACCGGCTATCTCGTGAAAGGCACGCTGCCGGAGACGCTCGTCGCCGGCATTCGCGTCGCCGCCGGCGGCGGCGCGCTTCTCTCGCCGGGGCTGGCGACGAAGCTCCTCGGGCGCATCCGGCCGGCGCCGGCTCCTATCCCTGCGCCGGCGGCGCTGCTCAGCGACCGCGAGCTCGAGGTCCTCGAGCTGCTCGCGCGCGGGAAACCAAACGCCGAGATCGCTCAGACGCTGTTCCTGAGCCCGCACACGGTTCGGAACCACATCTCGAACATCCTCGCGAAGCTCCAGATCTCGAATCGCACCGAGGCCACGGCGTACGCGATCCACGCCGGCCTCGTCCAGGGCTCGTCCGCGGTTTAGACGAGACCGTGCTCGTAGGCGACGCGCGTCGCCTGCGTGCGGTTCTCGACGCCGAGCTTCCGGTAGATGTTGGTGAGGTGGAACTTCACCGTCTGCTCGGTGATCCACAGCTCGCGGCCGATCGCCTTGTTGGAGAGCCCACGCGCGAGCGTCCTGAGCATCGAGATCTCGCGCTCGCTGAGGCCAGAGATGACCTCGTCGTAGGCCGGCGCCGACTCCTCGACCCCGAAGACGCGGAACTCGTCCTGCTCGAGCGCGGTGCACAGCGCGACCGGAAGCTCGTCGGCGGGGAGTGACTTGACGATGTAGCCGGCGGCGCCGCCCTCCCGCGCCGCAGCGACCTGCTCCGGATCCGCGGAGCCGGAACAGATGACGATCTTGATCTCGGGGTGCGCCGTCCGCAGCCGGGCGAGGCACGCGAGCCCGTCGAGCTCCGGAAGGCCGATGTCGAGCACGACGACGTCGGGCGTGGTCTGGCCTGTGCGTGGAAGGACCTGGCTCCCGGTGTGGACCTCCGCCACCACCTCGAAGCCGCCGGCGCGGTCGAGCTCGTGCCGGTAGGCCCAGAGGATGAGCGGGTGGTCGTCGGCGAGCAGCAGGCGAAGCGGCATCCCTCGCAGCCTTGCGCGTTCGGCCGCTCGTCTCGACCGACGATGGTCGAGTTCCTTCTCCGGGCCGGTCGAGACGTTCGCTGGACCTAGGGCTGGTCCCGGTCGAGACGCATCCCGTTCGAGGGATGGCTGGAATCGGCCGGGCGGCCGATCCCGGTTCGGATACGGAAACGTGGCGTTGCGGCTGCGCCCAGACACGGACGGGCGACTCGGAGGTCAGTCCCATGGCACGCCGCACGCTCATCGTCGGAATCTCTCTGGTCGTCTTCCTGGTCGCCGGAGCGGCGAGCGCAGGCTCCGGCAGCGGAGGGAAGGGAGGCCGCGACCGGACTCCTCCCTCCGTCGCGATCGCTGCTCCTGCCGCGGGAGCCACCGTGGCAGGCGCCGTCGGCGTCGCCGGCAGCGCGGCCGACAACGTGAAGGTCGCGAAGGTCGAGGTGAGCGTGGACGGCGGCGCGTACGCGCTGGCGCAGGGCACCGGCAGCTGGTCGTACGCCGTCGACACGACGAAGCTCGCCGACGGAGGCCACACGCTCAACGCCCGCGCCACCGACTCCACCGGGAACACGTCGGTCACCTCCGAGGGGCTGACCGTGAAGAACGCCGTCGCGGACACGACGCCTCCGACCGTCTCGATCGTGGCGCCGACCAGCGGCGCTACCGTCGCCGGGACGCTCGCCGTCGCCGGGTCGGCGGGCGACAACTCGAAGGTTGCGAGCGTCGCGGTCAGCGTCGACGGCGGGATGTGGCAGGCGGCTTCGGGAACGACCGCCTGGGCTGCGTCCGTCGACACCACGACGCTCTCGGACGGCTCGCACGTCCTGCGCGCTCAGGCCATCGACGCGGCCGGCAATGCCGCGACCACGAGCGAGTCGGTCAGCGTCCGGAACGACGTCTCGGCGCCGACGGTCGCGTTCACGAGCCCGGCTTCGGGCGCGTCGGTCTCGGGAGCGGTCACGGTGACGGGCTCGGCGGGGGACGACCGTCAGGTCGCGAAGGTCGAGGTCGCCGTCGACGGAGGCGCCTACGCCCTCGCGACCGGAACGAGCTCGTGGAGCTACCCGCTCGACACATCTTCGCTCGCCGCCGGCTCTCACACGCTCAGCGCCCGCGCGACCGACTCGTCGGGCAACGTCGGCTCGGCGACGCTCTCCTTCAGCGTCGCAGCCTCGTCGCTTCCGTCCGGCGTCGTCGACCAGCTCGTGACTCCGGAGGGCGTGACGATCCAGATCTACTCCGGCGCGACCGGCTGGACGGCGCAGCAGATCTACAGCCTGCTCAAGGCGAACGCGCTCGAGCTCGGGCGGATCGGTCCAACACTGACCGTGCGGTTGCAGACGCAGTACGCCTCTTCAACGTCCGCGAGCGCCTCCGAAACGAACGGCGCCTACGGCAACTTCAAGGCGATCATGAGCCTCCAGGCGGCGCCTGGGTCAGTCTTCACCGATCGACCGGACGCGATCGTCGCGCACGAGTACGGCCACGTCTGGACGCTCTACCACCTGTACATGTCGCAGCAGGGTGAGTGGACGAAGTACCTCGCAGCGCGAGGAATCGCGAGCGACCCGCGGCTCGACTCGACGTACAACTGGTCGAAGGACGAGATGATCGCCGACGACTACCGGCTGCTCTTCGGGACCAGCGCCGCGCAAAGCGAGCTCGCATACATCAACCCGGATGTCGCTGATCCGCGCACGGCGAGCGGCCTCCGCGACTTCTTCCTGAACGTCTGGGCCGTGCCCTAGATCGACGTCTTAGAGGAGACAAGGCCGAGGAGGGAGGCCCTGCGGCTGGGCCCTCCTCCTCGGCTTTCTCCGCGAGCGGTCGAGGGGATCGAGGCAGGACCTCGACCCCCTCATCCCGTCAGCAGAGTTTGTTGTTGTTGTACTTGTCGAGCGTCGTGGCGAGGCTATTCGCCAGGTTGGCGTCCGCCGTCGTCAGCTTCGGCGTGTAGCCGTTCCCGTCGAACTTGTACTTCGTCAGCAGGGCATGCGCCTGGTTGATCGCCGTCGCCGATGCCGCGCAATTACCGCTGCCCGCCCCGACATTCAAGTCAGCCGCGAGCAGCTGCGCCGCCATGTTGAACAGCGGGTCGCTCGACATCTTCTTCTTCCCGTCGATCGTCGACTTGCTGAGGATGTTCACCGCGTAGTTGCAGGCGGTCGCAGCGCCGAGCGTGTTCGGGTTGAGGACCAGCAGGCCCAGCGTGGCCGGAGTGCCGGCGTTGGCCATCTTCAGCAGCGTCTGGTCGAGAACCGGCTTCTGTCCGCCGCCCGTGCAGGACGACCAGTTCTTCCAGTAGCCGATCGTGAACGCGAGCCCGCCCGGAGGCGGCTTGTTGTCGATCGCGAACGTCTTGGTCACGCCTGCCGCGACGGTGAAGTCGGTGCAGACCGTGCTGTTGTCGCCGCTCGGGTTGTAGACCGAGTAGAGCGGCGGCCCGAGCGTCGTCGTCCAGCCCGGCCCGAGCGGGCCGAGCACCTCGCACATCTGGTACGTCGAGCCCGGCGTGAGCTGGGTCGAGAAGTTCAGGACTCCGCCGTTGCCGGCATTCGCCGTCTGGCTCTCCAGGATCGTGCCGGCGAGCAGTGCCGACGCGCCCTGGCGGAGCTGGAAGGTCACTTGCTGCGTCCCGGCCGGCGGGAGGCCGCTGAACGTCTTGATCACCTTCGCCTTGCCGCGAGCAGTGTTGGTGAAGGTGCAGGTGACGGTCTCACCCGGGGCCACGTCGATGTTCGAGACCGGGCTGCCGTCGTCGCAGGTCTTGCTCGTCAGATCCCAGCCGCTCGGCACGGTCTCCGACGCGCTGTAGCCGTTCTTCGGCACAACGTCCGAGAACGTCTGCTGCTGCCCGTTCTTGAGGCTGAAGCTCGAGGGCGCGAGCCCCCCGCCGGCCGAGAAGGAGAAGCTCGTGTCGCTCGGGTCCGGATTCGGGTTCGTGACCTTCTTGATGATGATCTTGCCCCTGAGACGGTTGGTGAAGGTGCAGGTCACCGTCTCGCCGGCGCTGACGTCGATCTTCGAGACGGGGCTGCCGTCGTCGCACGTCGCGCTGGTCAGATCCCAGCCGCTCGGCACCGTCTCCGCCACGCTGTAGCCGTTGCCGGGCAGGAGGTTCGAGTAGGTCTGCTGCCCGCCGTTTGCGAGGCTGAAGCTCGTCGGATTGAGCCCACCGGCCGAGAACGAGAAGCTCGACGCGGTCGGATCTGGGCTCGGATTCGTGACCTTCTTGACGATGATCTTCCCGCGCTTGAGCGTGTTCGTGAACGTGCAGGTCACGGTCTCGCCCGGGCTCAGGTCGATGTTCGAGATCGGGCTGCCGTCGTCGCAGGTCGAGCTCGTGAGATCCCACCCGCTCGGCACGGTCTCACCGACGCTGTAGCCGTTCTTCGGGCTTAGGTCGGAGAACGTCTGCTGACCGCCGTTCGCGAGGCTGAAGCTCGTCGGGTTGAGCCCTCCGCCGGCCGTGAACGAGAAGCTCGTCGAGGTCGGATCCGGATCGGGATCCGTGACCTTCTTGACGATGATCTTCGCGAGCTTCCGGTTCGTGAAGGTGCAGACGTAGAGGTGGCCGGAGTTCGCCGGGTAGTCGACGGTGAAGCTGCACTCACCGCTCGGCGAGCCTGGCGCCTGCTCCCAGCCGGCCTGCTGCGTCTCGGTGATTGTGTAGCTGCCCTCTTGGAGCTGGGTCGAGAAGAGGGCGTTGCCGCTTGCGTTGGTGCTCACCTTCTCGCCGCCCGCAGGAGTGCCGGGCCCGCTCAGGATCATCTCCCAGCCGGACTCGGAGCCGGCCGGTTGCGTGACCTTGATGGCCTTCGCGGCCGCGGGCCCGAAGTTGTTGGCGAACGACACCGAGCCGGAGCAGCTCGGCAGGCTGATCGTCTTGACCTGGTCGGACTGCGGGTTCCACTTGCCGCTCGCCGAACCGGTCTCCTTCACCGTGTAGGTGTCCGGGGCGAGGTTGGTGACGTCGATGCTCTTGTTCGTGTCGCCCGCGGCGAAGCTGATCGACGGGCTCGCGACGAGGTTGTTGCCGCTGTCGTAGACCTCGAAGTTGAACGTCTCGGTCTCCGATCCCTGGAGCACGTTCGGGATCGACTTGTTGATCGTCAGCTTCACCCGTGCGTCCGAGCTCACCGTGATGTCAGCGTTGGCGCTCGTGCTGAAGCCGTCCGAGCCGGTGAGGGCGGCCGTATCGGCGAGGTCGCCGCTTCCAGTCGCGCCGCTCGTGGCGTAGATCGTCTTGTTGAACGTGACCGAGCTGTTGCCGGTCTGTGTGTCCGAGGTCCAGCTGACGGCGCCAGTCGTCTTCGTGCCGGCGACGTAGCCGAGGTCGAACGCGCCCGACGCTCCCGAGAACGAGTCGGTCGAGTACGACAGACCGGAGCCCGTGATGCTCTCGATGTCGTTGATCGAGGCCGTCTGGTTCGTCTCCGGACCCGAGAATTGGACGGGCGAGGACGCCTTTGCAGTCGTCGTGCCCGGAATCGGGATGCCGGTGACCTTGTCGGTGTACGAACCGGTCGCGACGTCGTTCAGATCCGTCGTCCCCGAAGGCACGCTCGTCGTGTGGGTCAGGACGAGCGTGTTCGAGTTCGCCGGCAGGTCGGTCGGCCCGGCAGTGGCCGTGTCGAGGACCGCCGTCCCTGAGCGGATGTCGTCGGTGAGGTTCAGCGTGACCACGCGCGCCGCCGGGTTCGTCGCATAGACGTGGGTGACAACCGTGATCGGGCCGCTCGGATTCGCGGCCAGTTTCTCCCACGTCACCTTGATGCTCACCGCCGTCGAGAGCGAGGCACTCGGGTCGCAGGTGTTGGTGAAGTCGACGTGCGCGGGCGTCGGCTCCTTCTTGAGGGTCCAGATGTGGTCGGTCCCCTGCGTGGCGCTCATGTCTTTGTTGAGCTCTTGCGGGGAGATCTCGTTAACCGGAATCGAGCTCTCCTTGTTCCCGATCCCCGCCTCCGTGCCTGAGTTGTTTAGGAGGTTCACGTGAAGTGAGGATCCTGGAAAACCGTGCGAGCCGAGTCCGAGTCGCGCGTAGAGGTCGATCTGGCACGTCGTGTTCTCGTTCTGCGTGACCGTGATCGTGCGATAGACCGACTGCGTCGTCGTTCCGACGACGACCTGCGGATCGCTGATCGAGGGGTTTATGCAGCCCGATGAGGTGGCCTCGAACCCGTTCTCGATGAAGTCCCAACCCGGGATGCTGTTCTTGTTGTAGTCGGCGGCGATTCGGAACGAATAGGTCTGGGAGCTCGGCGCGGATTGCCCCGCAACAGCCGTGATGCGGAGCGGAACGAGGTCGAGCTCGTTCCAGCTCTTGCCGAGGTTGCCCTCCGTGTAGTCCCCGTCCGGGCAGATGAACTTCCCAGCAATCGGAAGCGTCCCGCCCGCCGGAAGCTTGCAGCCTGCAAGCTTGAAGCTCACTCCGCTCGGATCCGTCGTGATCGCAGCCGTGCCGGAGGTCGTCGAGCGCGAGTCCGTGCGGCCGGCTGCCGGGCCGACGATCAGCGCTCCTACGAGGATGGTCAGGATCGCCGCGAGGGCCAGGCGGCCTGTGGTGTGAGGCTTCCCTCTCAAGATATGCCGCTCCTTCTTCCGACTACCGCAGTCCGGGCGGGCTCCGCAGGCGCACCGCTCGGCGACCGATTTCCCGGTCCAGCAGTGGAGCCTCCCACCGATCGGGAGCAGCGACAATGGGCCACATGGCCCAATTTCGGCGTTGACCGTTCTAAACGGCCAGGTCGGCGCGGCCCTGGAGCAGTCGGATCGCCGACTTGCGGTCCGGCACGCGGAGCTTCTTCAGGATCCCGTGGACGTGGCTGCGGACGGTCGCCGTCGAGACGTCGAGTCGTTCTGCGATCTCCGACGTCACGAGGCCATGGCCCAGCAGCTCGAGGACCTCCCACTCCCGCTCGGAGAGCCGGACGTCGCGCGCACGAAGCACGCTCTTCAGCGCGCGGCTCCGCTCGCGCGAACGGAACTCCTCGATCAAGCGCGCCGTCAGGCTGCGCGGAAGCGGCGCCTCGCCGTCGAGGACGCCGCGAAGCGCCGCGGGGAGCCGGTTCGGCGGGGTGTCCTTCAGGAGGTACCCCGACGCGCCGACCTGGAGCGACTCGAAGAGGTCGGCGTCGTCGCGCGAGATCGTCAGCATCACGATCGCGACGTCGGGCAGCCGGAGCTTGATCTCGGCGGCGGCGACGATTCCGTTGCCCGGCATCTTGATGTCGAGCAGGCACAGGTCGGCCCGGTGGCGCTCCGCCGCCTCGATCGCCTCCTGCGCCGTTCCCGCCTCTGCGCAGACCTCGAACCCGTTGCCCTCGAGCGCGAGGCGAACGCCCGCACGCGTCGGGATGTGGTCGTCTGCCACGAGCACGCGGATCGGCGCCGTCACGGCAGCACCACCTCGACCGAGGTGCCGACGTTCGGCGTGGACTCGATCGTCAGCTCGCCGCCGACCGCCCTCGCGCGCTCGCGCATGCTGACGAGCCCGAAGCCGCCGTCCGACGCCTCGGGGTCGTCGACGTCGAAGCCGACCCCGTCGTCGACGACTCTGAGCCGGGTTCCGTCACCATTCCAGAGCTCGACGCGAATGGCGTCGGCGTGCCCGTGCCGGGCCGCATTCGAGACGGCCTCGCGGACGATGCGGACCAGCGCCTCCCGGGTCGGCGACGGGACTCGGACGTCGCGATCGAGCTCGAGCCTGACCCGCGCGCCTACGCGCCCCGCCACCTCCTCCGCCGCCTGCGCTACGGCGGCCTCGAGTGGCTCGTCGCCCGAGCTTGTGAGGGCGACAATCGCGCGCCTCGACTCGTCGAGCGCCCGCTCGGCCGCGCTCGCGACCACCCGGACGACCGGCCCGCCGGTCTCCTCCTCGAGCGCACGGGCGCGCGTGGCGATGAAGCCGAGCTCCTGCGCGAGGCCGTCGTGGAGCTCTCGCGCAAGACGTCGCCGCTCCTCGAACACGGCGTGCTCGGCTCTCGTCCGCCAGTAGCCGCCGATCTCTCGCGCGGCCCCCAACCAGAGCACCGTGTACGACGCCAGCCGGAACGCGTCGCCCGTGTAGAGCCACGGAGAGTAGAGGGAGGGGTACATGAGGTAGTTCCAGCGGGAGATCGCCGCCAGGACCGCGCCGATCGCGAGCCAGAGCATCAGCTCGTCGCGGCGTCGCTCGGCTCGGCGCGTGAAACCCACAGCCGCAAGCGCGTAGACGAAGAGGCCGGATGCCTGCGCCAGCAGCAGCGGAAGCGGGCCCGCCGTGAACGGGTCATTGATCGCACTCGGAGACATGGTCGGATTCACGCCTGCCGGTAGGTGGGAAGCCGTCACGCCGACGATCACCGCGATCGCGACGAGCGCGGCCCCTGACGCGGAGAACCCGATCGCGGCTGCCCGACGCGGATGCTCGAGCGTGCGTCGCGGGGCGAACGCCGCATACGCGAAGGTCACCTCCCCGACGAGCCGGCCGAGCAGCGGCGCCCAGGTCGAGAAGCGCTCCGGTCTGCCGTTGGAGATGGCCGCCGGGACCGCCGCCAGGAAGAAGTTCGCGCAGCCGAGCACAGCGAGCGCGCACACCAGAGCAAGGTCGTCGAGCCGCCCGTCCTCGCGGAAACGCCCGTACATCAAGTGCGCCGCGAGGAACGCGACGAAGGACGCCGTCACCTCCAGTGCGACGTGCAGTCCGAACGCGCGGTACGCGAAGTGGAGGCTCTCGACCTCCATCAGGGCGAGCGTGGCCAGGGACCCGACGACTGCGGTAGCGAGCACCCAGACGCGGGAGCGGACAGTCATCTGTGTTTGGGCGTACATGTCAGCACTACCCCACGAAAGGTAGGTCGAACGGCTTCGTCAAGCCCTGCCCGAAGGTCGAGAAAGCCGCCGGTAATGCGGCGAGGGGAGCCCTCCGACGGCCCCCTCGCCGAGCCGCCGCCGCGCCGCCTATGTCGAGACCTTGAACGACCCCTTCAGCTTGGAGGGAGCTGCATCGCTGTAGTACCGGAAGCTGCCCGCCTTGAGCACGACCGCCCACCCGCTCGAGCTCCGGCCCTTGATCGACGTCTTCACGTTCAGGCCGGGCCCGACGAGGTGGAAGTTCTGCGTCTTCGACTGGTCCTGGACGGTGATCGTGTACTTGCCGGGCTTGAGCGTCCGAATCGGCTTTCCCGCCTTGTCCTTCAGCGTCAGGACGTTGCCGGGCCCGACCGCGCCGAAGAGCTGCGGCAGCGCCTTCGAGGTGGCAGCGGTGGGCAATGCGAGTGCCGCGGCGGTCGCGACCGCGGCGGTGATGGTCTTGTTCATGAGCCGGTGCTTCTCCTTTGCTTGTCCTCGGATTGACTGCCCGCCTACTTCGTCGCCTGAATCACGTGTCGCATGCTTGGCCCTGACGGCGTCCCGCTCGTCCAGTACGGGAAGATCTCGATCGTGTAGTCGGTGTTCATCTTCGGCAGGTTGACGCTCATGTTGTAGATGTACGAGCCGTCGGAGCCGCTCGACCGCATGACGCCAGTCGTGTCGGCGTTCGACACGGACGGCGGCGTGATCTGCACCACGCTGTCGTCGGGGACCGAGGTCTGATCGCCTTCGACAAGCCGGATCGCCGGGCTCAGGTTGTTCACGCCTGCGCCGTTGCAGTCGGTGATCTGGATCTTCACCGGCAGCACCTGGCCGTTCTTCAGCTTGTTCGTCACCGGCGTGTTCGTGACCGGCGGCAGGAACGCGCCGGTGCCGACGCCGATCGTGATCGTCTTCGTGTCGAAGGCGCCGTCCTTGTCCGTGACCTTCACGGTCGCCGAGTGGTTGCAGCCCGCGGAGCCGTACGTGTGCGATCGCGGGCCGAAGGTGTGGTTGTTGGTGCCGTTGGCGGGGACGCTGTCGTTCGGCGGATCCGCCACGCCGTCGAAGCTCCAGTTCACGATCCACGGGTTGTCGTTGATCGCCGAGTCGTAGAACGTGCCGTTGAAAACGCTCGGGACGAAGACGAGCGGCCCGAAGAGCGAGTTGGTACCGGTGAAGCTGGTGATGACCGGCGCCTGGTTGTCGTCGTCGTTCGTGATCGTGCAGGTCTTCGTCTGGCCGATCGCGATCGAGCCGGAGCAGTCGGCGGACGAGGTCATCGCGTAGCCGGTGTGCGCGCCTTCGCCGACGGAGTACGAGCCGGCGTTGATCGCGACGTTCGTGCCGGGCGACTCGGCCCCCGGGAAGCTGGACGGGGTCGGCGAGCTGCCGGTGACGCTCATCGTGAAGTCGGCCGCCGTCTTCGTCGCGCCGTCGTCGTTGATCACGTGCTTGATGACGACGAGCTTCGGCTGGATGTCGTCGTTTGTGATCGTGCAGGTCTTCGTCTGACCGACGGCGATCGAGCCGGCACAGTCGCTCGAGTCGGAGCGCGCGTAGCCGCTCGGCCCCGTCTCTCCGGTCGAGTACGAACCTGCGTTGATCGCGACCGTCGTGCCGGGCGATTCGGCGCCCGGGAACGAGCTCGCGCTCGGCGAGTTGCCGGTGACGGTCATGTTGAAGTTCGCCGCCGTCGCGGTGCCGCCGTTGTCGTTCACCACGTGCTTGATCACGATCAGCTTGGGCTGGACGTCGTTGTTCGTCACCGTGCAGGTCTTCGTCTGGCCGATGTCGATCGAGCCGGAGCAGTCGGCCGAGTCGGAGCGTGCGTAGCCGGACGGGCCGCTCTCGCCGACGGAGTAGCTGCCGGCGTTGAGGGCGACGTTCGTCCCCGGCGACTCGGCGCCCGGGAAGCTCGACGGGCTCGGCGAAGCGCCGGTCACCGACATCGTGAAGTTGGCCGCGCTCGCGGTGCCGCCGTTGTCGTTCACGACGTGCTTGATCACGACCAGCTTCGGCTGGATGTCATTGTTGGTGACCGTGCAGGTCTTCGTCTGCCCGACCGCGATCGACCCGGTGCAGTAGCTGGAGAAGCTCGACGAGTAGCTCGTCGGGCCGCTCTCGCTGACCGAGTAGCTGCCGGCGTTGATCGCGACCGTCGTGCCGCCCTCGTCACCCGGGAACGACCCTGGGCTCGGCGAGCTGCCGGCCACGCTCATCGTGAAGTCGGACGCGGCCTTCGTGCCGCCGTTGTCGTTGATCACGTGCTTGATCACGACCAGCTTCGGCTGGACGTCGTCGTTCGTGATCGTGCAGGTCTTCGTCTCGCCGATGTCGATCGAGCCGGAGCATTCGGCGGAGTCGGAGCGGCTGTAACCGGACGGGCCGCTCTCGCCGACCGAGTAGCTGCCGGCGTTGAGCGCGACGTTCGTCCCCGGCGACTCGGCGCCCGGGAAGCTCGACGGCGACGGCGAGGCGCCGGTAACCGACATCGTGAAGCTGGCCGCCGTCGCGGTGCCGCCGTTGTCGTTGACGACGTGCTTGATCACGACCAGCTTGGCCGGCTGGTCGTTGTTCGTGACCGTGCACGTCTTGGTCTCGCCGACGGCGATCGAGCCGGAGCAGTCGGCCGAGGTCGAGATGGCGTAGCCGGTGTGCGTGCCCTCGCCGACCGAGTACGAGCCGGCGTCGAGCGCCACCGTCGTGCCCGGCGACTCCGCACCCGGGAACGAGGCCGGCGCCGCGCTGTTGCCGGTCACGCTCATCGTGAAGTTCGAGGCGCTCTTCGTGCCGCCGTTGTCGTTGATCACGTGCTTGATCACGACCAGCTTCGGCTGGATGTCGTTGTTCGTGACGGTGCACGTCTTCTCGTCGCCGA
Source organism: Gaiellaceae bacterium (assembly GCA_036377055.1). Taxonomy (GTDB): domain Bacteria; phylum Actinomycetota; class Thermoleophilia; order Gaiellales; family Gaiellaceae; genus DASUZD01. The sequence goes on along the minus strand of DASUZD010000240.1, from coordinate 1,213 downwards.
CGCTCAGCGAGCCCGAGCAGTCGGCCGAGTACGAGTCGGCGTAGCCCGTGTGCGCGCCCTCGGTGACCGAGTACGAGCCCGCGTTGATCGCGACCGTCGTGCCCGGCGACTCTGCGCCTCCGAAGGACGACGGCGAGGGCGAGCTGCCGCTCACGTTCATCGTGAAGTCGGACGCGCTCTTCGTGCCGCCGTTGTCGTTCACGACGTGCTTGATCACGTGCAGGACCGGCTGGATGTCGTCGTTGGTGATCGTGCAGGTCTTTGTCTCGCCGACCGCGATCGAGCCCGAGCAGTCGGCCGACGACGACGTCGTGTAGCCGCCGTGGGCGCCCTCGGTGACCGAGTAGGAGCCCGCGTCGAGCGCCACGGTCGTGCCCGGCGAGTCGGCGCCCGGGAACGACGCCGGCGACGCATTGGTGCCGCTCACGTTCAGCGTGAAGTCGCCGGACGTTTTGGTGCCGCCGTTGTCGTTGACGACCTTCTTGATCACGACCAGCTTCGGCTGGATGTCGTTGTTCGTGACCGTGCACGTCTTTTCGTCGCCGACGTGCAGCGTGCCGGTGCAGTCGCTCGAGTACGAGTCGGCGTAGCCCGTGTGCGCGCCCTCCGTCACCGAGTACGAGCCCGCGTTGATCGCGACCGTCGTGCCCGGCGACTCCGCGCCCGCGAACGACGACGGCGACGGCGAGCTGCCGCTGACGTTGAGCGTGAAGTCGTTCGCGCTCTTCGGGCCGCCGTTGTCGTTGATCACGTGCTTGATCACGTGCAGGACCGGCTGGACGTCGTCGTTCGTGACCGTGCAGGTCTTGACGTCGCCGACGTGCAGCGTCCCGGCGCAGTCCGCCGACTGGCTGCTCGAGTAGCCGTTCGGGCCGCTCTCGCCGACGGAGTACGAGCCGGCGTCGATCGCGACGGTCGTGCCCGGCGACTCGGCGCCCGGGAACGAGCTCGGCGACGGGTTCGTCCCGATCACCGACATCGTGAAGTCGCTCGCGACCGCGGCCCCGCCGTTGTTGTTGATCACGTGCTTGATCACGTGCAGGACCGGCTGGATGTCGTCGTTGGTGACCGTGCAGGTCTTCGTCTCGCCGTTGGCGATCGAGGCGCCTGCGCAGTCAGCCGAGTCGGAGCGGCTGTAGCCGGTCGGGCCGGTCTCGCCGACCGAGTACGCCGTGTGCGCGTTCAGCGTCACCGTCGTCCCCGGCGACTCCGC